>JBFNEZ010000210.1:0-6652 GCA_040797825.1 Thermotaleaceae bacterium | reverse complement strand
TGGCCTGCCTCTACAGATTTATGGGAGGCAATCATATAATCTACAGCATTTTCATTGAAGGCCTTGGCAATAAGGGCTCCGGCTGTGGAGATAAAACCGTCAACGACAACAGGCACCTTATAATAGGCCGCACCTAAAATTACACCTGCTATACCAGCGATCTCATATCCCCCTACCTTGGACAATACATCTAAGGGATCTTTGTTATCGGGCTCATTGACCTCTATGGCCTTTTCAATTACAGCAATCTTATTTTTCAATCCAGCATCATCAATGCCTGTACCTCTACCAGTAACCTCAGCCACGGGGTTTCCTGTCATTACCGCTAAAATAGCACTGCTGGGAGTGGTATTCCCAATTCCCATGTCTCCTGTGGCCACCAACTGTGCTCCCTCTTCTTGAATCATTTTACGAACCACTTCGATTCCAACTTCTAAGGCTTTTTGGGCCTGTTCTTTGCTCATGGCTGGTCCCTTGACCATATTCTTTGTGCCATAATCTATCTTATAAGATAGAATGCTGCCCTGTTCTGCCAATTCTTTTAAGTCTACGGCTACACCCACATCCACTACGACCACCTTTGCGCCAACCACCTCTGAAAGGACGTTGATACTGGCACCGCCCTTCACAAAGTTAGATACCATCTGAGGAGTAACCTCCTGCGGAAAATTACTCACCCCTTCTGCCACCACCCCATGATCTCCTGCCATAACAACAACCGCCTTTTTTGCTACAGAGGGTTTTAAGGTTTCCTGAATGCTGGCCAATTGCTCAGCAATATTCAATAGCTCCCCTAAACTTCCTTGGGGAATGGCTAGATTCTTCAGATAAGCATTGGCCTCTTGTGCCCATTTTTTGCTTCTTGGCTCTATCCCCTCAATGATTTGCTCTAATTTCATATCCATGATCCGTCACCCTTTCTCTCCTTCGGCCTATGCAATTCCAAAGTATTTTGCCGCTACTGCCATGGCACAATCATCTCCACAAGCACTGCAGTCATGACTATCTCCAGATTGTTTCTGAATAGCTTCCTGCAACCTTCCAGAATTAATAGCACTGGCTATCTGCTTCTCTATATTCATCTCTACTCTTCCTTTAGACATCTCCAATTCATTTTTTAAAATATGGCCTCTTTTTCTTGCAATATTTGCTGCCTGAGCAGCAATTCTAGTAGAGATGACCCCCGTTCTTACGTCATCTTCATTAGGCAGTCCTAAATGTTCTGCGGGGGTGAGATAACAAAGAAAATCTGCTCCATGCATCCCTGCAAAGGCTGCCCCGATAGCTCCAGTGATATTGTCATATCCAGGAGCTATATCGGTAGCCAAGAAACCTAATATGTAATAAGGTACATTATGACAAAGCTTTTTCTGCAGCTGCATTGTCGTTCTTACATGATTTAAAGGAACATGGCCTGGTCCTTCTATCATTACCTGTACCCCTGCTTCTAATGCTCTTTTGGTCAAATCTCCCGCTACCATTAATCCCTTTATCTGGGCTTGATCCAGTGAGTCTGCTGTAGAGCCAGGTCGGATGGCGTCTCCAATGCTTAATACTACATCATAGGCTTTCATGATTTTCAGGAGCCTATCGAATTCTTCATAGAGGGGATTTTCTTTCTGATTGGCAAGCATCCATCCTGTTAAGAAGGAGCCTCCCCTACTTACCACATCCGTAACCCTCCCTGTTTTTTGGAGGGTATGAATAATATCAAAATTTAAAGCACAGTGAACAGCCATAAAGTCCATCCCATCAGCTGCCTGCTTTTCAATGGTTTCAAAAAGATCATCGGATGTCATATCTACAAGACTTCCTCTTCTCTCAATGGCCTCTACCCCTGCCTGATAGACAGGCACACAGCCTACAGCCACATTGGCCAATGCAAGGGTCTGTTTTCTCATACCATCAATGTCGCCTCCTGTACTTAAATCCATAAAGGAATGGCATCCTGCCTCTTCAGCGATCTTCAGCTTTTTTGCTTCCATTTCCATTTGATCCCTGTCACTGGAGGTACCAATGAGGGCGTTTACCTTCACATCTAACCCTGCTCCGATGCCGCATAATTTAGAACGATTTCTTAATCTATTTTTAGGGATTACAATCCTGCCTTCTGCAACTCCCTTTCTGACGAATTCCACATCCACCTGCTCTAAAGCTGCAACGTTCTCCATTTCCTCGGTTATTCTGCCTGCTCTTGCCTCTATAATCTGATTCATCTTTTTTTCCTCCCAATTAACCCACTTTTTTATTGTTTAGAAACTCGGATACAATCTTCATGGCGCAATATTTTCCGCACATACTGCATTCTGAAGAAAAATCGTTGCTTCTTTCTTTCCACATTCTTCTTGCTGTATCGGAATCAATGGCCAACTCCATTTGCTTCTCCCAATCCAGATTTCTTCTTGCTTGAGACATTTCTAAATCCCACTTAATGGCGCTTTCCATTCCCTTTGCTAAATCTCCCGCATGGGCAGCTATTCTGGCTGCAATGACCCCATCATGTACCTGTTGTTTATTAGGTAATCCTATATGCTCTGCTGGTGTTACATAGCATAGGAATTCTGCTCCTGCATAGGAACTGATGGCACCACCAATGGCTGCACTGATATGATCATAGCCTACAGCACTATCCGTTACCAAAGGTCCAAATACAAAATAAGGCGCTCCTTTGCAAAGGCTTTTTTGCAGCTTAACCGTAGTCTCTATCTGGTCAATAGGAACATGGCCTGGCCCCTTTACCATCACCTGCACCCCTGCATTTCTAGCCCTTGTTACCAACTCACCCAATATTACCAGCTCGTGGACCTGAGCTCCATCTAAGGAATCTGCCAAACAGCCTGGTCTCATCCCATCGGCAAAGCTGAGAACTACATCATACTTTCTTGCAATCTCTAACAATCTATCAAAATCCTCGAACAAAGGATTTTCTGCATTATTCTGAACCATCCAGCCAACTAAATGAGAACCGCCAAAGCTCACCAAGGGATCGATTCTACCTTCTCTTTTTGCCCTTTCTATAATATCCATAGTAGTCCCACAATGGAGAGCTAGAAAATCAATGCCTTCTGCCGCATGCTTTTCAATGACTTCAAACAAATCATCTACAGTCATCTTTAAGGATGAACCCCTTTTTTTCTTGGCATCCGCCATGGCTTGATAAAGAGGCAGGGTGCCGATAGGTTTTGCTGTAGCCTCTAAAGCAGCTTTTCTCATACTATCGATTTCCCCGCATATGCTTAAATCCATAATTGCATCGGTTCCTGCCGCAACAGCCGTTACAATCTTATCAATTTCCTCTGTGATACTTCCACTGGTGCTGTGAATACCTACACTGGCACTTACCTTCGTGGATAGCCCTGTGCCCACAGCAATGGGACTCACATTCCTATGGTTTTTATTTCCCAAGATAACGATTTCTCCCTTTGCAACTCCCTGGCGGATAAATTCTTCGCTTACCCGTTCCTTCATGGCCACTTGCTTCATTTCTGTGGTGATGATTCCATTTCTTGCACTTTCTAATAAGGTCATACCTTGTTCCCCCTTATAATTTTGTAATAAAAAAAGCCCACGATCCTAAGACCGTGAACTTTACCATGATTCACATAAAAGCATTTCATTATCAGGCAGGTCTCCTGACTTCCGTATCTTCGCTGACCTCGCACCTTCCCATTCATTTTAAAACAAACAGTGGCACATTGCAAGGGGCTCCACGGTTACAGTGGCGGGACCGTTCGGGATTCTAACCCGATTTCCTATTCTCCTCTCCAAGAGAGGCACCTGACAATTCACTCTATTTTCATTCAATTACAAAAATTATTATAAACCAAGACCCTATCCTTGTCAATGGATATCCACCATTATTTGTTAATTTTTGTCTCAGTACGCTTACTGTATTAGTCCTTGTTCGATTGCTTTTAATATAACCTTGCTGCTTCCTGTGGCCCCTGAGATCGTATCTACCTGAAGCTGCTGACTATTGAGAACCCGCTGAACAATTTCTTCGCCCTTTTTTCCTTTACCATGTTTGTGTTCTATTAGATGAATATCTATTATCCGGTTATTTTTAACTTCTATCTCTACTTTTGCTCCTAAAAAATCATTCATAGCATATTCTCCTATATAAATCCCATCTGCTATTTCTGATAAATCCATCTCTTGAATTTTTATTTGACTTATTTCTTTTTCTAATTCCCGTAGTTTACTATCAATACCCAAATAAACCAACGTAGATAAAATTACCAATACCAGGAATGCACCTGTTAATATTCTTTTTTTCTTCATTTTTTATCCTCCAGCCTGTGAGAGAAGAAAGGCCATCTCTTTCTCAATCAAGGAAATCATGTTCTCCAGATTACTGCCGTCTCTCCCTTTTATAAATAATAACAGTTTCCCATGCAGTGAAGCGGTTATCAATTCTCCCAACAGTTCAATTTTCTCTTCTGCAATGTAACCCTCTTGTGCACACTTTATTAGACTTTCTCTCAAAAGAAGACCTACAGAGGGCAAGGTATTTTCCTTCATTAGCTCCTTAGGTGGCTTTCCAAGCTCCTCTATAAAGATAATCTGAAACATATCTGGATTTTCTGCAAAATAACGGAAGTAAGCCAATTCATAGGCTATAAGCTGGTTTTTACTATCTTCTGTCTCTATTTTAAAATTCAGCATATAGTGATAACAGTCTTCTAGAAAATCCAACATACAGTACGCCAGCAACGTATTTAGATCACTAAAATAATTGTAGATCGTTGCATAGGAGTATCCAGCCCTTTCTCCCACCTTTCGCACCGTCAGACCCTTTATCCCCTCTTCTTTTATAATCTCCTTGGCTCCGTTAATAAAGTAAGTCCTCATTCGCTGTCTTTGTATTTCTTTTTTATTCATTTACTGCATCCTTTGCTTTTATTTTTTCCCCGATTCTTTGTATCGCCGTCAAATCCAGCTTTGAATAATTCTTTTTTATTTTAAATACAGCTTTCATAAGAAATCGTTCAAAAAAGTTCATTTTTTCTAAATATATTTCATGACCCAATATTTCTTTCACAAAAGCTTTTTCAACAATCCAACGGGGAAGATTGTTGTTCATAAATGCCCTTGCTTTTTCTCCCTTCTCCTGACAGCAAAGAAAGAGCCCCACATTTTTATTCTCTAGGGTTTTATGATATCCATCTACAAATTTCTTTACCTCTTGTTGAAGCTTCCCTGCATAAATAGAGCCTCCAATTAATATGGTATCGTAGCTATTGACTTCAACAGTTGTCTGCTTTTTTAAATTAACCAAATCTGCTTTTCCATCTAAGTTTTCTCGAATCATCTTTGCGCATTTTTCAGTAGTTCCATATTTTGAGCCAAATACAATTAAGGTCTTCATAACTTCACCTCGCATTATTATTAACATAGTTAATAAAATTAACATTGTTAATTTTATTATATCCTCTCCTTTTATTTTGTCAAGGATTCTTTTTGGATTTAGATGAATCCCAGCTATGCTGCTTCTTGCAGCGATTTTTTTAAAATATGTATCTGCCCAATTCGAGTTGCAAGGTTTCCAACCACTACGAGAAATCCTAAAATACTGGAGCGCTTATATCGGAATTGTATTGGCATTAGGGCTTTAAATATAGAAAAAATCCCCACAAGGGGGATTTGAAATTGGTCACAAAATATTCATTTAATTGTTTATAAGTTCAAATGAATCCATAAACTTTTGAACATCCTCCATTTTGATTCCTTTTTTCGTTCCAGTTACATTCACTTGATAAAGTCGGTTTCCAACAAGGAATACTCTTTGAAACATGCTAAAGTCTTCTCCTTCTAAAACGCCTTCATAGGTTATCTCTTTTCCAGAGTATTCGCCTAATGTAATATCTTTTTGCTCTAAAGCTGTTGCATCGGCACTCTTGGCTGCACCACCGATTGCACCTTCATAAAACATTTCCATATCCTCTATGCTATCTATGAACTCTTGAGGGTAATCGTTGTAGCTTACGGTATATGCAACATCTTTCTTTTCATGGATATACATATTAAAGGCAATATCTCCTATTGGGGTTTTAGCAGTTTGCTGTACCAGCTCTGGTTTTGCAGGAAAGCCTACTGCAAAGCCGCCATCTTCAAATTTCATGGCCTCAACTACTTTTTCCGTTGTACCGCATCCTCCTAAAACAGCCGCTATCAAGCAAATACTCAAAATCATTACTAATATTTTTTTCATGTACAATCCTCCAAATTATTTTTTGTCTGCTCCTATATCCTGCCTACATATTGTATACTACACTTCTGTCTCTTTCAATAAAAAGCAGGGAGAATAGTATTTTATTCCCAAACTTTCCAATATATAGATAGGACTTTAGTCCCGAGAACATTTTTGCCCCTTTCTGATTTCATAATCTCTTGGGGTTGTTTCCATCTATTGGTATTATACCTATATCCTCAACAATTTTTTCTAATTTGGGTTTAAAAAGGGCAATTTGGCTTCCGAATTGGCATTTATTTCTTTTAAATTGGTAAAAGCCCTTTTATGTAAGGATCAAAGGGTTCTAACATTCTTCGCTGGTTATGACGATGAAAAAATCATGATCCATTTCTGAATTTTTCCATCGTTATGGAACCTTTTATTTTTTTATAAGTCTAAATAAGTACCTAGGAAAAAAAT
>JBFNEZ010000209.1:0-6712 GCA_040797825.1 Thermotaleaceae bacterium | reverse complement strand
GGATATCTTTCACCAATGTAGAATAATTCTTATGAAAGTAGAAAAATCTACTTAATTAAGGAAATGAAGGAGGAATAGCTATGGCCAATATTATTATTTCGCCAGGAAAGTACATTCAGGGAAGTGAAGAATTAAAAAAGATTTCTCAGCATATGGCATCTTTAGGAGATTCATTCTTTTTTATCGTAAGTCCATCAGGGTTAAAGCGAGTTGAAGAACCTATCCGTGAGAGCTTCAAGGGAAGCTCCAGTCAACTGGTATTTGAAACCTTCAATGGGGAATGTTCTAAAAATGAGATCAACCGATTGAGGGAAAGCTGTAAGGCAAAAAAATGCAATGTGATTGTAGGTGTTGGTGGTGGAAAGATTTTAGATACAGCCAAGGCTGTAGCTTACTACGAAGGAATTCCTGTGGCCATTGTTCCGACTATTGCTTCCACGGATGCGCCATGCAGTGCATTAGCCGTTATTTACACTGACGAGGGTGTATTCAGTGAATATCTGGTTCTTCCTAAGAATCCAGATGTAGTGCTAGTAGATACAAGTATTATTGCCAAGGCTCCAGCTAGGCTTTTAGTAGCAGGAATGGGAGATGCGCTAGCTACCTATTTCGAAGCCCGGGCAGCAGGTCGATCCAATGCCAATAACATGCCAGGAGGCAAATCTACCATGACTGCCCAGGCCCTTGCCAAGCTTTGCTATGAAACTCTCTTAGAGGATGGATTAAAGGCCAAGCTTGCCCTAGAGCAAAAAGTTGCAACAAAGGCTGTTGAGAATATCATTGAAGCAAATACGTTCCTTAGCGGCATAGGGTTTGAAAGCGGAGGATTGGCGGCTGCCCACTCCGTACATAACGGTTTTACTGTTTTAGAGGAATGTCATCACCTGTATCATGGAGAGAAGGTAGCCTTTGGTACCATTACCCAATTGGTTTTGGAGAACAGCTCCTTAGAAGAAATTGAGAGGATAATACGGTTCTGTAAATCCGTAGGTCTGCCTACTACATTGGCAGAAATGGGCATTAAAGAAATAAAAGAAGAAGACATTATGAATGTTGCAAAGGCTACCTGTGCAGAGGGAGAAACCATTTACAATATGCCCTTTGAGATAACTGTGGAAGGGGTTTATGCAGCTATTCTTGGTGCTGATGCCCTTGGAAGAGAAATAAAATAAAAATAGAAAGCTGCTGTTCTAGAACAGCAGCTTTCATCTTGAAGTCTGGTAAAGGGACATCTTGTAGAGTTAGCATAATCTTACTTGAGAACTGTCAACTATAATAAAATAAGGCTATACATTGAGCAACAATAGGATAATAGAGCTTAAACTGAAGCAAACGCTAATCAAATATAGAAAGGTAACCACTTGCTTTTGATTGAGACCTGCCGACAAAAGACGATAATGGATTTGACTTCTGTCTGCCTTATAAATAGGTTTACCCTCTGAGAAACGTTTGAAAACAACCAAGATATTGTCGAGAATAGGCACGCCTAAGGCCAATACAGGGATGGCGATAGAAATGAGGGTGGCTTGTTTAAAGGCACCATCTAAAGAAATAATAGCGAGAAGGTAACCCAAAAAGTTGGCACCAGAATCGCCCATAAAGATTTGCGCAGGATACTTATTATATCTCAAAAATCCAAGAGCAGCACCTACAATGAGGATGGAAATCATGGCAGAATCCAGTTGTCCCTTAGATAAAGCAACGACAAAGAGAGTAGAAGCAGAAATTGCTGAAATGCCTCCAGCAAGGCCATCCATGCCATCGGAGAAATTGATGACTGTGGTAACCCCGAAAATCCAAGTAATTGTTAGTACAAATTGAAGCCAAGTGGGTAATAATATATAGGCATTGGTGAAGGGATTGGTAAAACCGTAGAATACAATACCAGCAGAATAGGCCAAGATAGCAGCAGCGATTTGAACAACAAAGCGAGGCAGTATTGGAAATTCTTTTTTATGGGTTTTGTACCAATCATCTACGATACCTATGGCTAAAATTAAGAATGAACCAATTAGAACTGCCATAGATTTTATGGTTAGAGGTCTTAAAAAGACAATATAGCTGCAAAAAAAACCAAAGAACATGGCAACACCGCCTAATAATGAAACCGGTTCTTTGTGGATTTTTCTCTCAGTAGGCCTATCTACAAAATCAATTTTTAAGGATAGTTTTTGAAGGGATGGGATTACTGCATATACAATTAAATAGGAGAATAAAAAACCAATAAAATAACCCATAGATATTTCCTTTCTTTTCTTATTGATTACCATATAAATAGGAAGGGGAGAATGATATCCCTCTCTTATTATATAGGACAAGCAGCGACCTTTCAACAGAGAAAATATAAAACTTACAAAGTTTTCCAAAGGAATATGGTAGATTGAAATAGAATGGATAGGGGAATATATATTAAAAAGTCTTGTAAAGGAGAAGGATGCACAGATGATAAAAGAATTTGAAGGAATATATCCAAAACTAGACGAGAAAACCTTTGTTGCTGATGGGGTGCAGCTCATAGGCGATGTGACCATGAAGGAATTCAGCAGTCTATGGTACAATACCGTGGTAAGAGGAGATGTAAATAGGATAGAAATAGGGCGTTATACCAATATCCAAGATAACAGTGTAGTCCATGTGGCTGATGATCATGCTACCATTGTAGGAGACTTTGTGACAGTAGGTCATCGTGTTATTTTACACGGCTGTACCGTTGAAGATCATTGCTTGATTGGTATGGGAGCAGTTGTCCTTAATGGAGCAGTGGTTGGAAAAGGAAGTATTGTTGCTGCAGGAGCAGTAGTATTAGAAAACCAAATTATTCCACCAAACTCCTTAGTGGTGGGAATGCCTGCTAAGGTAATAAAAACCATTGATAGCCTAGACAGTATTCATTCCCAAGCCCTGAAATATAAAACCCTCTGGACAGAAAGATACAATATAATGCCCAATGCTGGCGGAGAAAGATATCAAGGAGAAAAAATAATATAAATCTATAGATTTACGGTTTTAAAGCATATCCAATTTATAGAACGGTGAGGGTACCTTTCCCTGCATAAAGGATTCATGAAGTTATGGGGGAAAAAGATGGCTCTCACCGTTCTTATTCATTGAAGTTTGTCTCAATTATAGAACTTTTAAAAGATTGGCCATCTCTATGGCTGTAACAGCAGCTTCAAAGCCTTTATTTCCTGCCTTTGTTCCAGCCCGTTCAATGGCCTGTTCAATGGTATCTGTGGTCAGTACCCCAAAAATTACAGGAAGTTCTGTATCAAGGGAGACACTGGCAATTCCCTTGCTTACCTCACTGGATACATAGTCAAAATGGGGAGTAGATC
The DNA here is from genome assembly GCA_040797825.1 of Thermotaleaceae bacterium. Classification (GTDB taxonomy): domain Bacteria; phylum Bacillota; class Clostridia; order Peptostreptococcales; family Thermotaleaceae; genus Geosporobacter. Next base: position 3,377 of record JBFNEZ010000209.1, on the reverse strand, counting down.
CTCTAATAACAGCACCCAGGCAAATCACGCCATTGTATTTTCCAGACTTAGCCATTTTCTTTGCAGCCAAGGGGATCTCAAAAGCTCCCGGAACCCATGCAATTTCAACATTGCCTTCCTCTATTCCATGACGTTTTAGGGCGTCTAGCGCTCCAGCAAGTAGTTTGCTCCCGATAAACTCATTAAATCGACCAATGACAATTCCAAACTTTAATCCCTGTGCAACTAAGCTTCCCTCGTATGTTTTCATCCCTTTACCTCCATAGAATTTAATAGATGTCCCAATTTTTCTTTTTTTGTTTTTAAGTAATAAGCATTGATTTCATTGTGATTCATTTGTATAGGAACTCTTTCTACAATTTCCAATCCATAGCCTGTCAAACCAGAAAGCTTTCGAGGATTGTTCGTCATCAGACGAATTTTCTTCACGCCTAGATCGGTTAATATCTGAGCGCCAATGCCATAGTCCCGCATGTCTTCTGGAAAACCTAGAGCCAGATTGGCTTCGATAGTATCCATACCTTGATCCTGAAGGGCGTAGGCTTTTAACTTGTTAATTAAACCAATTCCTCGCCCTTCCTGCCGCATATAGAGCAGTACTCCCTGTCCCTCCTGGGCAATTCGCTCCATAGCTGCAGCATATTGTTCTCCACAGTCGCAGCGCATAGAGCCAAAAACGTCTCCTGTAAGACATTCAGAATGTACCCTTACCAGTATAGGCACTTCAGATGAAACATCACCCTTCACCAAAGCAATATGATGTTCTCCATTTACCTTATTCACATAACCAATAATTCGAAAATCTCCATATTTGGTGGGCATATTTGCTTCTGCTGCGCGCTCTACGAGAATTTCGTTTTTTCTTCTATAGGCAATGAGGCTGGCAATGGTGATAATTTTTAAATCATGAATTTTGATATACTCCATTAACTCAGGAATTCGGGCCATGGTCCCATCTTCATTCATAATCTCACAGATAACCCCAGCAGGATAAAAACCTGCAAGTCTTGCCATATCAACAGCAGCCTCTGTATGTCCAGCCCGTGTCAATACTCCCCCTTCCCTCGCTTCTAGGGGAAAAATGTGGCCTGGTTTTTTGAAATCAGTTGATACGGTTTTTGAATCTAGGACTCTCTTAATGGTATGGGCTCTCTCATGGGCAGAGATACCTGTGGTTGTTTCTAAAGCATCAATAGACACGGTAAAGGCTGTTTGATGGCTATCGGTATTGCAGTTTACCATCTGTTGAATATCCAGCTCACAAAGCCGTTGACCTGTAATGGGCATACAAATCAAACCCCGGCCATATTTTGCCATGAAATTAATGGTATCAGCGGTTACAGCTTCTGCGGCCATTAATAAGTCTCCCTCATTTTCTCTGTCTTCGTCATCCACAACCACGATCATTTTACCTGCTTTGATATCCTCTAAGGCTTCTTCAACACTATGAAATTTGTACATAATCTCACCCCGTTTTATTTAAATAATGAAAGAAATGCTCCTTACAATATTAAAAGCTACAAAAAACCATTGTCCTTTAAAAAGGTCATATCGATCCTGCTTTCAGGAATAGGTGCTTCTTTAAAAGATAAAAAACGCTCTATATATTTACCAATCATGTCACATTCTAGATTCACTTTATCACCAGGCGCTTTAGATAAGAGGGTTGTCACATTCTTGGTATGGGGAATCACGGATACCTTAAATTTCTTCTCATCTATATAGGCTACGGTGAGGCTAATACCGTCTATGGCAATAGAACCTTTAGGAACAATATATTTTAAGATTTGAGAAGGAGCAGTAATGGATACCCAAACCGCATTGTCCTCTTTTAAAAAATCCTCAATATGACCCACACCATCAATATGGCCACTGACCAGATGACCGCCTAATCGATCTCCAATCCTTAAAGCCCTTTCTAAATTCACTCTGCTGCCAGAAACCAAACTATCAAGATTGGTTTTATTCATGGTTTCCGCCATAACATCTACAGCAAAACGAGTAGACATGAAGTCAGTTACTGTTAGGCACACGCCATTAACGGCAATACTGTCTCCTAACTGAACGCCCTCCAGCACTTGCTGGGCTTGAATAACCAGCTTTGCAGACTTGGTTCCTTTTAGTACAGACTGAATTTTTCCGATTTCCTCAATAAGTCCCGTAAACATGGACTCACACCCCCTCTCTTAGATAAGCCTCTAACATTAGATCTTCTCCAATCTTCATAGCGGTTATATCTTTTAGTGAAATGGCATCCTCCATTTTTTGAATACCTTCTCCCCCAATAGGGGTGGGCGCTGAGGCACCGCCAATAATTTTTGGAGCAATAAAGGCAATGACTTTGTCTACAACTCCTGCACAAATTGCAGAATAATTAAGGCTGCTCCCTCCTTCCAGCAAAATGCTGTCTATTTTCTTTTCTCCCAATATTTTCATGAGATAAGCTAAATCTACTTGCTGGTCTTTTGTAGGCGTTAAGATAATTTCTGCCCCCGAGGATTCGATGGCTGTTAATTTATTTCTATCTGCTTCTTCTGTTACGGCAACGATGGTTTTTGTATGCTGATTGCACTGAAGAACCTTGGACTGAAGGGGGATTCTTCCTGTACTATCAAGAATAATCCGAATAGGATTTTTCCCTGATGTTCCATTTAATCGTGTAGTCAACAGGGGATCATCTGCCAGGATGGTGCCGATACCCACCATAATCCCACTATATTGATGTCGCAGCTGATGTACAATTTCTCTGGCAGCTTCACCAGTAACCCATCTTGAATCTCTTCTCGAAGTAGCGATTTTGCCGTCAAGGGTCATAGCTGTTTTGAGGGTACAGAAGGGATGAGCTGTTGTAATATACTTTATAAATATTTCGTTGAGCTTTTTTGCTTCCTTCTCCAGAACACCAGTGCAAATTTCAATGCCAGCTTCCTGAAGGAACTGGATTCCCTTTCCTGCCACCAGGGGATTGGGATCTGTCATAGCAATGACAACTTTTTTAATTCCTTTTTCCACAATTGCTTTTGCACAGGGAGGTGTCTTGCCATAGTGGGAGCAGGGCTCTAGGGTGACATAGAGGGTGGCACCCTTAACATCTTCTGTGGCTTGCTTAAAGGCATGAATTTCTGCATGGTCTTGGCCATATTGTGCATGGTAGCCTTCACCGATAATTCGTCCCTCCTTAACAATTACTGCACCGACAAGGGGATTGGGGTTTACATAACCTAATCCATGTTTTGCTAAGGTTAAAGCTTTTTGCATATATGTAGTCTCCAATTCATCACCTCGATTGAAATTGAAATAAAATAAGCCCTGAAGATAGTATCTTCAGGGCTTTGTTGACATATTCTAACCTATAGAAAGTTAGTCCTATATATATA
>JBFNEZ010000208.1:0-6713 GCA_040797825.1 Thermotaleaceae bacterium | reverse complement strand
GTTAAAATCCTGCCTTGAAAAAAATGGTATAGTTAGCCAACTTATGAATATCGCTGGAAACCAAAAATACTTCTTAGAGAGTGATAAACAAGGATTTTTACAGGAAACTATCACGGAACATGATATCTTATTTATCGGATCCCCTGTATACGCCCATCATCTACAATACCATGTTCATGATTTAATTAAAAACTTACCTCAACCCTTAGGTATATGGGGTAAATTAGCAGTGCCCTTTGTAACCTATGGAGGTATTCACTCTGGTATTGCTCTTGAAGAAGCAGGGAATTTACTTAAAAAAAGCGGGAGAAAGGTTCTTGCAGGTATGAAAGTATCTGCTTCTCATCGGATGACAAGAGCTTTTTGGGAACAAGAATACAATAAAGATCAATCAGAAGATATATTGTATTCTACCATTGAAGAGCTTGTAAGGCGAGTTAAACTTTCTCATCTGGATTCTCTAAAGGATCAATCAAAACACCTCAAATATCAAAGTAGAAAGACATACTTAAAGGCAAATATCATATTCAAGGAAAAAGTTTGGCACGAAAAGAGGTACCCTAGAATAGTAATTGCCGAGGATGAATGTATAAAATGCGGGAAATGTAAAACCCTATGTCCAGTATGTCATTTACAACAAGATAGTAATCATTCAATCATATGGAATTCTGTTTCTCCTTGTATCCATTGCTTTAATTGTATTATTGAATGTCCAAAAAAAGCAATATCTTTAGTAGGCGATCTGGACAGAGGGAAAAAATTTATGGAAAATATGATAAGAAAAGGAAAGGAAAATCCAGATACTTCTTTGTATCCCAATGAATAACCTGTTCTCCTTTATGATATGATGCTTTCTATGCGAGATGATGTATAGGATTGTCCATAAGATAACATCTATATAGCTTGAATCCAGCAATTTTTTTTGCATGCATAAGCTTTTCTATAGACTTTAGAATACATAAATAGAAAGCGAGGACAATCGAAAGGTCCTCGCTTCTTCCAACCATTTATCTTTTTTCGTTTACTGCCACTGCGGCGGCAGTTGCCTGCATTGGATAGGATTCTTTTACCCCTCCATCTATTATTATCTCTACATGATTTCCTACTTTAAATTCTCTGCTTACATTTTTATAGCCAATAGCTATATCCTCTGAAATGTTTTCAAAGAAGTTGGTTTCTTTATTTATAGTTATCCAAATCAGACCATTGACAGTGGTATTCTGAGCATCCACTAATATGCGCTTTCCAGTTTCTTCAATCTCCATGATTTTGCCTATCACATCGGGAGCCTGAACCATCGCATTTATCGCAGGTCCATTTGTTTTCTTTGATATTAAATTTATCTTCTTTGCCACAGCCTGGGCTGGATAAGATTTTGCAATAGGACCCGTAAAGATGACCTCTAAAATATCTCCTTCTTCAATACCTTCATAGGCCAAGTCCTTGGTTATTTCTACACCATCATGCATTACTATAGTTTGCATATTGGCCGTAACATAAGCTATATCCAACATAGTGTCTTGTTCCAGCTTTCCTTCTACTAAAAAAGTTGCACTATCCTTTCCCTTAACCAGATTTTTGACTACACCCCTCACGCCTATCCTATCCTTTTCTTCAATTCTATCTTCAATAAGTATGGTTTTGTTTTCATTGTCCCAATCAATCTGTAACCCGGTTAAATTGGCTATAGCCCTTATCGGTAAGTAGGTGGCACCATTGATCATTATTGGAGTTATTAACTCATCATTGGCGTCCTTCAATTCAATAGCCTCATTGTTGTACTTCACTATTATATCTGGTCTGAGAGCAGCACTTACGCTATTGTATACTGTAGTTGCCCCCACCGTGGATAAGCTTGTAATTACCACCATTGCACCTATTGATACTGTCTTTGCAATTTTTGATTTCATGTCTTTTCCTCCCTAAAAATTATTCCTTACCATTCATGCTAGTTAGACGATGAAATCTTTGTATGGGTTCCCTATCTGATAACATTATTATATACGCTGCTATCCCCTTGTCCTTTTTACCTCCAACTAAAATATATTGTTTATTACGCAAAATTTTTTTGCATTTTATAACCATAGAATTTATTTGTACAAAATAGATTAATCTATTTCTCTTAACCTTTCTATAGCACTTCCCTTTCTAATGCTGAAAAATGCCACATAAGGCACAACTAATGATAGGGCAATCATTATTGGATAGGTTATTAATAATGGAGATACAATGAACTTATAACTAAAGAACCATAATTATATATTGCTAAATAAAATCCGGTTCGGGTAATAGATGCCTTTGTAGAGGGTTAGAGTGTATTAGATTTGCTGGACACGTAGAAAGGTTGCTATAGTAGCCCCACAGCCAACAAAATATACAATATAACAATAAACAAAAATAGAATACTCCCAATCCAAGCAGATATTATTCTTAATCCCCCTTTCCAAGGGTAATGAATAAACAACACTATATAAATTCTGATGTTTTTTCTTTCTTCTTAATATTAGGATTATAGTATTTTAATTTCTCATTGACTTGTGGATCCCACTGAAAAGAAAAGTCCAAAGCCCCTCTCGGACAAGTATTGATGCATGTTGCACAAGCAATACATTCGGAGGAATGTACCCTGCTACCGTAGCCCATATATTCAGTTATTCTAATATCCATCGGACAATTCTTTTCACACACTCCACAATTGATACATTGTTCTTCATGAATTCTAACCTTCAGCAAAGAGAAACTGGCGGTAATTTTCTGAAGCACTGGTATGGGACATATGTATTTGCAAAATGCCCTATTGTCCTTCAAGCTCATCGCTAATAATATACCAATTATGTAATATAGGAGGTTTCCTACAATGAGAGCGTATAACTCCTCCTTCGTATTATCATAAAGTTTTAGTTCAGTATACTTCCATATAATCAAAGACAATATAAGAGAAAGCAAGAAGTGTATGTAGCGGATAACTCCATACCCCTTAATCCTCGGATTTATAGGTTTTTTATACGGCAAAAAGTCCAGCAGCATAGCGGTCCAGCACGCATAACCACACCAGCCTCGCCCAAAAACCAAGGGACCAAATATCTTAGCAACAAAATAATGAAGGGTTGCCCCTGCAAACACACCTATGAAGAGATATTGAAAAAAACCTTCTAACTGCATATTCTCCCGGCTAATGAGACCCAAAAAAAACAACATATAACTGCCCACAAGAAATTGTGTTATTCTTCTTCCTATAGCCTTTTTATGCTTTGGTAAAACAGTCATGAGATATATTCCTAAGACAATGGATAGTCCTATATAACCAAAGTTGAGTAAATAAAAAGACTTACCTGTTGCTTGCCAGCGCCATATTCCAATCCCAAAGAAAACTGCTGCAAACACTACAGGGAATTGTAAACTTTTAAAGGCTCCTTTTGGATTTTCATTTTCTCCCATATAAGTATCGTCCTCCAGCTCTTAATTTCAAAGAGTCGATGAAATTTGTCGTGTTTATGCTTGAAAGGCACAATGAATAAAATGTTTATTTTTTTTGCAAGCATGACCATTCTTGATCAAACCATGTTTCAATGTCATCTCGTATATCTAAAACAGAATCATCCAATGCTATGGGAAGTCCACGGCAACCGCCATCACAATGACCGATTTCTCTTTTTCTGCCGCAGCCATATCCCTTTGCAATCAGTTCCTGCAAAATTGGAGGAAACGTTTTGATGGTGTCAGTATATTCTTGGGTCTTTGTGGATTTCACATTGATATGATAGCCGTTGTTAAGGGAAACGTTAATTCCCCATAAATCTTTCCGTTTATAACAATATTTCATATAGATATGAAACCCTTTTACTTCCACAACACAGGTAAGTCCTTTATCCAGATAGCGCTGATGCAGTTGCAGAATGAAGTCCTGCACATCTGGGGATAAAGGCTTTATCGTATCCTGCACGATGGAAAGCACATCGGTTTCATCCTTTTTCAATACCCTGTAATCACAACGCAAAAAAACATCCTGATTGACGAGGGTACCATGGTCTATTTCGGCGATTGCCATGACCTTCAGGCCTGTCAGCATAGTGGGGTTATCTGGATATGTAATCTTTATGGTTTTGATGTCTGACAAGTTTTGCTTTTTATCATTTATATCTATCCCGTCAATGTAAATACCGCAATCCGCCAAAAACCCCAGGCATTCAAGGGTTTTGGTAACAGACAGCTTTCCATTGAATACGGTATTTCCACAGGCGAGAGATTGCGCGTTTTCAACTGGCATGCCATGATAACCTATGTTCATTAGTATGGTGCTTACATTGTGCAAGAACGGATAATACACCGAAAGCGTGGTGCGGTTTTTATATTCATGGGCAACTTTTTTGCTATTATCATAGACATCGCCTTTGGTGTATAAAACATCGTAAAGCCGAACCAAAAAGGCTCTGAACGCCAGAACACCCACACGTATGCTCTCTTCAACTGAACCATTTGTATATGCAGGCTTGATCGCATATGCTTCGTGCGTTTCGGGCACCATAATTTCCTTCAAATAGCTTGCCACATCCTGAAGCGTTTTTCTCATGTGTTTCACCTCTTCTAATTTACCTTGCCTTATATCTCAAAACTAATTTGCAAATTCTTGTTTATCTGATTGTATATGAATAATTCATGGGTCACGTAATAGAACTTATATAATTTAACTAATTCCTTCTTAATTTGGGTGCAGCGTAGCGGAACCGTACACTCCTTTTATATGATGGGCCAGTTCCCCCAGCATAATGATAAGTATATTGATGAGGTTCCTTTATACTTGCTTCTCCATAAAATACACGATAAATGGTAGGTGTGCAAACTTCTTTAGTCCGGTCTCAATAAACCCATACATACTATACCAATTTTTTAGAACAGTATTCTCATTTATTATTCCAATACCAATTTTTTCTCCTCCACAATTTTTAACATGCTCAAATATGAAATCGATCATTACTTTCCCATATCCTCTATGTCTAAAAAAAGGTAATACAGATAACTTTTCCATATAATAAGTTCCATCTTCACTAGCCTTTTCTACACCTACAAAACCGATTTGAACTTGATCTTCAAATACTGCAAACATTTCTATTCCCTTGTCTCTCATTCTTATTAAATCCTCTAACTCTATAAAGGCTGGATTTGAAGGTGCAGTTTCTCTTGTTAAATTAGATTCTATAGCTACTGTTAAAAATGATTCTCTTATAATATTTGCACATACTTCAAGTTCAGAATCTAAATACACTTTCTTAAATTTGATTTCCATATTAGCCACCGGTCATTAGTTTCAATTTCTTACTACTCTTTACTAAATAGAGCGATAGGGCCTTTACTGGGCTGTCATATAACGGTCTCCCATTTGCGACGCCTTCGAACTGGACTTCAAAGGAATACCATATAGTGGAGCTTGTTTCCCAGTGAGAAGGTGTGGTGCTGAACGTTCCAGTAAAACGTGCTCCCAGCACCTTTATGCAAATGTATTGTTCTCCGATACCATACGCCCCCTTAAACATATAACTGACCTGTAACATTATATAAAGATTACGAAACATTAGTTAAACATACCATCTTGGAATTTTATCTTCAAAACAATTATGGTCTTCGACTAAAATACCACAAAGTTTTTTTCTATGAAGATACATTTCTTCTGACCTCATTTTTCCCCATAATAAAGATAAGAATGAAGTCATAGCCACACATAAACAATACATTTCCCAGAACTCTGGCGAGGGATTATTATCTGTATAACCATCTATTTGTCCCTTGCAAAATGGAATGCTTATATTTCGGCTAAAAACTGCCAGTTTATAAAAATCTTCGATGGGTGCTTTCCAAGCGAATCGATCAAAATCAATTATTGTTATTGTTTCCTCTGAAGATAAAATCATATTGCCTACATGATAATCCCCATGTACAAGCGATATTGGGTTTTCCTTTAATAAATTAATATTTTTATTTACATATTCATCTATTCGTTGTTCGTATTTATAACTAATACAATATTGTTTATATTTCTCATAGTTTGATAAGTATTCTTCCAACCTTACTGAATACCAATCAAATGTAACTGCAGATTTAACAGAATGGATTCTTTTAAGTATCTTACCTGCTTCTATTCCCAGGCTATACTGTTTGTCTTCTGATAATGTTGGCAATGTAGTTTCAAGGGCTTCACCATTTATCCAGGTCTGAATCATATAAACATCTTTCCCATTATTAGATCTGCCAAAGCCTATTTGTTGCAATGAAGGTACTCCAAGTTCTGTTATAATATTGATTATTTCATGCTCCTGCTTTTTCCTATAATATGATGAAGCATCTGACAATCTAAGAAAATATTCTTCATCATGCTTAGTATTAATGTAGTATTTCAAATCCCTTGAAAAGCCTTGCTTTATTTGTTTAATATATTTCCAACTACTATAAGCAGGTATATCTTTAAACTTATCATGTTCCATTATCATCTCTCCAATAAATGCCTTTAAATTGTTTATTCTATAAAAGAGTACCGCATTAATCTACAACTATGACACAATAAATGAATAATGCACCATAGAGCGGGTTGCAGGGTCTGCAACCCCTACAGAAACCTTGCATTGCAAATGTAGGGGCAGCAGACTCTGCTGCCCGCTCTGTGTATCATTCTGTTGGATGCTCGATGACGGAACGCATAAGATGCGTTCCCTACGGTTTAT
>JBFNEZ010000207.1:0-6747 GCA_040797825.1 Thermotaleaceae bacterium | reverse complement strand
TGTAATGCGTTTTAAAGTTCCTTTCTCTACTTCATTATTCTTAATAATGAGTCCATAGTTTGGAATTTCCTGCTGATACCATTTTGACACCAGCTTTGTAATGTTAAAACTATAAAAGCCTTCCCTTCCAAAATGCAGGGTGTCTCCAGATATTTGAGAGTAAAAGGAAGGCTGGTTGTTCCAATTAAGGGTTAGAGGAGACCAAGGCTCTTGCAATCCATAAGGTGTAAAAGAGCTTAAAATGCGAGTTCCAGCAAATTGTACATAGATTTTAAGGGTAGCCTTTAATATAGTACAGTGCTCGGGAATCATTGAAATGGGAAATTCCATGAGGACACGATAGATTTTTAGAGTATCGGCCCTTCCCATAAACATGCTTTTGGATAAGCCGTATACTTTTGACGGCATTTCTAGGCTAATTTGACCAGTAGTTACTTGGGGATTGACAATAACGGTACCCATAGGTTTACCTCCTCTCCATTCATAATATTATCCTTCATGGAGAATGTCACATAATATTTTTCAAGAAAGATCATGATTTGGAATTTCCAAGGAAAGGATTTGATTTTTGATAAAAACCATTAACATAATTTCAGGCATGTACATACTATGTATTGAAAATCGACGAAGGGAGAAATAACCATGAACAAATATCATTTCTCTACGGTAGTTTCAAATAAATATGTATTTAAAGTAATTGTCATGCACGATAGCTTAACAAAGCATTGTAGGGATTTTCACCTGTATGCATTATGCGTAGAAGAGGAAGCCTATGAAATCCTATCAGAAATGAACTGGAAAAATACAACCTTGATAAGGCTGTCAGAGATCGAAGATTCAGTTCTGCTAAAAGCAAAGGCCAATCGAACCCATCTAGAGTATTGTTGGACATTAAAGCCTGCAGCACTCAAACATGTAATGAATGCATACCCAGAGGCTGAATATTTTGCCCATCTTGATGCAGATCTTTGCTTCTTCTCCAATATAGATGTAATTTTCAGTGAAGACCCTGATGCTTCTCTACTTCTAACAGATCATCGAAATTCTGTAAAATTTTTATATACCTATAAACTGACAGGCAGGTTTAATACTGGTTTTGTTGCTTGTAAAAATGATACCATAGGCCATACAGCTGTGGAATGGTGGAAGAGAAAGTGTCTGGAATGGTGTTATACCGATAATAATGTGAAGGAAAAGTTATTTGGAGATCAGCGCTATGTGGAGCGATGGGAAAGGCTCTTTGAAAATGTCCATGTGATTGAGAATATTGGTGCCAATACGGCTTTCTGGAATATTGATCAGTTTTCCGTATCTTTGAAAGATGGAAAAGCCTATATTGAGGATACAAAACTGGTATTTTATCACTTTTCAGGAGTATATGCGTACAATCCAAAAGAATTCAATCTAACGTGGTTTGCTCCTTTGCAAGAATCTGTATTTGAATATATATATAAGCCCTATGTGTGGTTATTGGCAAGAGCCATTGAAAAAGTGCAAAAAAATCGCCCTGATTTTTCCCATGGATTCACAAAACGAGGGGATGTCCCTGAAAAGCATTACTTTCATGTATAGTCTTTGAATTTAGATTCAGGGACTGAAGATAAATTATTTATTAATTAGGGATAGTGAAAGGGGCGGCCATGATATATAATCAAATATAAAGAAGAATCGACAAAATACTCGGTATGATTCATAAAAGGGAGAGGAACTAACAGATGGTTGGAGTTACAAAACTATTGTGTGGAAGCAATCATTTTGGGGATCGACTGCGATATCGTCATGGCGCCAAGGAGGAAAAATCAGGAGTTGGTCCAGGCCATGGACCAGTAGTGGTTTGGAATTGTACCCAAAGCTGTAATTTAAAATGTACCCATTGTTATGCAAGTGCTGAAAATAAACGGTATGGGGATGAGCTGACTACTGAAGAGGGAAAAAATTTGATCGATGATTTAAAGGCCTTTCGGGTACCCGTATTGCTTTTCTCTGGAGGAGAGCCTTTCATGAGAGAAGATTTGCTGGAATTGACAAATTATGCCTCAGCGTGCAATATCCGTGCTACAATTTCAACCAATGGAACTTGTATAGATAAAAGCTGTGCCAGGGATTTAAAAAAGGCTGGTGTAGGGTATGTAGGTATTAGCTTGGATGGTATTGGAGAAAAGCATGATAGATTTAGAGGTGTAAAAGGTGCCTTTGATAGAACCCTAGAAGGAATACGGAATTGTTTGGAGATGGGACAAAAAGTAGGCCTCCGCTTCACCCTTAACCGGCATAATTATGACCAGTTAAGGGACGTTTTTTATCTTATTCAAGAGGAGAAAATTCCAAGGGTATGCTTTTATCATCTGGTATACACTGGAAGAGGAAGCGAGATGATAGAGGAAGATGTCAGCCATGAAGAAACCCGAGCTGCAATGGATTTGATTGCAGATCAAGCCATGGCTGTTGGAGAAGCGGTAGAGATGCTTACCGTGGACAATCATGCCGATGCAGTATATCTGTATCTCCAATCTTTAAAAAGGTATCCCCATTTATCGGAAGAGATACTTAAATTGATAGGAATGAATGGAGGGAACCGTTCAGGGATGGCCTTTGGTGCCATTGATGCCAAGGGAAATGTCCATCCTGATCAGTTCACAAGTCAATATACTTTTGGGAATGTAAGGGAAAAGCCCTTTGGTCACATATGGACCAGTACAACACACCCCATCATGGCAGGGCTAAAGGATAGAAAAAAGCTTTTAAAAGGGCGCTGTGGTCAATGCAATTGGCTCTCTCTGTGCAATGGAAATTTTAGGGCCCGAGCAGAGGCAGCTACGGGAGATTTCTGGGCTTCTGATCCTGCCTGCTACTTAACCGATGAAGAAATAGGATTGAAAGGAAAGGAACAGTAACATGATCATATCCTGGAATACAACAAATCGCTGTAATATGTACTGCGATCACTGCTATCGCGATGCAGGTGATGCAGCAGAAAAAGAATTGACCCTAGAGGAAGGGAAAGATCTATTAGAGGAAATTGCAAAAGCCGGCTTTAAGATTATGATTTTTTCTGGGGGCGAGCCTTTAATGGTACCCCATATCTACCAATGGATAGCGCATGCTAAGGATCTTGGCCTGCGTCCTGTCTTAGGAAGCAATGGAACCCTCATCACTTTGGAGGCAGCAAAACAACTAAAAGAAGCTGGGGCAATGGGAATTGGCATTAGCCTAGATAGTTTAGAACAAAAGAAGCATGATCAATTTAGACACTATAAAAATGCTTGGAAAGAAACCCTATTGGGTATGAGAAACTGCCGAGAGGCAGGATTGCCCTTTCAGATTCATACAACTGTTTTAAACTGGAATCGGGATGAAATATTAAACATCACAGATTTTGCAGTAGCAATGGGTGCCGTTGCCCATCATATCTTCTTCATGGTGCCTACGGGCAGGGCTGTGAGTCTTGAAGATGAATCTTTGAGGACTGCGGAGTATGAAGCGCTTTTGACTGAGATTCTAATCAAACAAAAAGAAGTTCCTATTGAGCTGAAGCCTACCTGTGCCCCCCAGTTTATGCGCATAGCCAAGGAAATGGGTATGAACCTGCGGTTTTCACGGGGATGTTTGGCAGGAACCCATTATTGCATCATTAATCCCATTGGAGATGTACAGCCCTGTGCTTATATGGATATGGCTGTTGGAAATGTGAGAAAAACTCCCTTTAGTGAGATCTGGGCCGATAGTCCTGTGTTTAAGGAACTCAGAACCTTAGACTACAAAGGAGGCTGTGGCAGCTGTATCCATAAGAAAATATGCGGGGGATGTCGGGCAAGGGCAGCCTTTTATCATGATAAGGACTATATGGCTGAGGAACCTTGGTGCTTATACCGTGAGCAAGGAGGTTCTAAATACAATGGACAGCAAGGATAAGGAGCTTTTAAACATTGTACAGGATCAAATTCCCCTATGTGCCAGACCCTTTCGCAAAATAGGGGAACAATTAGGGTTAGGGGAAAGGCAAGTACTATATCGTCTGCAGCATTTGAAGGACAATGGATATATACGGAGAATTGGAGGGATTTTTAATTCTAGAAAGTTGGGTTATACCAGTACCTTATGTGCTATGAAAGTTCCCAGTGAAAGAATTGAAGAGGTTGCGGCTATCATCAATATCTATCCTGGAGTTACCCATAATTATATTAGAAAGCATTCTTACAATATGTGGTTTACTTTGATTGAAAAATCCAATGAAGCCATTGAAGCAACCCTATTAGATATTCGTCGGAAAACCCATATTGATGCAATATTAAATTTACCTGCAGAAAAGGTATTTAAAATCAACGTAAACTTTGATATGAAAGGACAAGAAACTGGTGATCGATAAATTAGATAAATCTATTATCCAGAAACTACAAGAGGATCTGCCTTTGACTGAACAACCCTTTAAGTGGATAGCAGATACATTGGAAATAAAGGAAGAGGAATTACTAGAAAAAATAAAAGGCCTTCTGGATAAAGGAATGATGCGAAGACTAGGAGCTGTATTGTATCATAGAAAGGCAGGATACGGGGCAAATGCAATGGTAGTGTGGGTGGTTCCAGCGGATAAAATCGATGGGATAGGGAATATCATGGCCTCCTTTTCTTGTGTAAGCCATTGCTATCAACGGCCAACCTTTCCGGATTGGCCCTATAACTTATTCACCATGATCCATGGAAGAACCTTTGAAGAATGTGAGGAACAAATTTCACAAGTAGCAAAGGCTGTAAATTTAGAAAACTATGAGATATTGTATAGTACTAAAGAGTTGAAAAAAACCAGTATGCAGTATTTTCAAGAGGAATAAAAGAATGTGAAAATAGAAGATACAGTTGTAAAATAGCAGAGAAAAATCTTTGCTATTTTTTTTAATCTTTCACTTTACTTTCTTATAAAAAATAGGGTTGACACAGGAACAAATGTTCTATAATATAAATTATATGTAAAAATATTCCAAATCCATTGAATAATAGAAAGGGGAAATCAGGATGGAATTATTAGAAGCTATTGGAGAAAGAAGAACGGTTAGAGATTTTTCTCAAGAAAAAGTAGATTTTGAAGTTATTGAAAAGGCGCTACAAGCTGGATTGAAGGCACCAAGTTATAATCATCTTAAAGAATGGGACTTTATTCTGGTCAGAGATATGTATCTTCGACTGGCTTTGACACAAACGGAAGAGATGGTAGAGGAAGCAACAGCTGAATTACAGGAAGCTTTTAAGAACTATGAAGCTCTGGCAAAAAGTATGTATTTAGATGCCATACCTAAACAAAAAAAGATGATATTAACAGCACCGGAGGTATTGGTTGTGGTGTATAAGCCTAAGACTCAAATTTTTGAAAGCAAGAGAATATATGATTTGAACTGCTTGGCCTCTGTATGGTGCTGCATAGAAAACATACTCTTAAGTTTAGCAGAAGATAGGGTTTTTGGTGTTACTTTTATTCCGAAGAACACACCTGTGATAAAGACCATGTTCAACATTCCTCAATCTCTGGAAGTAGCTGCTGTTATACCCTTTGGATACAAGGCTGATAGGGCTAAAATTATTCCACAAAAAGAGATAGATTTAGAATCAAGGCTGCATATTAATCACTGGTAATGAGTCAGTAGATGAAATAGCCTATAAAAATAGGAAAAAGGACAAGTTCGACATATATTTCAATTTATCAACCTATTTCCATATTCGCTTCGATTTAAATACTTCCTGGAAATAACCCCATACAGATATAGGACTCATGAGCATTTGATAAAATAATACATAGGCAATAAAACCTACAGCATTTTTTCTGATTCTCAAATCCAAGGTTTTGAATACAGTCCTCTGATAGTGATATAAAATATAGTTCACAATCATGGCCAGGGGCAGCACAAGAAGTGTGGTTAAACCAACAATCCAATAATATCCAAAGAAGGCTAAGAATAGACCCGGAATCCAGCAAAAGGTGTAGACAATATCTAAATAGGGCATGATAAGGTTGGAGCTAGTGTTACCATAAAATAAAGTTGGAAAACTGAAATGGTAATAATGTTCTTACTGGTTTTATGTGAAAAAATGAATTAAAACAATTATAATTTTAAAAAGAGAAAGAAGTATACAGATTTATTGTATACTTCTTTTGTTGTATATTGAAAACCCCCGGTTCTACCGGGGGTTCCAAAAAGCTTTAGCTATGAGTAGAAAAAAATAACCTCCTTTTGTTAGAATAAAAAAGGTTCGCCAACCAATTTTAAAAACAAAAGGAGGATCCGAATTGGATAAGAACAGTTTAGCACATACCACGTGGAATTGTAAATATCATGTAGTGTTCGCACCGAAATATAGAAGGCAAGCAATCTATGGGAAGATAAAAAGTGATATAGGAAAGATTTTGAGGAAGTTATGTGAACAGAAAGGTGTAGAAATATTGGAAGCAACAGCTTGTATAGATCACGTACATATGGTGATTGCGATACCACCAAAGTACAGCGTATCAAGTGTAATGGGATAGTTGAAAGGAAAAAGTTCATTAATGATATTTGATAGGCATGCAAATTTAAAATATAAATATGGAAACAGACATTTCTGGTGCAGAGGATACTATGTAGATACAGTAGGACGCAATGAAAAGGCAATTAGAGAATATGTAAAAAACCAAATACAAGAAGATATCGCCAACGACCAAATAAGTCTACAAGAGTATATTGACCCGTTTACGGATGAGCAAGTACAAAAGGGCAAGAA
>JBFNEZ010000206.1:0-6760 GCA_040797825.1 Thermotaleaceae bacterium | reverse complement strand
ATAATAAAGTAGAGTTTAAAATAATGGATATAAAAAGAAAAAAACAGCTTTTGGAAGCATATAAAAACAGACATCCTGAAATGGGCGTAATATCTTACAGCTGTAAAGAAACTGGTGAAGTGTTCTTAGGCATTTCTAAAGATACAAAAGCGGACTTTAATAGCACTAATGTAAAATTGGCAGCCAACTGGCATCCTAATATACGTTTACAGGAGCTTTGGAATAAATATGGTCCAGAAGGCTTTGAACTATCAGTTATAAAAGTGTTAAAGTATGATGACCCAAATGAAGACCATACAGCAGAATTAGAAAATTTAAGGGAGCAGTGTTTAGCTGCTAATCCTAATGCAAGGAGGATATGGAAATGAATGAAAAAACAGTTATTGTGTCAAATGATTATGACCGTGTAGATGGCAGAAACGCTTATCAATCCAACATCAAGCGTTTAACATTAGGTGCGCCTATGCTGGAAGAAAATATAAAAATGCAGATTGCCGCACAGATTTGGAAAATTGATAAAGACGGCGAATTAATTTTAGCAGAGGAGCTACCTATCCATCAGGTATTTGACTTGATGATTTTTTTGTCTAGAACATTGCTTTACTTCAAAGAGGCTTACCGACTTCCGCTTTTATATGATCCAGAAAAACCCACAGTGGAACGAGTTGGAGTACAAGGTGGAGTATTGCCAGTAGAAGTTTGTATAGATAATCAAAACATAAATGAAGACATAAAAGCTTTTGCTCAAAGTCTGAATGATTTAGGGGAATTGATTGGAGAACGACAACGAGTACTTAGTCGTATTTTAGAAGAATTGGAGTGTTATTGAAATGAAACAGACTTGTATTCTGTCACCTGAAAGAAAGCTAACAGAACAAGAGCAGTCCCTTGTGTGGCAGAAACCCTATTCGCATATTGAAAGTGAAGCAGAAAAACGCATATATCAAGAGGTAATAAGAAATTGGAACCGTGGTGAAATGAAGATTAGTACAATTTTACTGGAGGGCGATGCAGGTTCGGGAAAAACTCAGATTGCAAAAGCCCTATCTGCAGATTTTAACCTGCCTTATACGAAAGTGACCTGCTTTGCTGATATGGATAAATCCGATGTACTAGGTTCTATTCTACCAGTATTATCGGAAAAGGATAAATCAGATACGGTTGAATATCACTATTATCCATCAGAAATTGTCCGTGCTTATGAAAATGGATGGCTACTAGAAATTCAGGAGCCGACAGTTATTCGTGATGCTGCTGTTTTGATGGCTCTTAATTCGGCATTAGAACCTGATGGTAGCTTAAACCTACCAACTCGCATTGCACATCGACATCCGGATTTTATTGCTATTATTACAACGAATCGTGGCTATAATGGCTATCGTCCCCTAAATGAAGCTTTGCGTGATAGAGTGCATCATGCCGAAAAACTAGATTTACCACCCAAAGCAGTTATGATGGAACGAGCCAAAGCTAAGACAGGCTATCATTTTGAAAATGTTCTTTCTCTTTTAGCTGAAGCTATCATATTGCTGGATGAAACAGCTCAAGCTAATGCAATCAAGGGTGTGGCTGGGATGAGATCCTATATCTTTTGGGTTGATGCTGTTGCAAGTGGTGCATCAGTACAAAATACTCTGTATCATAAGGTACTTTATAAAATTACCACTGACACACAGGAGCTTGCCATTTTAGAACAGGCACTGGCAAGTCACGGATTGACAGATAAGCTTGCAGAATTGGATACAATCTGTCATTCTCATTCGGATGGAGAGAATTCAGAAGTTATGGAGCTTCATATTTCAGAGAACGGGGAATATTCTTCAGAAACAGATAAAGCTGATAAAAATGCAATCCGTCTTAGAAAATCAGCAGACAGCGAGGGTCATTCGGATACGAGCAGTGATAAAAATACTGATGTTTCAAGCAATGATAATGGAGAAAATGGCACCCCGTTTTATCATGAGCTTGATAAACCCGATACAAATGAACAAAAAAAAGAATTTCGTAAACAGTTGAATATGAAAGCTCGGAAAAGTGTCCAAGGAAGCTGCCATGAAGAAATCAAGCTTATTGTCCATCGACCAGAAGTTACTGCTCAAAACAGGGAAGAATACCACAATATGGCTACTGTCTTGCTGCCAGTCATTCGGGAACTAGTTCGCAAAACAAACCCACTTTTAGAGCATGAAGTTTCTTCTGAATTTGCTAAATCTCAGCTTTATGGTACAAAGTTTTGTGCGGATCAAGCAGCTTCCTTGGACTTCCGCGTATTTGCCCGTAAGCGCCCACCTACAGAAGAACCCTCTCTCGCAGTTGCTCTCAGGATTGACGAATCAGCGTCTATGTCAGCATTCGGTCGCTTAGATGCAGCAAAGCAGGCAGCTATCGCTTTATATGAATTCTGCACTGGGTGTGGAATTCCGATAATGGTTTACGGAGATACAGCAGATCGCTCCAGACTGGAACAAATGTCCATTTATGCATATGTGGATCTTGAAAGCAAAGATGCAGATGAGAAATATGCTCTGATGAACATTCAAGCTCGCAGCAATAACAGAGATGGAATGGCATTGCGTATTATTTCTGATAGATTGCTTAATGCACCTCAAAAAACCAAATTAATAATCAGCATCAGTGACGGGCAACCTAAGGCTATTCCTGATTACACAGGTGAAAAGGCAGCTCGTGACATGAAAGAAACTTTACAGGAATATCGACGTAAAGGCATCCAGTTCCTTGCTGCGGCTATTGGACAGGATAAAGAGGCTCTCCGTGAGCTTTACGGAGCTGAAAATACATTGGATATAACTGATTTGAAGCAGCTTCCTGCAAGATTAGTACAAATAATCGCAAGGTTTCTATAAGTATGTTATACTAAGCAGAAATGGAGGTGGAGATATGGACTGTGTGAAAATAGGAAAATTGATTGCCAGACTACGAAAGGAAAAAAATCTTACACAGAAAAATATTGCAGACGCATTAGGTATTCAAAATAAGACGGTTTCTAAATGGGAATGTGGTTTAGGGTGTCCTGACCTATCACTGTGGCCGGAACTATCTGCAATTTTAGATGTAGATATAATACAGATGATGGAGGGCGAAATTATTTCAAATAAGCCGGATAGCGGCAATATTGATAAAATTCGTTTTTATGTCTGTCCTTCCTGTGGCAATATTCTGGTGAGCACAGGAAGTGCCTCTATCTTCTGTTGTGGAAGAAAGTTGGAGCGTATCTTGCCTGTGGATACATTTACTCCACCCAAAATTACAGTAGAAGAAATGGACTCTGATTACTTTGTTACTATTGATCACCCTATGACTAAAGAACATTATCTTTCTTTTGCAGCATATGTCAAAAGTGACAGAGTATTTTTAAATCGATTATACCCAGAACAAAGTCCAACCTGTCGGTTTCCAATAGCTACTGGTGGCAAACTATTTATTTATTGTGTCAAACATGGTTTAACGGTATATTGAGATAATTTATAGAAGCAGCACTCACAGGAAGAACGGGGCAGGTGGTCTTAATTGACTACTACGCCCCGTTTTTTTATGTGTTACAAACTACATGATAAATTGTAGTTACTGTAATCTCTGACTAAAGTGCAGTTCCTTTTGTGGGTACAAACAACTGGGACATGTCAGCACCCTCTAATTCAAGTAATTTTACTTTTGCATGAATTCCTCCAGCATATCCTGTCAAGCTGCCGTCTGAGCCTACAACTCTGTGACAAGGTATTATGATAGATATGGGATTATGCCCAACTGCTCCGCCTACTGCTTGACTTGACATACTTTCCTTGTTCATCTTCGATGCCATTTTTTTTGCAATGTCGCCATAGGTGATTACCTCCCCATATGGTATTTCACATAAAATATCCCATACTCTTTGACGAAACTCGCTGCCAATGGGACTGATCTGCAATTCCGAAATCTCAGGTTTTTTGCCCGAAAAGTATCTGTCCAGCCATCTTTTAGTTGTGTCTAATATCGGCAGATCGTTATTATCTGTCATATCGAATATAGTTTCTCCGTGATACTTTTGTCCCTCAATCCATAAGCCAACAAGACTATTTTCGTCACATGCAAGTGTTATCATTCCTACAGGTGATGGATATGTTGATTTATAATACATATTATACCTCCTTATAGCGTGTTCCAAAGATTGACGGTGGCATAACTACGCCACGGACGCCATGCTTCTGCCATTTTCAATAATTCTTTTGATGTATAGGGCTGTAATGCTTTTTTTACCCCTGCGTCTGTTTCAAGGAAAGCATCAGGCCATTCCATAGAACGCATAGCAATATATTGTGCTGTCCAGCTTCCGATTCCGGGAATAGCCATTAGCTTTTTCATTTCTTCCTCCGGTTGGGACGGAAGATCAAAATCAATTTCCTCTTGCACGAATGCACGTGACAGCTCGTAAATCGTTTTTGCCCTTGTTGCAATCACACCTAAGGGACCAAGATGATTTTCAATGGGTCCGTTCAAAGCAAGGATGTCTTCGGGAGAGGGAAAAACATGGGTCAGACCCTCAATTCCAGTTTGAATCGGAGTACCGTAGGTTTGAACAATCCTTGCTGCTAATGTGCTTGCCGCTTTCACGGTGATTTGCTGTCCAAGCACCGCCCGTACTGACATTTCAAAAGTGTTGAAGCATCCAGGCACCCGTGTTCCCAAAATGCAAAGACCAGGGCGAATGTCGTTCATTGCCTGAAGAGTTTCATAAACAGCTTCTGGGTCACAATATAAGTCAAATAGGTGTCGTATCCGCGCTAAAACTTGCGGTAGCACAGGCAATAAAGCTTCGCTCACGTTAACACTCAATATATTCTTTTTAGGATTGTGGCCTATCCGTATCCAACCATATACATGCTTTCCTGCTGTGTTTTCTAAATGTACGGTACGCATGTATTCACCGTTTTTTACAATTTCAATTCCTGTTATTGCCCGTCCGGCAAGGAAGCGGAGCATTTCTTCCCAATTATAGGGCGGGCGGTAGCCCAATGCTAAAGTAATGTTGCCATTGTGCCTTTTTTCTTCCGTGGTACATTTCCGTAAAGCTGTAGGGGAAAGTTTGTACTGTTTCTTGAAAAGGTCATTGAAGCGGCGTAAACTACCAAAACCTGCCGCCATTGCAACTTCCAGAACCGATAACTCTGTGTCTGTGAGCAAATTTTTGGCAAGGAGCAATCTGCATGTTTGTAGATATTGAACTGGCGATACATTATACGCTGCTGTAAAAACTCGCCGCAAATGTCGGTCTGTACAACCGAGCTGCTCAGCTATTTCCTCTAAGCTCTGTCCGCTTCCACAATTTTTTTCTAACATTCTTGCTGCACGATAAACTAAATTAGAGGTAGCATCGGTGATAGAAGTTCCTGGAGAAAGCTCAGGTCTACATAAAAGACATGGACGATATCCGGCCTGTTCAGCTTCGGCTGCGGTCGGATAAAAAGTGCAGTTTTCGGCTTTAGGTTGTTTTGCCCGACACACCGGGCGGCAGTATATTCCCGTTGATGATATTCCTACAAAAAAACGTCCATCAAAGCGAGCATCTTTTGCCTTGAATGCAGCGTATAGAATGTTATCATTATCTATCATAATTTTTCATCCTCTCGTTTGGAGTCAATTCAATTATATCACGTTGCAAATAAAAATCTCGCTATTTTCGGACATGCTTTTTTATATAAGTAATTTCTGCAGCAATCATATGTAGGATATTAAAACCCACTAATCCTATGTTTTACACATAATAGTTGTGAGTAGAATTTGAATATTATATAATTGTAAAAAGGGTTGGAAGGAGGATATGGTATGAAATTCACAGATATTTGCATCATTACAAATAATGTTTTGGATGTAGCTAAATTCTATGAAACCATCTTTAATACAAAAGCTGAGGGAGACAACATTCATTCTTTTATTAATGTAGCAGGATTAGGTATTGCTGTTTATGACAAAAATGATGCAGAAAAAGTTATGGGGTTTGATTATACAAATGCTGGTACTGGCTTATTAACAATTGGATTCGATGTAGAGGATGTGGAGGATGAATATAAACGGATTAAAGAACTGGGTATTAACAGTGCTACTGAACCACAGTTATGGCCTTGGGGCGCAAAGTCGTTTCGTTTTAAAGATATTGAAGGTAATATTATAGTTTTCCGCAGTTGGCCGAAGCAATTTTAAGGAAGAGGTAATTTATATTATCTTTTAAATTATGAATTAAAATAAGGAAGTGATATCTGTGGCTAATGTAAAAACTAATGCTATGCGTTTATTAGATAAGGCAAAAATAGAATATAAGGTACATACATATGAAAATAAGGACGGACAAATTGATGGTATTTCTGTTGCACAGAAGATAGGTGCACCTGTGGAAAAGGTCTATAAGACTTTGGTTACTCAAGGTCATAGCAAAGAATACTACGTTTTCGTAATTCCAGTAGCAGATGAACTCGATTTAAAGGCAGCAGCTAAGTCGGTAGGGGACAAATCTGTAGAAATGATAAAGGTAGCTGATATTAATAAAATCACTGGATATATTCGCGGAGGATGCTCTCCTGTTGGTATGAAAAAGCAGTACAGAACTGTTTTGGACAACTCGTGCTTAATTTTAGATACTATGATTGTAAGTGCAGGGAAAATAGGATTTCAAATTGAGATAAAACCTGAAGATTTAATTAAATTAATTAATGGTAAAACTGAAAATATCATTATGAAATAAATCTTAATTGAAAGTAATATTTACTTG
>JBFNEZ010000205.1:0-6796 GCA_040797825.1 Thermotaleaceae bacterium | reverse complement strand
ATTAAATAGTCTTGTCCAAAGAGATTTTTTTTCTGGTTCTTTTCTAGTTTCTTGTAGGTATGAAATGAGTTTAGCGTTTTCTTGCTGAAGCTGAATCTGATGGCGTTCGAACTCATCTTTAATCTCGTTTCGAATATTATCTTCTAATTTAGATATTTCAGTTACTAACTTTTCTTCAAAACTTTGTTTTAATTCTTGCTCTCTAGCAATGACAAGATCAGCTAACTTAGAAGTTAATTGAGAAAAAACAACTTCCTGCAGCTCTTCGACAGTTAGATTGTTAACCGGAGTTAAGCTCAATCCGTTTTCACGCTGCTCAGCAATATAATTATGCTTTATTAAAGCTGTCTTTATCGTGTCAATGCTATGATTATCATCTCTACCTTGTTTTATAAGTTTAAGGATCTCTATTTCCTTTTCAGTATAAAACCGCCGATTTCGTTCATCTCTTGGAACCTTAAGGTCAAACTCTTTTTAATAATTTCTGAGAGTAGAAGTATTAATTTGGAGCATCTCAGAAACCTCATTTATAGTATAAGTAGTCTTTTCAAATTCCAAAGAAAAAACACCTCCTTTTCACTTATATATAAATTAGATATAAGTTACTAAAAACCTTTTTACAAATCAAAATTCGAGAAAATTTATATTTAAGTGAGTAAACAATAACTTAAGCAAACAAGGTCTTAGAACGATTTAAAATGTTCTAAGACATTGTTTATTTAGACGTGTTTTTTTGAAGCGTTGTTTGATTTTCTAAAATATATTGAATCAACTTTTCTTTTCTTAACTTATATCCTCCACGATTTCCAAATTTCATGGATCCTAGTTTCATCATAAAGGACCGAGCAGTATGATCCGTGACATTAAAGAAAGAAGAAATATCCTTGCTACTTAATGCTGCAGGATAGTCTTGAAGCAAGTTCTTAAGGATATCTTCAGTAATAATGATAGGAGATGATGAACTAGTACCTGTCTCTCTTGCATGAATGTACCTTTGGATCTCTTTTTCAAAAAAACGATAAGTAGAAGCTATTTTTATAGCATTGAGATTTTTATCAGTAGCTTCTTTACGGATATGATGAGCCGATACACCTATTCTTGATGCAAATTCTGATGAAGGTACAGTAATTGTATAGTAATATATATCTTCCATTAACAACTCTCCTCACAGACAACGTATAAATTAAGATTACTCTTTTATTTTATAGAATAAAAAACTATCTGTAAAGTAAAGGGATGAAGGTTGAGTTTTTCATTAGATTGAAACACAGTAATCTAAAATCACAAAAAACTTAGCTGCTGATCTTCTTCTAACTTTAAAGAAGGTTTAGAGAAAAGGGGGGTACTTTCAATGTTAGAAGGTCTTTGGGCAGATTTAATTGGCAACAGGGAAAGGGAACTAGATTTTAAAGTCGCTGTTGAACGGCCTAATGTTTCGATTAATATATTTAGGTTTTTCTCAGTGCTAAAGAAAGCTTTAATCTTTTCGGCGGTACTCTTGGTTAAAGCTCTATAATTATAGTTGCTTATATTATATCTTTCGGAATAATTTTCTCCAAGACACAAAATAACTCTATACCAAGCTGGATTATCTTCGGACCATGGCTCATCAGCTAGAAACTCTCCTGGTTTATCAACAATAAAAATCCCTGGAAAAACATTGGCCATTTTACTTTTTTCCTCTTTATTTAAGTACAACGTGATACCCTTGTTATTAGATCTTCTTCCTATACTAAAAAGTCGTCTGTTAATTAGCATGTAGGAGTGGTTGTTATCAGAAGAATTTTTGCTAAGAGTAGAAGAAATGATATTAGAAGATGATTTTTCAAGAGATTGAGTGTAAGCTTGCTTTTTTCTTAAATTATTTTCATTATAGGGAGTGTAAAAATTTAATCCTTTATTCAGATTTTCCTTATACATGCAACCTTGATAAAAACTATCAACCTTTGGACAGCTTCCTAAGTCTGAGCATTGTCTAAAATCACTGCAGCACCCAAAACTATGCATTGACATTTTATATCCTCCTTTTTAATAAATACTTTTCTGGAAGCAAATTAAATCAATATACTTGATTTAATTTATAAAAACGAATATAATTAATTATACATAATTTAATTTATAAAATCAAATACAAAATAAAAAGGAGGATTGTAGGATGACTAAAGAAAAAATAGAAAATTTAAAAGAAAAACTGAAGATAGCTTTGAATTCAAATGACTCGAAAATTTTAACTTTTCCTCACATAGTAGCTTTAAGTCAAGAATTAGATCAATACATTGTAAAGGAGCAAAAAAGATTGTTTGAGGAATCGGAAAAATCGGAAAGAAAGGTGATATGAAAAGTTATTTTATTGAGCTTCCTCAATATGTGAAAAATATTGAGAATAATAAAATGAAAGAGAAAAAATTTTTATTGAGATAATAGTAGAAAAATAGAAGCGGAAAGGAATTTAAACAGTATAAGTAAGCCTAAAAACGTCTTTTTAAGCTTAAAATCAACCTGACCTAGGAAGCAAGTTAATCGAGCCAATAGCTAGCATATGACTGCCTTATACTATGTTATATGATTTAATGGCCAATAAATCTAACAATAGTACAATTATTTCCAAATTAATGAACTTTATACATGAGCTGATAGTGAAGGAGGGAAAAACAAATGGGAGAGATATATAAAGTACTCTGGAATAATGAAATGAATCTTTGTATTGGATTGAGAACAGAACTTGACAGAGAGGAATTTATAGAAGAACTTGAGAGAACACACTACGAATTGAGTGGAGATGCACTAAGTCATAAAGAAGGGAAAATCTCAGTAATAGATGATATGATTTGGAAATTTGAATATTAAAATAAGTAAGTTAATAGGAGTGTACACTAAGATATTAGGAGTTGATTAAATGTTACTTACAAAGTATGAGATGAAATTATATACGGTAAATTTTTGCTGTGGAGTGGGTGGACAGGATTTAGGGCTAGAACAATCATCCCACGTTTACAAAGGTATCGCTGGTAAATTTGAAACTTTACTAGGGATTGATGTGGATCCGATAGCTTGCAAAAATTTTGAAAGGATAACAGGCAATAAAGCAGTCTGTATTGACCTTTTTACTCGAAGGCAATACATTATGTTCCATGGACATGAACCAGGACCAGAGTGGGAAGAATTAACACCAAAGAAACTACGGGAATTGTGCGGAAGACGTCCAGATGTGGTAATTATGAGCCCGCCGTGTAAAGGTAATAGTAGGCTTTTACCTAAAAAAAAGGCTCAAGAACCCAAATATATTGCTCTAAATGAATTGCCTGAGAGAATATATCAGCTTGTTCTTGAAGCTTGGTTCGATGATTTACCGCCAATTCTTCTGATGGAAAATGTTCCAGGGATAAGAGACAAGGGCAGGGGAGATGTGACACTCAAGAAAATAAAAAGTAAGTTATCGGCACATGGCTATGTTTCTCGTGAAGATTTGTATGATTGTGGGGAATGGGGAGGACTAGGACAGCGTAGGATAAGATATTTGCTATTATCAAGGCTACCGAGCAGAGTACCGAGTTTTGTATTTGAACCTCCGAAATTACCAATGAAATCCATAGGGGATATTTTAGGGCCGTTACCAATGCCTGGAGATATAGAAAAAGGTGGTAAAATGCATAGAATACCTAACTTGGCATGGAAAACATGGGAGCGGTTAGCACTTATACCAGCAGGAAAAGACTGGAGAGCTCTGGAAAAATTCGATTATAAGCAATGGGGAGGAGCCTGGCGGATTATTCCGTGGAATGAACCATCAAATACTGTTACAGCAGCCACCAAAGGAGTCGGGCAAAGTACAGGGGCATCAGCAGTCGCTGACCCAAGACTAGAATTTATACAAAAATTTAAGAATAAATACAGAGTTATTAGTATTAATGAACCAAGCACCACAATAACTAGCAGTCGACTAGGTAGTGGAGCACCAATCTGTGCAGATACAAAAGTACCGGATTATGCAAATTTGTGTAAGGTGGTTGATTGGAACGAACCAGGACCAACAATCACAGGAGGTAATGGTCCTACAAACGGAGCATTGTCTGTGGCAGATCCGAGATTGAACAAAAGGGAAGGAAGATATTCAGGAACTTACAGGGTGATTCCGTGGGAAGAACCAGCAAGTACAGTGATTGGTCAAACTGACGTACAAGCTGGAGCTTTGAATGTTGCTGACTCAAGAATTAAAAAATGGAGTGGAGCTGGTAACTACGGCATTATGGAATGGAATAAACCTGCTAAGACAGTAACTGGAAGCAGTGATATTCATGCTGGTACCTCCGCTGTAGCAGATCCTAGAATTCCGAATCCAGAAGAAAGAGGAGTATTTATTATAATTGCTGCAGATGGAACATGGCATCGTCCAATAACCACCTATGAAATGGCGATGCTTCAAGGATTCCCAAGCCATACAAGGGATGGCAAACCTTTCGAGCTAGTCGATTGTAGTGATGGTAAGGCAAGAGAATATATTGGAAATGCAGTGCCGGTGCAAACTGCGACAGCAATAGGAAATGCACTTTTAGAAACATTAATGCCTAATTTTTTAGGAGAATGGCATTGGGGTTTTTCAGATAATGTTATATGGGTCAAGCCAGAAGTAAGCAATAATGAAATTTTATATAAAATCAAGGGATAATTGCAAACGCAATAAATAAAAAGTCCAATTGACCTAGTATTAAATCATATTACAATGGATTCACGGAAATCATCATCGCTTAGCACAAGAATATAAACATCATAGTAAATATTATCATAATTGATAATGTGGCAAGCTGAAACAACAGCACCAGTAACAACAAACCATATTGGTACTTTACAAAAATTGATACTATACATTGGTTAAAAACTAGTAAGTTTATATCCAATATGCTATCCAATAGTCTTGATTTTTTTTAGAACTTTATTGGAACACCAATTGTAATTCCAATCTCTATTACACCAAAAATCCCATGGATAACCATAGGCTTTTTGGCTTATTTTCTTCTAAATAGTAGCTTTAATGCCATTTCTGTATCATTACCTACTAAGAACCTAAGAACTTTTACTTTGTTAGCAGTGGTTAATCCACTGTAAGCAACTATAAATACGTGAGATGAAGCTAAGCCTACCGATTATGTAACTTGTGACAGTTCGTAGTTTTTGAACTTCAAATAAAAGGAATAATTCACAAGGGTTTTCTAATTTTATCACCTAATCCCTATAGCCTCTTATTCGGTTTCCTGATAGTTCCCTTTGGCTAATGCTTCTTTCATTTTCCCTAATGCCATCGTATGGATCTGTCTATCTCTTTCATTCGTATCTATTTTAATCTGTTTCTCCAGCGCTTTTATTAATTGTTCTATCTTCTTTTTTTCCTTTGGGATAACTACCTTAAGTCCCATGCTCTTCCTCCTCCCTTATAATATTAGTAGATGCGGCTGCATCCTGATATCCATCTTGCTTATATAATTTGAACGGAGGTAGCAAATTTTGTTTTCGGCATATCCTTGGCCCCTGTTCTTTTGTTACTTGGAATTCTCCACAGTTTAGATTTTTACAACTAAAATTTCATTATCCTCTGCATTACAAACCTTCTTCGCATAATCTCCAAGAGCTGCTGCATGGTGTTATTGTGTTGTTCATCCCAGCTCACTCTCTTTGATGTGTACTATTCAGCCCTTGCCTTCTCTATTATTGATATAAAATTATTTGCAGTATCAGCATCCCAAGTAGATAACCAATCTATAAATTTCATTTCTTTTTCTGACAAATTCATGCCCCTAACTGCTCCCATCATATCAATAAGCTTTTGTGTTCTTGCTTCGGGCATATTATCAATAATCTCACTCATCTTTTTTCCTCCTGGTATTTTGTGACATTGTTTCTAAACAAGATGCTATTAGCTCCTGTTATTGAAATGTGTAACATCAAATTAATATTCCCTTACTTTTTTTAACCCTAAATATTCAACATAACCTTCATTTGGACTTTGTATATAAACAGAATCATTTTTTTGATATGTATCAAAATGTTCATACGTTTGTTGTCTTATAAAATCATAAGTATAAGAATATTCAATAATGACTCTAATACAATCTTCCATTTTGATATGTCCATAATCCCTAGTTATTCTCACATATGCATTAAATTTACAACTATAAGAAACCTGTTCCAATTCAGAATAGACATGATAAAAAAAATCTCTATCCTGAACTAAAAAATCAACTGAATCCGCATCATATCTTTTCATTAAAAATTCTTTTATTTTTTCTGTATATTCCTTATTGTCAACATATTCACTAGCTGGAAATTTTTCTTTTAACTCTTTTTCTTTTTCAAAATATTCCACAACTAAACCTCCTTCACATAATATAAAGGATCTGAACCCTTTCATTGAAATGTGACTTAACTCCTTTTCAATTCCTTAAACTGCATTATCACAAATCCCTCTTTGCAATATCTAATATCATTAAGTAAGAAAGTAACCTCTACTAATATTTCATGCTTACCATACTGTTGTAATGATTCATCGAATTCCTTTAATAAAAGTAAATCCCCAACTTTATAATCTCTGTCATTGTATCTAACTTCAAATTTTTTCATTCCTGCCCATACAAGGTCAAAAAATGGCTGTATTGTTTTTAATTCGTGTATTCTCAAATCTTCACTCCTTTCGATGTTTCATATTTTCAAAAGTAGATGCAGCTGCACCCATTATTTTTTCAAATGTGTCACACCCTTATCCCTGTTTTTTAGCTCTATCAAGTAATTCTACACAGTACAATTC
>JBFNEZ010000204.1:0-6917 GCA_040797825.1 Thermotaleaceae bacterium | reverse complement strand
GAGGAGTCCTATGGATAAATTTTTAAGCGTGACAATTCTAAAAAAAGGAAATGTATATTTTGATGGGAAGGTTACAAGTAGAACCATTTTGTTTGAAAATGGAGAGACAAAAACCTTAGGAATCATGATGCCTGGTGAATATGAATTTGGAACAGACAAAAAAGAAATCATGGAGATTACGGCTGGATTATTAGATGTTAAGTTACCTGATAAAGAACAATGGCAAACCTTTATGAGTGGAGATTCCTTTGAAGTTCCAGCAAAATCCAGCTTTAAACTGATTGTAAAGGAGTTAACAGATTACTGTTGCTCTTATATTGCAGAATAAGTGTATAAATATACCAGTTTCAAAGCCCACAAGCTATAAAAAGAGCCGTAGGAGAGCATATAACCAGAGAATTAATATTTGATAGTTTCGTCTCCAGCTTCGAAAACACTGAAATTTATTCGATCATGAAGAAATCGGTGATTAACTTTCTTGATAAAGATCAAGTGGCCTAATTAAACTTGTAAAGTGGTGTATATAAATAGATAAACATTATAAAAAGGCTGTATTCTTTTTTATACAACCTTTTTATAATGTTTATCTATTTATAGAGGAACTATGAAAGTTTTGCTTCCTGCAGTTTCATTTCCGTAAAATCCTTGAAAATGAGGTGCCATTTGTGCTACTTCTGTGATCGTTCTTTGAAGTACTTTAATATAGGGTACATAAATATCTTGATAAAGGGCATTATTAAAGGTCAAGATTAGTGTGAATTTCTCTGGACTTAGAAGCCGAAGCCCTGCAAAATGATAAAAAATTAATTTAACGTTGTTAATGTATACAGAACCATCATGAATATTGGTCTTGTACCTGGAGTCATTCCAAGGCCCCACATTAACACCGGGAGTTTTGATATCTCCCACTCCTTTGAATTTATAACCCATAGCATCTAAATATTTTTGATCACCAAATTTATTTTTTTCAACATAATCAAAACACCAATCCAGACATTTTTTCTTCCACCACTTTAGGGCATCCAATCCATTGATATCCCTTTTAAAAACAAGAAACCCAGAATTATAAGTTCCACAAAGAGGCTCAATAGAATCTAAGCTCTTGGTATAATTATGACGGGACAGCATGACGGAATGCGCATCACTTTCATTATAAATAGGAGCTGGATTATTAAAAAAAGCGATATCGCTATCTACATAGGTCAATAATCCAACATGGGGATAATGTTCAAATACATACTCTAATAAAACTGGCTTTAGAGTCCAGCAATATTCATTAAGCTTCCGTTCTTGTTTGAGGGCGAGCAAAGTTTCATTTTCTAGCTGATGAACAGGAATGAGGGTAACATTTTTTAGATGTAACTTTAATAATGTATCATGGACTTCCTCATCCATGCAAAGAATAAAGAATTGTGGGGATTCCATGTTGTAGCATAAGGAATGATATAGGGTTAATCCTTGGTAAAGTCTATATTTTGTTAAGATTAAACAAAAGCCTTTTTCCATCTATCTCCCTCCTAGGTGTGCAAAAGATGTTATAGCATATTACATAAAATAATCCCTATACCAATCGATGGTCTTTCTAAGACCCTCTTCAATAGTAAAGGCTGGGTACCAGTCTAATACTTTCTTTGCTTTTTTAGCAGAAAGATATTGATGTTTGATTTCATGACTTCCTTGATTTAAAATGATAGGTTTTAAATCACTTTCCATCAGTAGCAGAATTTTATTTACAAGCTCTAGCACCGTTAACTGTACTTCATTACTAAAGTTAAAGGCTTCACCGTGTATTTGCAGCTCTTCCATTTTTTCCCCCAGCAGTAAATAGGCAGCTACCGCATCTTCAATATAGAAATAGTCTCTTATGAAGGTTCCGTCACTTCTGATAACAGGTGCTTCATCATGAAGTATAGATTGAATTGTTTGAGGAATAATACGATTAAAATTCAAATCGCCTCCGCCAAACAAATTGCCGCATCTAGTGATACAAACGGGCAGGTTATAAGTTGTATAGTAACTTTGAGCTATCAAATCGGTACAGCTTTTTGAAACATCATAGGGATGTTTGCCTTGCAGAGGCATATGCTCATCATAGGGGAGGATCATTTGATCTCCGTAAGCTTTGTCACTAGAGGCGACGATTACGCTTTTAATTAAGGGACTTCTTCGGCAGGCCTCTAGAATATTCCATGTTCCCTGTATATTTGCCTCAAAAGTGGATACAGGATTCCGATTGGCTATACCTACGATGGCTTGAGCAGCAATATGAAAGACTATTTCTATCTCGTGTTCTCCCAGTGCTCGTTCCAATAAAGGCAAATCTTCAAGAGATCCAGTAACAATCTTTATTTTTTTGTGCCCATCATTTTTATAGAAATTCGAGTTTGGAACAAAATCACGAACCAATCCTGTTACATTAGCTCCTAATCGACTTAATTCCGCCACGAGATAACTACCAAGAAAACCAGTGCAACCTGTAACAAATACATTTTTATTTTTCCAATAATCTACATTTGTCATTATTCCATCCACACCTTCCACGATTTATTATTGGAGTTTTTCCAAATTTCGTTAGCGGTTAAAATATCCTTATAGGTATCCATAGCAATCCAAAATCCGTGATGCATATAGACCGATAATTGCTGATTTTCAACTAACTGTTTCATAGGTGTTTGCTCCAATATACAGTTATCCTCGGATTCTAGATAATCAAAGACACCTCTATTAAAAACAAAAAAACCGCCATTGATAATACCATCTATTTGCTTTTTTTCTTCAAAGGATGTAGCAAGTCCGTCTTCTAGAGTAAGGGTGCCATACTGACTTTTTTTGGTGATACCCGTAACCGTTGCGATTTTACCCTGTTCTTTATGAAAAGTAAGGAGTTTGTGAAGATTTATATCCGATAATCCATCCCCATAGGTGACCATAAAAGTTTCATTGTTAACAAAGGGTTCTGCTTTCTTAATTCGAGCTCCAGTCATTGTTTCCATACCAGTATCTACAAAGGTTATTTTCCAGCTTTCTGGTTTTTTAAGGAGTGTGATGCTCCCATCCTCACCATTTAATATAAAGTCATGTTGTTTCCATATATAGTCCATAAAATATTCCTTTATTGTATCCCCTTTGTAGCCCAACAGAAGAACAAAATCGTTAAATCCATAATGTTCATAGATTTTCATAATATGCCACAAAATAGGTCGATTTCCGATCATGGCTAAGGGCTTAGGAAGATTCTCTGTTACTTCACGCATTCGCGTTCCCTGACCACCACACAATATGAACACTTGCATATTTAGTCCTCCTTTGCTGAATTTTAGA
The DNA here is from genome assembly GCA_040797825.1 of Thermotaleaceae bacterium. Lineage (GTDB taxonomy): Bacteria > Bacillota > Clostridia > Peptostreptococcales > Thermotaleaceae > Geosporobacter. The sequence continues at coordinate 3,596 of JBFNEZ010000204.1, read as the reverse complement.
TTTTTTCTAATTCTCTCAATTTAGAGTATGCAGACAAGTCTAAATCTGTTACTTGCTAACAAGCGTAAAAAAATAGGCATTCAGATTTCCTGATTTGCCAAAATTTTGGATCATATGTAGAATAGAAATGCTCATAAGATATTCCTATATGCTTCTATCAAAGAACTTCCATAATTTTCCCAGGTATAGTTTGATTGGATAAAGTCTTTTAAAAGGGTATTTCTTTTTGTTTCATAGGCCGTCATTATACTATTATAGATACTGTCTAAATCATCAGGTTGACAATAGTAGACCCTATTGCCAAATATTTCTTTTGTTGAACCAAGGGAAGTGGTTACAACGTTGCACCCTGCATTCCCCGCTTCTAGGCTGGCAAGTCCAGGATATTCCAGCCAACTGGCTAAAACATGAACACGAGCATGATGATAAATAGGATATAAGGAACTAGAATCTATTTTATCTATAATCACAACATTATTATTTACATCCTCTTGCCTACATTTATGAAGATAGGCTGGATCTTCTATAGTGCCAACAAGAACAAGGGGGATTTTTTCATGCCTCAGCGCCTTAATTAAGTTGATCTGATTCTTTTGATGAGAAATCCTGCCCACACATAAAATATAGTTCTTCACACCATATTTATTCTTGATATAATCATATACAGGAAGGATGGGATAAAAGGGTTCAACACCATAGGGAATAATCCTGCTCTCTTTTTTTGTATGATAGAGGCCTTCTATTAAATTTTTTTCTCCTTGACAATGGGGAAAGTAGATATCTATGTGATTCATTATGAACTTTCTTTTTTTTTCTCCCTTACACCATGATTCAAGTTTTTCTTTTTTGTTTATTGCTTTTAAATATGAACTTAAATCCCAAAAAATAGGTGTGGCTACAATTTTCTTATTGCTCTTTAGAGCGTGCTGCATAAATCCATAACTGTCATGAGAACGAATAATATTAAAAATATGGATGATGTCATAGGTGTATAGATGTATACGGTGATCTGTCGTGATATCCACCTTTACACCCATCCGATTGAGATGGCTTTTTAATGAACGCATTATAATCGTATCGCCAGCAATATGCTGTTCATAATCTTTGCGAATATAAAATAAGACTTTAAAAGTGATCCCCTTCTTTCAAGAGCATAATTAAAAAGAATATACACTATCATATATATTCTTATAGAAGAATTATGTGACTTGCCACCCTTAGATCGGTCATCCATTTTAGCTAAAGCAGTGGTCTTATATATAGAATCTTGACTAGATAAAAGGCGGATTATATAATAAAGTCAGTTAAGGGTGTGGATTAATAGAAAAATGCTTTTAAAAGGAGGGGTGAGATGAAGGAATACAAGGAGGGAATAGTTCAATCCGTTGATCGAACCATAACCATACTAGAAGAATTGGCAAAATTTAAAAATGGGTGTGGTGTAACGACTCTAGCAAATAGAATAGGGCTTCATAAGAGTACTACGCACAGATTGTTGACTACCCTAATGCATAGAGGATATGTAAAAAAGGATTGGGATACAGATAACTACAGATTGGGGACAAAGCTGTTGCTTTTAGCATCAGCCATACTAGACTCTCTGGATCTAAGGTTAATAGCAAGACCCTATATTCAAGAGCTTTCCAATAGGACATCTGAAGTTGTTCATCTAGCTATATTAGATGGTGAAGAGGCTGTTTATATCGATAAGGTTGAAAGTGGGAGAAATCAAAGTATCCGAATGTACTCCCAAATCGGAAAAAGGGTTCCCTTGCATTGTACAGGTGTAGGAAAAGTCCTACTAAGTTCTATGGACTTTGAGAGGGTAAAAACCATCGTTAAGGAGTCGGATATGATTAAGTATACATCAAATACCATTGATAACTATAAGGATCTTGAGGTTGAATTGCGTAGAATTCGAGAACAAGGTCATGGATTTGATGAAATTGAACATGAAGAGGGCATACGATGCATAGCAGCACCTATTTTGGATAGATATGGAAATGTAATTGCTTCTATAAGCATTGCAGGCCCTACAATCTATGTAACAAAAGAACGATTGCCCGAATTAATTGATGAAATCTCTAAAACAGCTAAGGATATCTCTTACCAGTTAGGCTATGATAAGGGGTATACGTACAACAACAGCTAGACATGGCATCCCATTCATACTACTAAAAATGAAGTTATGGCAGAACCAATATTTCCATTTGAATTCACAACATAGCATTAAAAGGGTGTAAAGAAAGGTGAAAAATATATAAAAAATAAAAGAAGGATTTTTAAAAAAGGTGTAGAATTTTTAGTAGAAAAGATGTAGAATTATTGTCATAGAGAAAAACGTTTGCAAATTAGAAAGATTCGTTGAATTTTTATATATTAAAAACCTGCAACAGCATTTCACTATATGAAACAAAAGGCTTGTTGACAATCATTGTATCTTTTAATTTATTATAACGGGAACAGCGTTTCATTATATGAAACGAATTGAAAGGTGGTTTGGATAGAGTATGAAGGCACAAGTTTTACAAAGTATATTAGATAAAAAAATGGTAGCCATACTTCGTGGTTTTGAATATGAAGCAAATTTTAGAGTGATGGAATCATTAATTGAAGTAGGTATTACCAATTTTGAAGTGACATTAAATACAAAGGATGCGCTAAAAATTATTGAAGAAGCTGCAAAAAAGTATGAAAAATATGGATATGTAGGAGCTGGTACTGTAAAAAATGCAAAGGATGCATTGGAAGCTATCAATGCAGGTGCTCAATTTCTAATAACTCCCAATCTGTCCGAAGGAAGTGTAGCTGTTGCAATTGAAAAAAACGTTCTCATTGCCCCTGGGGTGTTTACGCCTACGGAAATTGTTAAAGCCTACGACATGGGTTGTGAAATTGTTAAGCTGTTTCCAGCTGTTACGCTAGGAAGTGATTATATTAAACAGATCAAAGCGCCATTAGACGATATAAAGATAATGGTTGTTGGAGGCATGGGTATAAAAAATATTCCAGAATATTTTCAAGCTGGAGCCGATGCTGTTGGAATAGGGTCCTCCCTAGTACCTACAAATATGGTCAAGGAAGGTCAATACGACGCCTTAAGGAAGCACCTAAAGGAATTTGTTCAGAGGATTAGTTAGGTTTTAGGACCAATAAGGTCTTAGAATAAATACAGTTACAAAGTAACTAAAAATCAAAGATGGAGGTATAAAGATGAGTCCAAAAATGAAAAAAGTATTATCAGTAGTAATGGTACTTGCTCTAAGTTTGGCATTGGGAGCATGTAATACTGCTCAAAAAGCTGGCTTCCCAGAGAAAACAATTCAGGTTATTGTTCCTTATGCAGCTGGTGGTGGTACCGATGTTGTAGCAAGAGCTGTTGCAGATGCAGCTAAAAATCATTTTCCACAACCAGTAGTAGTAGTAAACAAAACGGGTGCAGGTGGAGCAGTAGGTATGGGTGAAGGCGCAAATGCCAAAGCCGATGGGTACACTGTAACTATGATAACAGTAGAATTGACTACACTTCCTCCTCAAGGATTAGCACCTTTTACAAATGCTGATTTTAAACCAATTATGCAGATTAATGCAGAGCC
>JBFNEZ010000203.1:0-6931 GCA_040797825.1 Thermotaleaceae bacterium | reverse complement strand
GATTGTTTTCATCCTTATAGGTCAGAAAAAGATCCAAGGAGTAGGTGCCGCTTTCTATATCTTTATCCGCAAGAATTTTAAAGGCTGTTTCTCCCTGGCGTTTGCCCTCAATGGATTTTATATTTTGTGTATCAATGGGAGTTTCCAACTTAAGTCCGTTGTTTTCAAACCCACCTAAACGCACCTCTACATCCTTGGCTGCTAAATCTCCGGTATTTTCGATTCGAAAAAGGGTTCTTTTTGAACTGCCCGCCAGAAGTTCATCTCCATCTATCTCTACCTTGAGCAGTCTTAATTCTGGCATTTTATAATCATTCTCTATTTTTATGTAGATCTTCTCTGAAGCACTGTAGCTGCCTCCACTAGGAGAGGAATATTCCACATTTATCGTCATGCCATAAATTTTTGCAGCTACTGTTTTGGGAATATTTAGATAAAAAACAGCCTCACTATTACCTCGTCCGCCAATGGATGAGATTCTCTTTTTTGCAGTCATATTATCGATAGAAAAAGGTAAATCATTGATATTATCTACTACCAGGGAAATCACCACATGTTCAGCTGCTGTAGTGCTGGTATTATCAATAGGTATCGATAATCGAACTTCCTCTCCAGCCTTGAATACTGGTGTTTTTAATCCTCTTCCAACCACTAAATTTGGAGGATTTTGCCTTTGTTCCGTTTCCACAGGAATAGAACTATTTCCTTCACCCTCTGTATCGTCCGCTGCTGCATTACCAATGGTAAGGCAGCCTATATTCAAAATCACGCTGAGTATACATAAATAAATCCATAGCCTTTTCACTGCTTTTCCCCCTTATGTTTTTCATCTCTTACTTCAATCTTTTCAATGTTTCCATCCAATATATAGATAATTCGGTCGGCATAGGCCGCAATGCTGCGATCATGGGTAACCAGAATGAGGGTTTGGTTGTTCTCTCTGGCCATTTGCTCCATGAGGGCCATAACCTCCTGGGTGGTTTTGGAATCCAGGTTCCCTGTGGGTTCATCAGCGAAAACAATGGGTGGCCTTCCTACAAAGGCTCTGGCAATACCTACTCGCTGCTGCTGGCCCCCACTCATCTGAGTAGGCTTATGATTGGCGTATTTTTGAAGTCCTACGGCCTTGAGCAATTCCCTGGCCATTTTTTCCCGCACGCCTCTTTTGATGCCCCTAAAGGTCAAGGGCAGGCTCACATTCTCCAAGGCAGTCAGCCCTGGGAGAAGATTGTAGGATTGAAATATAAATCCGATATACTGCTGACGAAAGCGTGCCAACTGCTGCTCATTCATTTTCTCCATGGCCTTACCCTGGAGACATATGTTTCCCTTTGTAGGCTTTTCCAATCCAGCCATCAGATTCAGCAAAGTAGTTTTTCCTGAGCCTGAAGTTCCCAATAGGCAGCATATCTCCCCTCTAGGTATGTAAAAACTCACATCACTTAAGGCAACAACCTTCTCATCCCCTACTCGATATACCTTTCTAGCATGTTGTATTTCTACTGCATACTCCATCGTTGTCCCCCTTATTCCCTTGATAAATCTTTTATGGCATATTTTAGACGTATGAAAGCATTAAAAAGTTTCATAAATATCAAATATTTACTATCCATCAAAATTATTTTTTTCAAAATACAAAACCATCTATCTCAAGATAGATGGTTTTGTGATTAACTTACCTGTACTTTCTTTTCATTGTTGCAAAGTGTAATTTCTACCGTTTCTGTAAGTATATCTGAATAACTGTAAGAAACCCTTCTTACTGAATTATATCCGCCGTCGATACGTACCACAAAGATGTTAGGATAAGTTGTTTCAAGGATACCTTCTTTAATCGATACCTTCTTTCTTCCCTTATTGGCCTTCAGTCTTACCTTTTCACCAACAAGATGTTCCACGTTCTTCTTAATCTCGGCTAATGTACTTTTAGTAGCCACCTAATCACCTTCTTTCAAAGTATACAGTATTATCATACCACACTCTTCAAAATATGTCAAATTATTAAACAAATATTATACAATGGTATGGCATGGATGTCAATAAATAGAGAGAAAATCTTTTAAAATCTGTATCAAATATTCTCTTAATTTCTCATGTTCAAAAACAAAAATAAAATAGAAGAACAAAGCAGTTCTTCTATTTTATTGATAACTGTAATATTGAATCAATCCTTTCACAATGGCGTCAGCCGCTTTATTTCTAAAATCTTCATCCTTGAGTTTTTCTTCTTCTTCCCGGTTGGTAATATAGGCAACTTCTATTTGCAATGCACTGATTCTAACTTCTCTCAGAATATAAAAATCAGCGATTTTAGCACCACGATCAGCCGTTCCCAGTTTTCGAGATAGTTTTTTTAGAATGTCAACCGCCAACGCCTCTCCATCCTTATCTCCTCGATAATAATAGATTTGGGAACCAGAGATATTCGGATTGGCAAAGTCATTTTGATGTATACTTAAAAAGAAGTTTGGTCGTATATAATTCGCCAGTTCAGCCCTTTTACTCAGAGGCACGTAAATATCCTCCGTCCTTGTCTCATAGACTTCTGCTCCTGCCTCCCGTAAAAGGGCTGCTAGTTTTCGTCCAATACTTAAATTTACGTCTTTTTCCCTAAGTCCAGTGGGCCCACAGACGTCCTCTTGGTTATCCCCGCCATGACCAGCATCCACTACAAATATTTTTCCCTGTAAAGGTTTATTTATACTGGGTTTTTCAAATTCCTTTATTTGGATGCCTGTATAATAATAATTTAAGATTTCATCTACCTTTTTTCCATTAATGGCCATCTGATTGGCACCATATTGACATAGGCCCAGTCCATCCCCCTTTCCTTGGGTCTCGAACTGGAAAACCACCGTCTTCCAGCCAAATCTCGTTGAGTTCAACCCCAATAGCCCCATGACTTCAACACCGGTGAAGGTTTTGCCTCCAATCTTTAAGGAGACAATTCTCCCCTGTTCATCCCTCTCTACATCCTCTATAACCCCTTCAATGGCGGCACCTTTTAAAGGAGAGAGTGCACTCAATCGAACATCGAGCTTTTCTTCTACTTCCTGTAACGTCAATTGTTTTACCTCTCGCCATTCTGGTGATTCTTGACAATAACCGCATAATACCTTGCGCAGGTAAATAATTTTATTATTTTCTATTCGTTCTGAGTTTTCTGTGGCACCACCACAGGTACTATGGTACCTAGGATCAATAGCCTTGTTGGATATGGTAACAATTTGATTTTTTGTCTCTTGAACAACCCTGTCTATTTTTTCCCAATTTTTTTCAAAATCACATCCCCAGATAGTCTTCCAAGTTTCCTTTGACACCCAATTTCTAGCATTTTCACAGCTGCAAAAATCAACCTCTCTTTGCTGTGGACATCCTTCTCCTCCAAATATTTTGGCCTTTCTGACAATATAAGTTCTCGCAAGAATGGCCTGGGCCTTTAAAGCCTCTATTTCAAAGGATATGGGCATTTGGGCTGCAACCATTTCCTTAATTAACTCATCCATTGGTCTTTCATAAGTTTGTTCTGTTCTATAATCATATATTCTTATTTTTACTGTTTCATATTGAACCTCCAAATTCCTACCCCCTTCTTCCATGTATTCAATTTTACGTATTTGCCAATGGGGATCACGTTGTGTCTATTGTTCTATTTTTAAAAATATAACAATACAGGGTCTAAACAATCGGTTAGTATGGAGTGGAGGGAGTAGCAGATAAAAAGCAGGCCCATAGGCCTGCCACTATAAAAAAGCTTATATCAAGAAGGTATATATTTATATGACGGGTTTTGTTTTATGAAGAATATCCTCTAGGGTTTCACTGCTTCCTTCTACTAGATATTCCTTCATCACCTGAATCCGCAAATCTCCCGCCTCATCTCCTTCAAAAACTGTATGGACAAACCAGGTGATTAAACCTGTTCCGATGGCATCCTCCGATAGGAGGCCTCGCATAAAAAAGGCCGACTCCATGGTAAAGATGCTGTCAATCATTTTCTGTCGCTGAGGACGATTGATTCGGCGGCCAATTTCAAAATCCTCACAAAAGTCTATCTTTTGCTGAACAACATGGGTAGGCAAAGCCAAATCATATCGATTCTTATATAGTTTTAAAATCTGATTATTTTCTGCCAATACCCTTTTATAGTTCTCCTCATATTCCTCTTGAGTCCAATGTCCAAAAAGACGACAATTCAATGGTCGGTAGTTATAAATGCTGCAGATAGTCTCTTTTGAAAGAAAGGGACAATCCTGGCTCTCTACCAGCTCTAAAAAATAATACCTCAATATTTTAGGGAACAAGGTTTCATATAATCTACGGTTTTCACGGAAGTATTGATATATATTTAAAAATTCTACATAGTAGGTATTCACCGATTCCATACAGCATCGACCACATCCGCTGCATTTTCCTTGGGGGATCGTACGATAAATCCGATAGAGGTTTTCAAAAAATCCACTCTTTTCTGCAGTATGAATTGATTTCTCAAGGGTCTTAACATTTATCTTTTTCATAAAGATACTCCTTTGCAGATGGAATTTTGAAAACCTTGCTTCACAAACAGGAGGACACACAGGTCCTCCACTACAACATCTATTATACCATATTTTTCTTTATTGACTAAATCTATATCCAATTTCTATTCTATCATTGTGATAAATCCTTATGGATTCTATCAGCTTTTGCAGTATTTCCCTATCTAAGGTTTCTAATCCAAGAATTTCTAGGGTTTTTTTTTCTTTAAGCATTTTTCCAGCCTCTTTCTTTTGCTGAATCCCTTCTTTTTTTTCCTTCAGTATCTGAATTTCCCCAAGAAGCTGCTGTCTTTTCCTATGATAATCTTCAGAATCTATCATGTCCAAAAGGAGTAGTTCTATTAGTTTTTTCTTCTGTTTCTCCGCTTGTAATAGTTGGTGTTCTATCTTTTTCCAGGATTGCTCTTCTCCTATGACGGCTACTTCTTTTTCAATCTTTTCTAAAAAGGCCTGTTCTTGGAGCTGTTCTGAAAAAATATTTCTTAAATCCTCTTTAAGGATAGCTATCAAGGATTCTTCACCAATACTACTGCCCAAACAGCTTTCTTTCCCATGTTTATTCACACGGCCACATAGATATCTTTTTTTATTTTTTTTATAATGCATAGCGCTGCCGCATTCTCCACAGAGCAGCATTCCTGAAAACATATTTTTTTGATGGCTATGGGGTCGGTTTCCCTTTATCGCTAAGAGCCTTTGTACTTCATTAAAGCTTACTCGATCGACAATAGCAGGATGAGTGCCTTCTATGGAGATAAAGTTCTCTTGGCTATTAGATGTTCGGATTCCTGTTAAAAGGTTTTTTGTAAAACTTTTATTTTGTACCATGTCCCCTACATAAACGGGATTGGTCAATATCTTTCGGATCGTACTCTGATGCCATTGGCTGCTGTCACCTTTTTTTTGAGCTCTTTGGCTGGGAGTAGGATATTGATTGGCATTTAGTTCCTTTGCTATTTTGTATAGCCCATAACCTTCTAAATACAGTCTAAATATTCTTTGCACTACATAGGTAGACAGATCCTCTGCTGGTACAATTTGGTTTTTGTTTTGTCTTTTATAGCCATAGGGAACAATACTGCCATTAAAATATCCCAATCGTGCTCGACAGAGCTTTCCAAATTTGATCCGCTGACTCATCTTTTCTGACTCTTTTTGCGCCATGGAAAGAAACAGGGTCAGCATAAATTCATCGTATTCCAAGGTATCAAAACCATCTTCTAAGGCTGCAAATCGTATATTCTGATTTACCAGCTCTCGAACAATGGTCAACCCTTCTAAAGTATTCCGGGCAAAGCGAGATATGCTTTTGGTGAGAACCATATCAAATTTATGGGCTCTACTATCTCGCAGAAGCTGCTGAAGGCCTCCCCGCTTTTTTATAGAGGTACCGCTTTCTTCATCTTCATATACCTTATATAGCTCCCATCCCTTTTCCTTTAAGTATCTCTCGAAATAACTTATCTGATGTGCAATACTGGTTTTTTGCGTTTCCATTTCTGTAGAAACTCGGGCATATATTGCACATCGCAAAAAAATCCCTCCTATTTACTATTGAGTTTGGTCTGAATTAATTCTTTAAGCAGGGTTTCTAATTTCTTTGTGTCCGTGAATTTTCTCTCAATAACATAATTTCTTTTTTCCAAGCTATCACCTCCTGACCTACTATATTTATGCCTTTTTTATGAATTTATCCTTCCACACTCTTCACTCCATTAGTACCCTGTGGGGTGAAACAAACTAATAAAATGGGAAAACCTACCTTAGTATATATTATGTTTCAACGAATTAGGTGGTGCATAATCATTTCTTTTACATAACAAATAAGAACCGGACATTTTGCATCCGGTTCTTATTTGTTATGGCGTTGTTCTCATAGGTGCTCTAAAAAGATCTTCAATTTCTCTCATAAAGCCTGTAATGGGCCTTCCACCACGGACTTCTGTACCAAAACCTCTTAATCTATCGGTTACACCTGTTTCTGCAGATACTTGGACTCTTGTAATGGTTGGCTCCACCCTTCTAACTCTCTCTACAATTTGATCTCTCATTTCTTCTGTCAATCCACCAGCTCGGTTGCCTTCCATTTCTACGCCAATATAAGCAGCATTTTCATTTACTAGGACTACGGCACCTTCTACTCCTGTCATGCCTTCCACTTCTCTTCGAATTCTATCTTCTGTCTCGCGATTTACAGCCCCTCCTAAGTCTTGATTAGGTCCTACATTTCCTGGGGGCAGAGGCTCTGTTGCTGGAGGTATGGCTCCTGGTGTTCCAGTTGTACCTCCTGCACCACCTAATCCCCCTGCTCCTTGACCTACACCAAGACCACCTGTTCCGCCAGCGCCACCTACTCCACCAGCACCGCCTGTACCACCGACTCCTCCTGTACC
>JBFNEZ010000202.1:0-6940 GCA_040797825.1 Thermotaleaceae bacterium | reverse complement strand
CCTATCATATTAAAAAGTCTGGCTTTCACCAGACTTTATCTTATAAGTTCCATTATATTATGCCGTTTTATCAGCCATTGATTTCGGTTTTGCGAAGATCATTCTACCAGCAGCAGTCTGCAACACACTGGTTACCAAGACTCCCATGGTTTCTCCTATATATTTTCTGCCACCTTCTACTACAATCATGGTACCATCATCTAAATAGGCTACTCCTTGACCAGATTCTTTCCCTTCTTTTATAACCTGGACAATCATTTCTTCACCCGGTAATACAACGGGCTTTACTGCATTAGCCAATTCGTTAATATTCAATACAGCAACACCTTGTAATTCTGCTACTTTATTAAGATTATAATCATTGGTCACTACCATACCCGACATATACTGGGCAAGCTTTAATAGTTTAATATCAACTTCTCCAACTTCTTCAAAATCCTTATCGATGATTTGTACCTCAACCTGTAATTCTTTCTGTATTCGATTCAAAATATCTAAGCCTCTTCGTCCTCTATTTCTTTTCAGGCTATCCGAGGAATCTGCAATATGCCTTAACTCTTCTAAAACAAATTCCGGTATGACAATCGGTCCTTCCACAAAACCAGTTTGGGTAATATCCGCAATTCTACCGTCAATGATAACACTAGTATCTAGTATTTTGGGCGGACTTTTGTATTCTTTCTTTGCGCCACTTTTCTCTTTTGACGTACCACTCTTTTTAAGAAGAGCAGCCAAATTTCCAAAATCATCTCTTTTTTTCGTAGCAATACTCACACCCAAATAACCAAGAAAGATATACAAAAGAATGGATAAAATCATTCCTAGGACTGGTATGGGTATCCTTAATAAGGGTTGGCTGATTAGATAAGCAATCACTAAACCAATAATAAGACCTAAAGATCCAATAAGCATATCTGTGGTCGGTATTTTTTGCAATTCCCCTTCAACCCAATTGGCTGAGCTTAGGCCCTTTTCCATCAGCCACGGAGTAATAATGAACAATATAATTCCACCGGCTATTGCTCCAATACCATAGATGACAATTTCCATAATTGGGGTAATTTCAGGCAACTCTATAAAGTACTGCATCCCTACCAATTTGGTAAGTAACATCGCTGTAGCATATCCAGCGGAAGCACCCGCTAAGGTTAAGGCTCCTCGAATAATTTTGTTAAACATGTAAATTTCACCTCCTATCCATACAGTATAACCATGCCAATTTCATTTTATAACTAAGTTACGAAGGGTTTCAATAGGTTTTCTGTAAATATATTTTTGAAACTCCTATATCTATATATGTACAAAAGTAAAGCGTCTCAATGACGCTTCACCATAGACTGTTTTTTTATTGGACAGCAGTGTTAATTAATTCTTCTGCAGCATTTTCCTCTATGCCTCTTGCTAATACGATCTCACTAACGAGTATTTGTTTTGCGTTGCTCAACATTTTTCGTTCTCCCGTTGATAAGCCTTTTTCTCGGTCACGAAGCATTAGATTTCTCACCACAGCAGCAACCTCGTATATATCTCCACTTTTAATTCTATCCATATTTGCGCGATATCTGCGATTCCAGTTTTTAGGCATCTTAGAAATATCATCACTTAAAACGGCGATTACTTGGTCCACTTCATGCACAGAAATAATCTCTCTGATTCCTATATCCTCTACTGTATCTAGGGGAATCATCACTTTCATATCTCCTAGAGGCATTTTCATAATATAGTATTTTCGCTTCTTTCCAAGAATCTCTTTCTCTTCTATTGCTTCTATAATACCCGCTCCATGCATAGGATAAACAACTTTATCACCGATATTAAACATTTAGCAAACCCTCCTAAATATTACATTACCTATTCATAAGTATACAAGAGGATAGTCATTTTGTCAAGTTTAAATTATCATTTTATCACAGAGCAGATTTATTGTCAACTTACTTTTTTATAGATTTCTTCTGTTTTTTTATTTTTTATACCTCTTAAAACTAGGAAAAAACTACAAATCCATTTATTTCATCATTTTCTGTATTACCCTTTTCCTTTTGAGCATAATGTGCTAAAATAGACCTGAAGCAGATTAAAATTATAGTAAGAGGTGATTCAGTAATGGATTCTTTAATGTTGAATAAATTTCAGGATTCTGTATCGAAGGTACTCATCCGCCATAAAAGCGTACTTGATATTGTATCTAAATATCAAGAAAGTTGTGCAAAGGTTAACCGTGCAGTTATTAAGTCCTCTACTAGCTGCGGCTGTATTCAAATAGATGTTGAAAAAGAAGCTATCCCCGACGATATTTCTTATAATGAATTACATCATTTTATGAACCATCATCTCAAAGGAGAACTCTGTGATATCTGTAGGGATAAAATAGAAAAAGAAATGGGCAATCACCTTTTTTATTTGACTGCCCTGTGCAATATTTTAGATTTGCAATTGGATGACATTCTAAAAAAACAGTTAACGAATATCGACACCTTAGGTAAGTATAGTCTTTACTAATAGCTTTATATCTCAAAACGTACAACATCAAGGAATCTTCCTTGATGTTGTTTTTAATTTGTGCGCTCTACCGTATATGTCTATCCATGATCACCTGTTCTTGAACCCGTCTCAATCCTTCTTTAATCGCTCTGGCTCGGATCTCTCCTATCCCTTCCACATCATCTAATTCTTCTATAGATGCCTTTAAGATTTTCTGAAAATCTTTAAAGTGATTCACCACGTTTTGAATGATTGACATTGGCAATCTAGGAACTTTGTTCAAGATTCGATATCCTCTTGGAGATATGGGTGTATCCAATAGGGGTGTAAGTCCTCCGCTATAGCCTAAAATTTTTCCTATAATAGACAGATCCAATAGTTCTTCTGAAGATAAGTTTTTTATCTGCTTGGTAATCCCGCTGTAATCCAATTCTTCCTCTTGAACACGGTAGTCCTCAATCACATGTCTACCATCTTCCTTAACATTTGCCAAAAGCTCTTCTAACTGCATATTAACCAATCGACCTTCATTTCCCAATTCACAAATATATTTATCAATTTCTGTTACAATTCGCATTACCATTTCTGTACGCTGAAGCACAGTGGCCACATCATGAATGGTTACCAGGTCTTCAAATTCCAAGGCACTTAAATTTGTCATAGCCTGATCTAAAACTTTCTTATATTTTTCTAGAGTTTGGATGGCTTGATTTGCCTTTGTAAGTACTTTGTTGGTGTCCTGCAGCACATATTTGGAATATCCCTTGTATAAAGTAATGATATTTCGTCTTTGAGAGATAGATATCACCATGAGTCCTGTCTGCCGTGCGACCCTTTCTGCTGTCCTATGGCGGATTCCCGTTTCTGAAGAAGGAATGGAAGGATCTGGAATCAATTGGGTATTGGCATATAGTATTCTTTTACTATCAGAACTTAAAATAATAGCACCATCCATTTTTGCCAATTCATATATATAGGCTGTAGAAAAATCAATATTGATTGCAAACCCCCCATCTACCAGATTCATAACATCCTCATTATCTCCTACGACAATTAATCCTCCTGTTTTTGCCTTCAGGATATTTTCTAACCCTTCCCGCAGTGGTGTGCCAGGAGCCAGTATCCGCAGAGACTCCATGATACCCTCTTCCTTCACTCTATCTTCTCTCACCAATTGTCTAGACCTCCCAGTTCTGTTTTCATATGCTTATTTATTATATTATAGAATTTCACTTTTAATATAACCCTACACTGTAAAATCCTTATCTGTTTTTACAACATTATAGGAGTACAGTCTCCTGTTACTGATTGTCCCTAAAGAACATGCTTTCAATAGCATCCTTGAGAAATTGAGCGCCTATCCATTGAATTGAATCTTGGACTGGAAGCTTTTTCAGATTTTTAGCGGGTAAAATACACTTTGAAAAACCCATTTTTGCTGCTTCTTTTACAATTTTTTCTGCATTGGCAATCGGTCTAAGCTCTCCTGTTAAACTAATTTCTCCAAGGGCTATGGTAGTCGTTGTAGGAATCGGCAATCCTCGCATGCTAGAAAAAATAGCTAATGCAAGTCCTAAATCCGCTGAAGTACCCTCCAGTTTTAATCCTCCTACCACATTTACATAAACATCTTGATTGGTTAAAGGCAGTCCTACCTTCTTTTCTAATACAGCAATAATCAAATTCAGTCGGTTAATATCCACACCAATGGCTGTTCGTCGAGCAAATCCCAAATTGGTAGGCGCAACTAAAGCCTGTATTTCTAAAAGCAGCGGGCGATTTCCTTCTAATCCCCCAACCACCATGGCACCATCCACATCTGGTGTAAGTCCCTCTAGAAAAATCTCTGAAGGATTGCTCACTTCTATAAGTCCCTCTTCCTTCATTTCAAATACCCCGATTTCACTAGTGGTTCCAAAACGGTTTTTCATTGCTCGGATAATACGAAACTCTTGATTTCTTTCTCCATTGAAATGCAAAACAGTGTCTACCAAGTGCTCTAAAATTCTTGGACCAGCCAGTTCTCCAGTTTTTGTTACGTGGGCTACTATGAATACGGGTATATTTTTTGTCTTTGCAATATGCATGATATGATTGGCACATTCTCTCACTTGTGAAACACTTCCAGGTGCAGAAGTCAACTCTGATTTAAACAAAGTTTGTATAGAATCTATAATAATAAATATGGGTTGAAATTCATGGATATAACCTTCAATTACTTCAACGTTTGTTTCTGATACCACCAATAGGCCTTCAGACATCGCGTTGAGTCTCTCTGCCCTCATCTTTATTTGTTCCTCTGATTCTTCTCCAGAGACATATAACACTGTACCATATTTATCGGCAATAATACTGCTTACCTGAAGGATTAAAGTAGATTTGCCAATTCCCGGTTCACCTGAAATCAGCGTTAAGGAACCCTTTACCAGTCCGCCGCCTAAGACTCTATTCAACTCTCCTATCTTGGTATCTAGTCGATCGTAGGAGCCTGATTTAATTTTTTGAATAGACTGGGGTTTTATGGAACTGGTAATGGTTGCTGATTTTTTATATGGAACACTGCTCTTTTCCAGTTCCTCTACCATGGAATTCCATGCACCACAAATACATTGACCCATCCACTTGGGGCTTTCATAGCCACAGCTTTGACATATATAAATACTCTTTATCTTCTTAGCCATTCTTACCCCCTATATTAAAGGCTCTCTTGTTTTTTTTAAACTCATATGCCATGATTCCACGAATCATTGGTATCTCAACTTTTACTAAAACTATCTCCTATCTATACTGATTTTATACTTTCATATCTCTACCGTCAATAATTTCTCCAGGGCACAACATAATAAAAGGCCTTATGAATTAAAATTCATAAGGCCTTTTTTAAAGAACTCGTACCCCTTCTCTGTCTGAATCCAGCAAATGAATGGCCCATCCTCCGGGCAGAGTTTTTAGGTAATGGGCCATATTCTCTTTGAATGTTATATTTTTTCTTTCCACCATAGCCAATAGGGTAGAACCAGATCCGCTGATAACTTCTGCCAAAGAGCCAAAGGCTCTGGCTTGGTCAAAAATATCTTGACTATTGGGAATTAACCCAAGACGATAGGGTTGATGTATTCTATCTTGCACTGCATAACATAGTTTATGGATTTCGCCCTTTTCCATAGCAGCTACTAACAATGCCGCCCTAGATATGTTAAAGATACAATCCTTTTTTTCGTAGGAAACAGGAAGTACGCTTCTTGCAGCATGGGTAGACAATGTAAACTGAGGAACCATCACGGCAAAACAGATTTCTTCAGGCACTTGAACCTTTGTATAAATTACCTGCTGGCCTTCCATAATAGAAACAGTCAACCCGCCCACAACTGCAGGCACAATATTGTCAGGATGTCCTTCCATTTCTGTTCCATAATTAATGATATCTTCCTGACTAAGTATGTCTCCAAGATAGTAATTTGCAGCACAAATTCCAGCCACAATAGCAGCAGCACTACTTCCCAATCCTCTGCTCATAGGAATTGGGAATTTCTTCCCAGAGATTCTCAACCCCTCCGCTTTTTTTCCATATTTTTTTAATACCTTCTCCATAGCAGTAAAAACCAAATTATCTTCTAAGGGTAGGGTTCCAAAGCCCAAAATATCTATCCCTTTATCAATAGGCTCTATCTCTATTTCATTATACATCTGCAGCGCCATACCCATGGTGTCAAATCCAGGACCTAGGTTAGCAGTGGTAGCAGGTACTTTTATGATCCTTTTTTCCCCATTCATATTTTTAACCTAATATTTCCCTTTCAATGATCTCAAAATCAGCCTTTAGTTCCTTAAACTGTCCTCCCATGCTTACTGCTATGTCTGGATCCTTCAATCCGTTTCCAGTAAGAATACAAACAACTTTTTTCCCTTTCTCCAACAATCCAGCTTGATAGAGTTTAAGAAGTCCAGCAACAGAAATACAGGAAGCTGGCTCGGCAAATATACCTTCTTTACTAGCTATCATTCTATAAGCAGCTAAAATTTCTTCATCAGTTATCTTATGAATCATCCCTTGAGATTCTTCCAATGCAGTCACTGCCTTCTCCCAACTAGCAGGATTTCCAATACGAATAGCCGTAGCAATTGTTTCTGGATTTTCAAAAACTCGATTTTCTACGATAGGTGCTGCACCTTCTGCTTGAAAGCCCAATAGCCTTGGTAGTAAACTGCTTTTATTTTTTTCCTTATATTCTTTAAAGCCCTTCCAATAAGCCGTGATATTCCCTGCATTTCCTACAGGAATGGATAGATAATCTGGTGCATCTCCCAACTGATCACAAATTTCAAATGCTCCGGTTTTCTGCCCCTCTATCCGATAGGGATTGATGGAGTTTACCAAGGTTATAGGGTGCTTTTCTGATATTTCTTTTACCATTCTAAGGGCATCATCAAAATTACCATCTATGGCGATAATTTCTGC
>JBFNEZ010000201.1:0-6961 GCA_040797825.1 Thermotaleaceae bacterium | reverse complement strand
TGTTCAGGTGAATGTTAAAAATATAAACATTCACTTTTTCATATAATAGGAAAATAGGGGTTGTAGGGGAGGCAGTCCCCTGCCGTACTGAGGAGGGTGCTCAGACTGCGGCAGCAGTCGTCGAAGGGAACCTAGGGTTCCCTAGCGAAAGCGTCCTTAGACGCTATTTTTATTTTTCTTCAAACCCTTCCATGGACAGAGATGTTCGTTGGCATGATTATTGCTCTGTTATGTTTTGAAGATCTTCTTTTATGACAGCTTTAAGGGATATATGAGACAGATGTTCAAAGGAGCCAGAACACTTAAGAAAAGAAAAAGATTTTAAAACACTAAAATGCTGTAAGTGTTTACCTAATGATAGAATAATGGAGGAGTAAAAATGGATATTAAAGAAGAAGCTATGGAGATGCATGAACAATGGAGAGGCAAAATTGAAGTAATAAGCAGTGTACCCCTGAAGGATAAAAAGGATTTATCCTTAGCCTATACGCCAGGTGTTGCCGAACCCTGTTTAGAGATTGCAAAGGATAAGAATCGTGTCTATGATTTAACACGAAAATGGAATCTTGTGGCAGTGGTAACCGATGGAAGTGCAGTTTTAGGATTGGGGGACATTGGTCCAGAAGCGGCGATGCCTGTTATGGAAGGAAAGTGTATATTATTTAAGCACTTCGGAAATGTGGATGCTTTTCCTGTCTGTCTAGATACCAAAGATACTGAGAAGATAATCGAAACTGTTAAGTTATT
The DNA here is from genome assembly GCA_040797825.1 of Thermotaleaceae bacterium. Classification (GTDB taxonomy): domain Bacteria; phylum Bacillota; class Clostridia; order Peptostreptococcales; family Thermotaleaceae; genus Geosporobacter. Next base: position 6,214 of record JBFNEZ010000201.1, on the reverse strand, counting down.
GGCACCAACCTTTGGGGGAATCAACCTGGAAGATATTGGTGCGCCAAGATGTTTTGAGATAGAAGAAAGATTGAAAAAAGAGCTAGACATTCCTGTTTTCCATGATGATCAACATGGAACGGCTATCGTGGTGATTGCAGGGGTAATTAATGCCCTTAAGTTGGTGGATAAAAAGACTGAAGAAGTCACTGTTGTAGTGAATGGAGCGGGTGCTGCTGGATCAGCTATCACAAGAATGTTGATAAATTTAGGTGTAAAAGATATATTATTGTGTGATCGACAGGGAATACTTTATCCAGGTGCTCCTTACAATGATAGACATAAGGAAGAAATGGCAAAGATAACCAACATCAACCAAAAACAAGGAACCCTGATGGATGCTATGATTGGAGCAGATGTATTTATTGGTGTATCTGCTGCAAATACAGTTACAGAAGAGATGGTTCGAGCTATGAGTCAAGAGGCTATTGTATTTGCCATGGCCAATCCTATTCCAGAGATTATGCCGGATTTAGCAAAACAGGCGGGTGCAAGGGTAGTTGGTACCGGCCGTTCAGATTTTCCAAATCAAGTAAATAATGTTCTTGCTTTCCCTGGCATTTTTAGGGGAGCGCTAGACGTTCGTGCAAAGGAGATCAACGAGGAGATGAAATTGGCAGCGGCAAAAGCCATTGCGGAACTTATTGATAAAGAAGATTTGACGGAAGAATATATCATACCGGACGTATTTGATTTAAGAGTAGCCGATAAAATTGCACAGGCAGTTGCCAGAGCTGCTATAGATACAAAGGTGAATAGAAAATAGAAAAAACTTAAATACCATTGAAAAGGATGAAAAAACATGAAGTTTTCTTTAGGTTTTGGAAAGGGTCGTGTGGAATTTCAATTAGATGCTCGAAACTTAATGGGTGTATTGGAGGCAAATAGGGTGGAGATAGAAAAAATAGGGGCTGATGAAGTCAAAAGGGCTATTCAGGAACCCATTGGTTCTCCAAGGTTAAAAGATATTGTTAAAAAAGGAGAAAAAATTGCCATCATAACCAGTGATATCACAAGGCCTATGCCTAGCAGAATAGTACTTCCCTTACTATTGGAGGAGCTTTATGAAGCCAACATTCCCAGTGAGGATATCCAGATTGTATTGGCATTAGGTAGTCATAGAAAGCATACAGAGGATGAAAAAAAACAGCTCGTTGGTGAAAATATCTACAATACAATAGCCTGTATTGATTCTGATGAAGCCAATTGCTTATACTTGGGAAAGAGCTCAAGGGGAACGCCTATAGATATTTTCAAACCCGTGGTAGAAGCAGACAGAAGAATTTGCTTAGGAAACATTGAATATCACTATTTTGCTGGGTACAGCGGAGGCGCGAAGGCCATTATGCCCGGGGTATCTACCAGAGCTGCCATACAGTCAAATCATAGTATGATGGTAAAACCAGAGGCAAAGGCTGGAACCCTAGAGGATAATCCTCTTCGGTGTGATATTGATGAAGTGGGGAAGTTTGTATCTATTGATTTTATCGTCAATGTAGTCTTGGATGAGAAAAAGCAAATTATTAAAGCGGTTGCAGGGCACTATATCCACGCCCATAGACAGGGTTGTCAATTTTTAGATACATTATATAAAATATCTCTAGGAGAAGCGGCGGACATCGTAGTTGTATCTCCGGGAGGGTTTCCAAAGGACATCAATGTATATCAAGCCCAAAAAGCCTTAGACAATGCCCAACATGCTGTGAGAGATGGAGGCATTATTATTCTTGTGGCATCCTGTAAGGAGGGGCTTGGAGAGCATACCTTTGAGCGCTGGATGACAACTTCTAAAACCACAAAAGAAATGATAGACAACATTCAGAAAAATTTTGAACTGGGAGGACACAAGGCCGCTGCCATTGCTATGGTCCATCAACGGGCAAGAATATTTTTAGTTTCTGATCTGGAAGCTGATTTTGTTAAAAAAATCTTTTTAGAACCCTATCAAGATATTGAAACTGCATTTAAAAATGCCTTTAATATACTAGGAAAGGATGCAAAGGTATTGGTTATGCCTTATGGTGGATCTACATTGCCTGTCATTGCAACTAAATCATAGACTATCCTAGCGAAAGCGTCCTTTGGACGCTTTTTATAAAATTTTTATATAAATCTTAAAAAATTTATATTTTAATATTCGTAATATATCGAAATATATCTCGTAAGTATTTAAAATCAAATACAATTATACTGATAATATAGAATTGAATGAAAAATTTGGAATGTTTTGATACACTTAATCCTCTGAAGCCAATCAACCAAAGGTTTTCATGAGGGTTTTCGTTGTATTTCTTTCCGCTGTATGGGTATTCATTAAGAATAATAGTCTATCAAAAATATCGATTTTCTGCTATTATTGCTATAATACAAAAGTGGATAGATAAAATCTATAGCTGGGTGAGACGGATTTAATCTATATCCAGCCCAGTTAAAATTAATTGAGAGAGGAATGAAAAAAATGAGAAGTAATTCGGTAACGAAAGGAATTCAGCAAGCACCCCATCGTTCCTTGTTCAACGCCCTGGGAATGACCAGTGAAGAAATGAGTAGACCCCTAATAGGTATTGTCAGTTCCTATAATGAGATCGTTCCAGGACATATGAACTTGGATAAAATTGTAGATGCAGTAAAACTAGGTGTTGCCATGGCTGGCGGGACACCTATCGTGTTTCCTGCAATTGCCGTATGTGATGGAATTGCTATGGGACATCAGGGAATGAAGTATTCTTTAGTAACGAGAGAATTAATTGCAGATTCTACGGAGGCCATGGCCATAGCCCACGCCTTTGATGCCTTGGTAATGGTTCCCAACTGTGATAAAAATGTACCAGGACTTTTGATGGCTGCTGCCAGAATCAATATTCCTACCATATTTGTCAGCGGCGGACCTATGCTGGCTGGAAGAATTAAAGGGGAAAAAACCAGTCTATCCTCCATGTTTGAAGCAGTAGGTGCCTATACAGCGGGCACCATGTCTCTTGAAGAGGTAGAAGAATATGAAAGAAAAGCATGTCCTACCTGCGGATCCTGCTCAGGAATGTATACAGCAAACAGTATGAACTGCCTTACAGAAGCATTGGGGATGGGATTAAAAGGTAATGGAACTATTCCAGCTGTCTATTCGGCTAGAATCCAACTTGCAAAGCAAGCAGGCATGCAAATCATGGAGTTGCTGAAAAAAGATATTAAACCAAGAGATATTATGACAACCGATGCATTTATGAATGCCCTTGCAGTAGATATGGCCCTCGGATGCAGTACAAACAGTATGCTGCATTTGCCAGCTATCGCCCATGAATCGGGGATAGACTTGAACTTAGAGATTGCAAATGACATCAGTGCCAAAACACCTAACCTATGCCACCTGGCACCAGCAGGACATGCCTATATGGAAGACCTGGAAGAGGCTGGTGGTGTCTATGCTGTCATGAATGAATTGAACAAAAAAGGTTTGTTAAAAACGGATATTCTCACATGTACTGGAAAAACAGTAGCAGAAAATATAGCTGGGTGTGTCAATAAAAATCCAGAAATCATTCGACCTGTTGACAGTCCTTTTAGTGAAACCGGTGGAATCGCAGTCCTCAAAGGAAATCTTGCACCAGATTCCTGCGTTGTAAAACGTTCAGCAGTAGTGCCAGAGATGATGAAGCATCAAGGTCCTGCCAGGGTATTCGATTGTGAAGAGGATGCAATTGATGCCATCAAGGGTGGGAAAATTGTGGCTGGAGATGTAGTCGTTATCCGATACGAAGGACCAAAGGGTGGCCCTGGTATGCGTGAAATGCTCAATCCAACCTCTGCTATTGCAGGAATGGGACTAGGCAGTACAGTAGCCTTGATAACCGATGGTCGCTTTAGTGGGGCGTCAAGGGGAGCATCCATAGGCCATGTGTCTCCAGAAGCTGCCGTAGGAGGAAATATTGCCCTGGTAGAAGAGGGAGATATCATTCAGATAGATATTATGGAAAATAGCATCAACTTTGATGTAACAGAAGAAGAACTGGAAAAAAGAAGAGCCAAATGGGTTCCAAGAGAGCCAAGGATTACAACAGGGTATCTTCAGCGTTATGCATCTTTAGTAACATCTGGAAACAGAGGGGCTATTTTAGAGGTACAGAAGAAATAATAAGGGGGAGTTTTTCTTGAAGAAAGCAGCACAGATAATTTCCAAGTATTTTGGAATTATCATCATTGTATTTATGATATTGGGATTTGTTACACCGGGAGCATTTAAATGGGTTACATCAAAGCTATTTGGCCAACCGGTTATCAATCTTTTGCTGGGCATCATTATGTTTGGCATGGGGATGACCCTGAGCCTAGATGACTTTAAGATTGTTTTGAAAAGACCCTTAGATGTTTTAAAGGGAACTGCTGCACAATTTATCATTATGCCCGTGTTGGCACTGGCGTTATCAAAGCTCTTTGGGTTAGAAGAGGCTTTGATGGTAGGGGTGGTATTGGTAGGAACTTGCCCTGGAGGAACAGCTTCAAATGTTATATCCTATATGGCAGGAGGGGATGTGGCTTTGTCAGTAGCCATGACTACTGTATCTACCTTACTGGCACCGATTTTAACACCAGCCTTAACCTATCTATTGATTAAGCAGACAGTAAGCTTTAGCCCGGTGAGCATGTTCATGAGTATCATACAGGTTGTGCTGCTGCCCATTGCATTAGGGCTAATTGTAAAAGCAATTATAAAGGAAAAAGCCCATGTGGTGGAAGTCTATATGCCTGCAATTTCTACCATTTCTATCGCATGCATTGTCGGGGGTGTTATTGGAGCAAATGCGGCGAAGATATTGAGTTCATTAGGCCTTATTGTAGTAGTTGTAGTATTGCATAATGCTTGCGGCTACACCCTAGGATTTTTAGTAGGAAAGTTGACCGGTATGGAACGGAAGAAGAGCATCACCCTTGCTGTTGAAGTAGGGATGCAGAATTCAGGCTTGGCAGCATCCTTAGCCGCCAGTCAATTTGCAACGATGCCCTTAGCTGCAGTGCCAGCAGCATTATTCAGCGCTTGGCATAACATATCTGGAGCGATCTTTGCATGGGCTGTGAAATCCCGTGAAAATTCTTTAAAAACTGAATTGGACCAAGCATAACAAAATATAAAAAAAAGCAAATCTCAAAATGGATTTGCTTTTTTCTTTGAGGAATTATAATATTATATACATCAGCGCCTATTATAGATTTAGAGGTGAGTTTTATGAAATTACTGGATACCGTAAATTTACAAGACAAACAAAAATTTTCATGGGGTGAAATCTCATGGCTTCACGAACCCATTGATTCTCCTTATGGGAGATTAAGCGTGGCCCAGGTTACACTCTACCCGGGATGTCAGCAAGAAAAACATTATCATTTGGGTGAAGAGCAGCTTTTTTACGTGGTGCAAGGACAAGGCATCTTCATTACCAATGGAGAGAAAAGGGATATACATGAACCCATGGTAGTCTATATTCCCCCCCATTCGGAGCATGAGGTGCTAAATACGGGAAAAGAAGATTTAATTTTTATCGTTGCCTATGTTCCCATGAAATTAATTGAATTACAAAAACCTTATACAGTGGCAAAACATAGAAATATTCAAGATTTGATTCCTATAGAGGTACTTCAAAGTATTAAAGAACAACTGTCAGAACTGCTTAAAATGACTATTCACATTTGCGATAAAAATCACGGACTTCTTACAAGAGATAAGGAGGAAAATGATTTTTGTAAGATATGCAGCTCTATAGAAGGATGTACAAAGCGCAGGTATGCCAGTGACAGCACCAATCAATTATCGGACAAGATGTATCGATGTGACTATGATCTTATAGAACTGGAAATACCTATCCATATTAATGAAAATATTATAGGATACATCAAAAGTGGAAGTTTCATTTTGAGCAATTCAAAGGATATTGACAAAAATATCTATAAAATGGGAGAAATAGCGGGGATAGATCCCCCTTTAATTTTAGAAAATTATAGAAAAATTCCTGATATCATAAAAAGCCGTATCTATGTAATACAAGAGCATTTGGTTATAGCAGCCCATTTTATACAAGTAATGCTGGAGCGGAGTATTATGGAGGATGAATTGCTAGAGAAAGATAATGAAATACTAATTCGTACAAAGGAAAAAATAGAATTAAAGGATGCACTTAAAAACGCAAAT
>JBFNEZ010000200.1:0-6970 GCA_040797825.1 Thermotaleaceae bacterium | reverse complement strand
ATAATAAAAAAGAAAGGAGAGTATGATTTTAGTCGTTGACTATATCATACAAGGTCCTATGGAGAAACTCCTGCTGTTACCTAAGCAAGAATGGACAAAGAAATTTTCCGCTGCCAATATAAAGCTAGATAGGAGGAAATGGGAATGGATGGAATACTAATCCAAAACTTATATAAATCATATAAGAATGAAAAAGAGTCTAGTTTTGCTGCCTTAAGTGATCTAAATATACATATAAAGAAAAGTGAGTATGTTGCACTTATAGGGGAAAGTGGTTCAGGCAAGAGTACTCTTGCTCGTCTGTTGATCGGTTTAGAAAAGCCTACTTCAGGTTGTATATTAATAGATGGTGAGGAGACTATTAATTGGAGCTATAAGGTATGGAGAAAAAACAGAAGAAAGATTCAGGCTGTATTTCAAGATACATCTGGCACCCTCAACCCTATGTTGTCAGTTTATCGAAATATAGAAGAAGCATTAGTTAATTTGACCAATTTAAGCAGTAAAGAGCGTAAAAATCGCATATATACTTTAATGGAGCTGACTAGTATGGACCGAAGGTTGCTTAAAGTTCCAACAAGGCAATTATCAGGAGGGGAGCAAAGAAGACTATCTTTATTACGAGCTTTGTCTATTCAGCCTGATTATCTAATTCTTGATGAGGTTATAAGTGGTCTAGATTTGATTTCTGCTGATGAAGTCATGACTGTGCTGGAAAAATATCACCAAGAATTTAACTGCGCTTGTCTATTTGTCACCCATGATATGAATAGTGCTTATAGGATTTCAGATAGAATTCTAGAGATTAAAAATGGAAAAATAATTCGTGAAGGGATAAAACATATTGAAGGGAGAATTAAAATATGAAGAAAAATAGATGGTTTAGATTATTGTCTATAGGAATATGTATAATTATTATGTGTGGAGTTTTAGCTGGCTGTTCTTCTCAGCCAAATGTAAAAGCTGTAAAAGAAGAGCAAGAGATACAGAAAAAGACACTAACTTTTGCTACCGGTGCGGAGTTGACAACTTTATACCCATTAAATATGGATCCACAGAATGATTGTGCTACTAAGTTAGTGTACGAAGGACTTGTGACTTATGATAAAGGTGAAATAAAACCACTTCTCGCAGAAAGCTGGGAATTCAATGAAGATGGTACTGAACTTACTCTTCATCTGAAACAAGGAGTGAAATTCCATGACGGTGTAGATTTTAATGCTGAAGCAGTGAAAAAGAACTTAGAATATTTCCACTTAAATCCAAATCATCGTGCATTGAAGGCGGTTGCTAATTTAAAAAATGCAGAGGTTATAGATAACTACACTTTAACATTACATTATGATAATCCATATTTTGCATACTTAAATGACCTTTGTTATCCAGAAGTTCTAGTCATGGTTTCTCCTAATGTCATTGAAGAAGGTAACTTTCAGAATATGAAAGGAGTTGTGGGTACAGGCCCCTATATATATAAGGAAAACAAGAGTGGTGAATATACTCGTTTTACAAGAAATAAAGATTATTGGGGAGAACAACCATATTATGATGAAGTCATGGCTAAATATATACATGAATCAGCTTCTAGACTTCAAGCACTACAAAATGGAGAAATTGATATGTTATATGGAAATGTATTAATTTCTTATGATGAATATCAGCAGGCAATTTCTATGAACCATATTAAGGGTAAAATATCAAATGTGAATTCTGAAACGAGAAATCTTGCCGTAAATGCAGGAAGTAAAAATCTTGCAGATATAAATGTTCGCGAGGCTATAGCTTATGCCATAGATAAGGAAACTATTTCAAAAGGATTGACTTATGGTTATGAGGAGGTAGCAGATAAACTATTTGATTCAGGTATACCTTATACTGATGTAGAGCTTGATATAATAAGAAAATATGATAAAACTAAAGCTAAGGAACTTTTAGACAAGGCTGGTTGGAAACTTAATACTGCAACAGGTATACGAGAAAAAGATGGAATCCCATTGAAGCTTGTCTTTACCTATGATTCTGGTGAGGTGTTGAATAAATCCATCGCTACATTAATCAAAAGTCAGCTTGCAGAGGTTGGGATTCAGCTGGAAACTATAGGACAAGATATGTATACTTGGTGGAAAGAAGGAGTTTCGGGTAATTACGATTTGACTATCTGGTGTACAGAACAGCCGTATTCCGCACCTCATAATTTCTTTACGCCAATGTTGGATTCCTCACCTCATGTACCTGCAATAGCATCTCTTTCTGACGGTGAGAAATTTATAGCGGGCATAAGGGAATTTTCTACTGTAGATGATAAAAATAGAGTTGGAGAAATTTTTGATTACCTTATTAAATATAGCAATGATGAAGTGCTAAATATTCCTCTTACCTATGTTAAGGATATGATTGTTTTCAATACTGATAGAATTGAAGACTATAATTTCACAGGTACTCCAAAGTTCTTTGATATTAGACAAGTGAATGCAAAATAAGTTTTCGTCTGATTGGAGCTAAATCAGCTTTACGGAGTAGAACAGAAAAGTAAGAATGATTATAATAGAGGATGGTTAGCTTAGGCTAACCAATTTCTATTTCAGAAAGGAGTATTAGCTATGAAGCAAGAAGTTAAGAAAAAGCAGGGGCTTTCCCGTCTGTTTGAAATAGCTGGTGAGAAGAAATTATTATTAATAATATCAGGTATTTTGGCAGCATTTAGTGCAGCATGTATGCTGGTGCCCTTTATATCTGTTTATCAGATTTTAGGAGAATTGCTGAGAAGTGGAGGAAATATCTCTCTCGTAGATGGTACCATGATGACAAGATGGGGATGGATTGCATTTGCCGGATTAATTGCAGGTCTTCTTCTTTTATATGCTGCAATTATTTGCTCTCATGTGGCAGCTTTCCGTATTTTATATGGGATGCGTATGGGACTTGCAAGACATATTGGAAAATTACCCCTTGGATATTTAAATAGTACTGCAACAGGTGCTATAAAAAAGAATTTAGAGCAGGATGTAGAACGAATTGAGCTATTTGTCGCTCACACGATTCCGGATCTTGTAAATGTGGCAGCCACAGTTGTCGTTATGTTTGCTATATTTTTTAGTCTAAATGGCTGGATGTCACTTACTTGTATAATTGCTTTTGCTATTAGTATAGCTATGCAGGCTTCAATGATGTTCGGTAAGAAGGCACAGAATACAATGAAGGCTTATTTTGATGCACAGGAGCGTATTCATTCTTCAGCAATACAATATGTACGAGGAATACCAGTGGTTAAAATATTCGGACAAACTGTTTTCTCTTTCAAGAAATTTCATAATGACCTAATTGCTTATAGAGATTGGGCAGTTGCTTATTGTGATAAATTTGAAAATGGTATGGCGGTTTTTACTGTAGTGCTTAATTCCTTTTTAACTTTTATTTTACCTGTTGGTTTGTTGATTATGAGTGGTGATCCAAATAATATTTCCTTTGCCCTTGTATATCTGTTCTTTATTATAATGGCTCCTGGTGTATCATCTCCCTTATATAAATTGACTATGCTTGCATCAGGTACAAGGGAGATTTTTGAAGGTGTTTCACGTATTGATGCTATATATGCTGAAGAACCAGTTAGAGAGACTTCGGAGCCAAAGCATCCTTTCGGTTACAATATTTCCTTTGAGAATGTATCTTTTGCATATGAGAATAAGGCGGAGGCTACAAGAGTCGAAGCTTTGGCAGATATTAATTTTACTGCTAGAGCTGGAGAAATTACTGCATTAGTAGGACCATCAGGCTCGGGAAAGTCTACTGTTGCAAATTTGATTCCTCGTTTTTGGGATATTAAAACTGGTGAAATAAAAATCGGGGGAGTAAATATAAAAGATATACCTACAGAAGAACTTATGAATATAGTATCTTTTGTATTCCAAGATACATTCCTTTTTTATGATACTTTGTTTGAAAATATTAAGGTAGGTAGACCAAATGCTACAGATGAGGAAGTATATGCAGCAGCAAGAGCGGCGCAATGTCACGAGTTCATTGAGAATCTGCCAGATGGTTATAACACACTTATAGGTGAAGGTGGGGTATTCCTTTCTGGAGGAGAAGAACAGCGGGTTTCTGTTGCTCGTGCTATTCTCAAAAATTCACCTATTCTTGTTCTTGATGAAGCAACAGCCTTTGCTGATCCTGAAAATGAATATAAGATGCAGATTGCATTAAAAGAACTTATTAAAGATAAGACTGTTATAGTTATTGCTCATAGGTTGTCTTCTATAAAGACTGCTAACCAAATCATTGTATTAAGGGATGGTAGGATTGAACAGATTGGCACTCACGATAATTTAGTAGCTGAAGAAGGTCTGTATCAGCGAATGTGGGAAGCTTATACTAGTGCTTATGATTGGACATTGAAGGTAGGAGGTGCAAAAGCATGAAAATTTTTCAAAATATTACCGTAGGACAACCAAAAAAACTTATAAAGCCCATAGGATTTACCATCTTGGCTAATTTAGTCAATGTAGTTCCCTTTATGTTTTCTATTGAAGTGATAAAGATTATATTTAACGCTTTTGATGGTTCTGGTACAGGACTTGATATGGCTAGACTTTGGAAGATTATTGGTATATTATTTGCTTACATGATAGTGATGTTTATTGCTGAAAAGCCTGCATATCGTCATAGCTATCGGGATGCTTATGCACTTTCTGCAGAGGGTAGGGCTAATCTTGCAGAACATCTTCGTAAACTTCCATTAGGTTATATTACAAGTCGTGATCCGGGAGATTTAGCTAATATGATGATGGGTGATTTTACCTTGATTGAAACAGGAGTATCTCATATTGTTCCCCAATTATTTGGTGCGTTAGTTATGCCTTTTATTGCTTTTATTTCTCTCTTATGGATTGACTGGCGTATGTCCGTTGCCATGTTTATAGCTCTGCCTATTACAATACTTTTACTATGGGGTTGTTCAAAACTTCAAAAACGTATGGCAGATAGACAAATGAAGTCAAAGCTAGATGCAGGTAATCGCTTGCAGGAGTATTTGCTAGGTATCCGTGTTATGAAGGCTTATAATCTTGTAGGGGAAAAATTTGCTCGTCTTGAGAATTCTTTTAGAAAGTTAATGAAAGAATGTATTCGATTTGAAGCCTTATCAGGACCTATTATTCTTACTTCTATTACTCTTATTCGTGCAGGTCTAACTTTAATGATTTTAACGGGTACCTATTTATTAATAGGAGGGTCTTTAGACGTATTAACCTTCGTAATGTTCTTAGTTATAGGTTCTAGGGTATATGATCCTCTTACATCTGCATTGATGAAATATGCGGAGCTTCGTTATGATGAAAGGGCAGGAGAGCGTATCTTAAATTTAATGAAGGAGCAGGAAATGGGTGGAGATAAAGCACCTAATGGTAGTACTGATATCGTGTTTGATAATGTTTCCTTTGGTTATGGAGACAAAGATGTTTTGCATAATGTTTCCTTAAAGATGAAGCAAGGAACATTGACAGCTCTTGTAGGACCATCAGGAAGTGGTAAAAGTACAATATTGAAACTTTGTGCCAGATTTTATGATCCTAGCCAAGGTAGAGTTATGTTTGGAGGCATTGATGAATCAACCCTTGACCCCGAAAAGTTAATGAAAAAAATTTCAATGGTCTTTCAAGATGTCTATCTGTTTCAAGATACAATAGGCAATAATATTCGTTTCGGAAAAGAGAATGCTACAGATGAGGAAATGATAGAGGCAGCTAAGAAAGCTTGCTGCTATGACTTTATTATGAAGCTTCCAAAGGGATTTGACACTATGGTTGGAGAAGGAGGCTGCACTCTTTCAGGTGGTGAAAAGCAACGTATTTCTATTGCCCGTGCTATGCTAAAGGATGCTCCTGTTGTTTTACTTGATGAAGCAACAGCTTCCCTCGATCCAGAAAATGAGGTTGAAGTACAAAGAGCAATCAACGAACTGATAGCAGGAAGAACAGTCATAGTAATTGCCCATCGTCTTAAAACCATTAAGGATGCGGATAATATCATTGTTATGGAAACAGGGAAAATTGCAGAAGAAGGAACACATGATGAACTTATGGACAGGAATGGTCTTTATAAAAAACTATGGACAATACAGGCAGAATCAAGTGGTTGGGAGTTATAACATATTAAAGATTTTCTATCTAAAAGAGATTTAGATTTTACCATAAGAATATTAGTTCAATATACTTACCCCCTAGAGAACAAATAACTCTAGAGGGGTATATTTTTATATAAATTATAAACTAAGTCTAATGTATTATTACTTCTATTATTAGGATAATATTAAAATACATAAACAACAGTAAAAAATTATTCTTGACAGAATAGGTTTGTCGGGATAAACTATAGGCATAAAGGTTTGTTGCATCAAACCAAAAGGAGGAATAAAAATGGAAAAATTTAAACTTTTTGATGCAGAATATAAATTTATGGATATCATCTGGGAACTTGGGCCAATAAACTCCACTGAGCTTTCAAAAATATGCCTTTCCAGATTAGGATGGAAGAAGCCAACCACATATAATATGATACGAAAGCTCTCAGAGAGAGGGATATTGCAAAATGAAAATGCTGTTGTTATATCATTAATTGGACGGGAACAGGTGCAAAAATATGAGACTGAAGCCCTTTTAGAAAAATCTTTTGATGGTTCACTCCCAGCTTTTATTGCAACATTTTTGAAGGATAGAAAATTATCAGAAGAAGAAGCACAGAAAATGATAGATCGTTTTATTGCTATAATAAATATGAGTCTAACTGCAAGTTGTGTTGCCTTAGGAGTTATGATAGTACGATTATTGCTAAAAAAAGCGCCAAAGATATTCTCGTATATACTTTGGAGTATAGTATTATTTAGATTGATTTGTCCTTTCTCCTTTGAAAGTAGTTTAAGTCTAATGTATTCTAGTGATATTTCAAAGGAGGTAATTTATACTCAGGCCCCTAA
>JBFNEZ010000199.1:0-6972 GCA_040797825.1 Thermotaleaceae bacterium | reverse complement strand
TATGGTAGGGATTTTCAGTCCCTTGTTGCTCCTTCCCGATATAGAAATGTCGGAGGAAAATCTAAACTATATACTGCTTCATGAGCTTACCCACTACAAGCGGCGCCACAATTTTGAAAGTTTTAGAAATATTATAGATATTTTAGGTGGCGTGGAGTTTAATGTGCCTGTTGATATGCTTTATGATGACCCTGGGCAGAACTTGTATATCTCTTTGGAAAAAGGATTGCAAATATTAGATGGTGAAAAAGCGGAGCACTTAGTCCGTTATCGCGCCGGTTATCCCGAAGGCGACATTACAAGAGTGCGAATGCAGCAAAATTTTATTATGGAACTAATAAAGCAAAAACTTAGGTTGAAATAAAAATTTATTGAGGTGAAGACGATGGACAAAGAGGAATGGTTGTTAAAGCATAACATGGTATAGAACCATTCTCTTGTGAACCTTTTTCACTTGCTTCATGAAATAAGTTTCTAAATATCTGCCTTAAACCCTTGTTGACGGATAGCACTGAGGATCTCTTGTCTATTTTGTATAGAAGCAGTTAATTTATCCACCACCTGCTCACTGAAGGAATCCACCCTTTTGTTGGCATTCCTTAGGTCATAGTAGGTGGTCATTTCTTCATCATAATCCTTTACTTCTTCTAAATAACTGTCAAAAATCCTATAGCTGTTTTCAAAAACTCTAAGCCTATTTTCAAATCTAGGCTTAAGCTGAGGATTTTGGTTAGGATGGCCGATGCCTAGTCCTACTACTGGAAAGGTTAGCTTAGGTAATTTTAAAATTTGGCAAATTTTCATGGAATCATTTAAAATACTGCCTAAATACACAGCTCCCAGATTGACTGCCTCTGCTGCATTAACAACATTTTGGGCTGCTAAGCATGCGTCGGTAAAACCTTGGAAAAATCTATCCATATCTGCTGCATTCTCAGTTGTAGCGCCTTTCTCCTTTGCAATATTATTATTTCTGAACTGGTCTACTATAAATATTAAAAGTTCTGGTGCCCTTCCCACATATTCCTGTTTACAAACCTCTGCAATTTCTTTTTTAATAGAAGGGTCTATCACACGTATAATTGAATATGACTGCATTCCATTAGATGTAGCAGTCCGCCTTGCAACTTCCAACAATGTATCAAAAATCTCCTTTGATAGGCTCGTATCTTTAAACTCTCGGATTGTACGATGCTGAAGCTGCTTTTGAAGCATGTCATTTTTCTGGCTCATCAAAAATCCCTCCAATTTTATTTCTATATGATATAGATCTATAATACCCTTTAAAGAATGATAAAACACAATAAATATTTCTAATGGTTACTCCTTGAGTGGATTTTCAATTCATCTGAAATAAGCCAGAAAACTTCTCCCAAGATACAATAGCCACAGCTTTCCTATTTTCTACTGCCAACATCCTGTATCTCTCTATATAGCAATAAAAAATAGTACTCCCACAATTATTACTGTACAAGTACTATTTCGCTCCATAGATGAGCTGCTCCATGCCCCTTACTTACATTCTTATTTCACTGCCCGTTGACAGGTAATCAATATTATCACCCATAACAGCTTTAAGCCTGTTATAAGGTTCTATGCCTGTACAGTGGCAGGTATAATACTTTGCTTTTGTAGCCAATAGATAGTTACCAATTCTATCTATCGTATCCAAGTCTTCGTTCCCGCCTGATGAGCGGCTGAAAAGATGAAATCCTCCTATCACATAATCTGGCATATGACCTTTTATATCTTGAAAATGCTTAAGTATATTTATAATGCCCTTATGGGCACAGCCTGTTACCAGAAGTGTTTTCCCATCTTCCTCAATTACAAGATTTTGTTCATGAGCAAAAAAGTCTTCGGCTATTTGTCCATTTTGCTCCATAAACAACCCTCGATTTGATGCCGGACAGGGTTCCCTTTGGATGATGTTTGAGAACACTTGTATTCCCTTACTAATAAAAAATCGATCAGAAGTCAATACAATTTGTTTGTTCTGCTTTAATTCTTCCTCCAACCCAATAGATTCCAATTTAGCATTTGTACGGGAGGCATAATGCTTTTCAAATGCCTGTTGGTGTAGAAATACCTCTGCTGTAGTATTTTCCTGGAAAAATACTTTTAATCCGCCACCATGGTCGTAATGTCCATGCGAGATTACAAGAAAATCAATATCAGCAATATCTACATTGAGCTTTTTAGAATTTTCAAGAAACAATTCACTTGCTCCCACATCAAACAATATTTTATGATCCTTTGTTTCTATATATAAACTAAGTCCATGTTCATTGCCAAAATCTTTCGATATAGATGTGTTTTCCACTAATGTTTTGATAATCATGGCCCTAAACCACCACCTTCTTCAAAAATCAGTTCCATTTTCTTATTATAAACCACTTTGACTTCCATCCCGGCTGCCCAGTCTATATTCATAAGGGTCTATCCCTTAAAAATCACTTTTACTGCGTCCCCATCTGCTATACGATGAGGATTTTCAGGAAAGATAAAATGTTCACTCAATAAAGAATCAGTCACCCCGATCCTTACTATCCCTAAAACCCTTTTCACGACCATGTCTATAACAACCACGGCCACATCCATTTCCCGATCCATCACACAGCCGATACTCTCCCCCCTCAATCAATAGCACCTTACCCCTCACTAATGATTCAGCCAATTTTTTTCTTGCTTCCACATAAATACCTTGAACAGTAGTACGAGCTACATTCATCTGCTTTGCACATTCTTCTTGTGTAAAACCCTCCAAATCGATGAGTCTAATCGTTTCATACTCATCAACTGTCATCCTTACATCATTCTGCTCGTCTGTATTGGAATTAAGGGGACCAAATTTATTGCTATTGGGCAGACAGCAAACTTTTCTCCATTTTATTGGTCTTGGCATTATCTTATCACCTCAATTCTAACAGAAATAACCAGAGCATCCTCCAGTTACCTCTGATACCCCTTATAGGTTCTCTAATTGCCTGTTAATAACTTCAAGTCGGTTTTGTAACATATCTTTTTGTTCCTGGAGCAGTTCTTTTTCTGTTTTAGATGAGGTTTGGTTAACTGCAAAACTACCGCTGAATCCTCGTCTGCATGCAAGCCCTAGCCCTGATCTAAATCCCATTCCTAAACCAGCATCATATCTAACTGCATTTACTCCTGTACAAAGCCCCAAACCTCTTCCAAGCATCGGGCCGGTTCCATCTCTTCTTGGCATACCCGTCACCTCCTTATAATTTATGACATATGTCACTTTCAATTCTTATTATACGCTATTTATGACATATGTCAATAACTTTTCCTAATTCATTTTGCATAAAAAAATACGCCAATCTCAGAGTAATCCTCCCTCAACTAGCGGTCAACTGTATATTTTTATGATGCACCCTTTTCTTGACCCACGGACTGGGTTTTCGTCATGCTACAGGTTAAAAACAAAGCCATATTTTTCAAAGATCGATTTTGCTTTATCACTATAGAGAAAGTTAACAAAATCTTTTGCTTCTTTTTCATTTTTTGTTGTCTTTATAACTGCTGCTGGATAATATACAGGCTTATGGGTTTCTTCTGGAGCGGTTTCTACAATCTTTACCTTATCCGATGATTGGGCATCTGTTCCGTAAACTATACCCCCATCTACATTGCCTGTTTCTACCCAACTAAGTACCTGTTTTACATCTTTCCCATATACTGCCTTTGATTGGACTTTATCTTTAATCTTTAGGTTTGTCAAAATTTCTTCAGCATACTGGCCTACGGGTACACTTTGAGGCTCACCCAATCCTATTTTTTGAAGCTTATCTGTGGCCAGATCCTCAAAACTTGAAACCGCAGTTGAATCCTTTGGTACAACAAGGACTACTTTGTTTTCCAAGAAATCTTTTCTTGTGTCTTCTATAATTAATCCCTTTTCCTGCAGTCCATTCATTTGTTTTGTAGCTGCCGATAAAAATACATCTACTCCTGCACCTTGCTCAATTTGCTGCTGTAAGGAACCCGATGAACCAAAGTTGTAAGTAATTTCTACTTGTGGCCTCTCTTGAGCATATGCACCTTTAATTTCTTCCATTGCCTCTGTCAAGCTCGCAGCTGCTGAAACCAGCAATGTTACTGGTTTTTCTTCTATACCTTGTTGTTCTGCCTGTACTTTCTCTGTACTTTTCTCTTGACAAGCTACAAGTGCCGTGACTAAAGCAATTACTAAGATCATCCATAAAACCTTTCTAATTTTTTTCATCATATGTCCCCCTTAAAAATTAATAATATAAAATAAGATGCGCAACAATAAAAGAAATAATCAACATCTATCTTTAGATAATCTCACTAAACCCAGATTCTATTTATTTTTATTCTTGTAATACGAAAATATAACTGGTGAATTGACTTTTGTAGTGTTTCGTTTTGTTATGTTATGTTGTGTTTTATTAGGTTTTATTATATTTGATATGCAATTAAAATGTCAATATAATAATTTCAATTTTCTGTTAGTATTTCAATGGGTATTTGCATGGATTACAAATAAATCTTTAAATTAAACTAAAGGCAAGCCAATATTCCCTTTGTAATATTGGCTTGCCTTTTGTTTATGACAGCATTAAGCACTAGTCTCACACATGTTTGAAAAATACAGAATTATAGTTGATACAGTTAATTGCTTTACATCGTTAGATACATGGAAAACGCAAATACTAGCTCTTCATAGGGCTGCGTATTTTCTGCAATCAACGCTTCCTCCTCTGGGGAAACATTATTTTCTTCTACATAGGCTGACCATGGAGTATAATATTCTGATTTAAATTCCACCCTATATCCCTCCTTTAATACACCGCATATTCTCTCACAAATTCATTTACTGCAATGATATTTTCGGGTTTTGCATCATTTATATTTAAAGCTACCTTATCAAAGCTAAATATGTAATTTCCACCTGGAGCAAGAATATCAACCAATTCCTTAGCCTTATCAATACATTCTTGTTTTGTCCCCCGGGCTAGCAGTGTTAATGGATAAAGCCCTGAAATAATATGTTTCTTTCCTACTTTTTCTTTAATTGTCTTCGGGTCACCGTATTCAAACATCATATGGATCCCCTTAGGCAATTCATTTAAATGATCTAAAAATCTAGTCCAGTCATGTTCAACAAATAACAATACACCCACTCCAGCAGCACATAAGCCCTCCACTAGTTTTTTAAAGGTCGGCCAATAGAATTTTTCAAAATCCTTGTCTCTCATATAAGGTGCCATGTGTAAAGGAATAAATGTTTTTCTACTAATAGATGAATTTGGTTTTATTCCAGCCTTCAGCATCATGGGCAGTACGGCTTCACATGCTTCAATCACCTTTTCTGGATATCTCCTTATATCAGCACTAATCCCACTAAAGCTTCTAAATTGATCAGCCACTTGATCATATGGAGCAATAGATTGGGCATTGATCCTCCCATAGGCAAGACCATATTTTTCATCCATCTCAGCGTTTGCAGCTGCTATTTGTCCCATAATATCAAAAAAAGCTTTCTGTGCTTTTGCAAATACCATAGCCCTTTTTGCTGGTGTTGTATCTAAATTAGCGTATAATCGGGGAAATATTTTGTCATGCATGAACTTATAGGGATCTTGAATCATTTCATCATACTCTTCTGGACCCATACCAACAATCTCTGGATGTTGAATTTGTCCTGATGAGCCCATTATAAAGTTTTTTGCTCCCAACATACTATATACTGGATATAGTCTTGTAAATGTAGCTGGATTAACATCCGAGGAAAATGATTTTGCCCCCACCTCAATCATATCTCTAAATCCGCTAACATTCCATTGTGCTTTTTTTAAATCTACTCCAGCATATTGCATGATGTAGGTTATATCCATCCAAGTATATATTGGAACTCTTTTGGGCATTTTCCCTTCGTCAATATTTTGAAACAGTTGATTTCTTTCTTGAGTTTGTGCTAACATATCACCCAATTTTCTTTCCCTCCCCTTTGCTTATTGCAATAACCTATTTACAAGATACCATGCTTCACATAAATATAAAAACTTTAAAGTTTTTTATATTTTTTCTTATACCCATCCTTGACAGATTTTTACGCCTTCAGCAGCATTGGTTGTAAATGCATCAGCTTTTATCTGCTCACAGGCTTCCTTGGTCACTGGATTTCCACCAATAATAATTTTTATATTATGCCTTAGTCCTGCTTCCTTTAATTTATCAACGGTAACCTTCATTGCATCTAATGCAAGGGTTAGCACACCACTCATTCCTACAATTTGCGGCTTTATTTCCTTTACCTTCTCAACAAAGATATCTGCAGAAATATCAATACCTAAATCAACCACTTCAAACCCAGCTGCTTCTGACATGCTTTTAAATATATTCTTGCCGATATCGTGCAAATCTCCCTCTACTGTTCCCAAAACAATGGTTCCCACCTTGGCACCGCTTGTGCTTCCTATAACAGGCTTTAATACATCAATAGCACTTGTAAGCAATTCTCCAGCAAAAATCAAATCTCCAACAAAGTACTCCCCCTTATCAAATAAATCTCCTACTAGTCCCATTCCTTGCTGACATGCACCTACTACCTTTTGGCCTTCCTCTTCGCTTGGGTTTGTAGTTATAAAATCATTCAACATGTTTAATACTCCATCCTCGTCAAGATCACCCACAGCTTGCGTTAAAACCTTTAAGTCCATCATAAACACAATCCTCCTTCTTTCTTATTGATTGTTTTTGCTCCCCATAACCTTGATAGAATTGCCGTAGAACCATTATAAACAATAATCTATCAGACTGCTAAAACTCATCACAGATGAAAGAAACGTTTTCCCGTATATCTAAAAATAATGTAATTTATTCTGTGCGTATCTCAATTTCATTTTCCAAGCAGCTTTAATAATAGGACAAATACCACTGGATTGCTTTTACTATATTAAGTAATTTAGGAGTTGATTTTAATAT
>JBFNEZ010000198.1:0-6978 GCA_040797825.1 Thermotaleaceae bacterium | reverse complement strand
ACAGTCAACTTAGAAAATAGTTGTATTATTACTGGTTCAAATGCATCAGGAAAATCTACTTTTATAAAAGCTATTGCAATAAATGCAATTCTGGGACAAAGTATAAATACATGTATGGCTGATGAGATGATTTTACCCTGTTCAAAAATTATTACTTCAATGGCTGTACGTGATGATTTAATGGCAGGAGAAAGTTATTATATTAAAGAGATTAAGTATTTGAAAAGAATTATTGAAGGTTTAAGTGAAGAGAGGTTAGTTATTTGTGTAATTGATGAGATTCTAAGGGGAACTAACACGGAGGAAAGAATTGCCGCCTCTGCATCAATATTAAAGTTTTTGCACAATAAGAATTGTATTGCCATCGTCGCTTCCCATGATATAGAGTTAACACAGATTTTAGATAATATATATGACAACTATTATTTCACTGAACAAATGGAAGAAAAAGATATTGTTTTTGACTATAAGATATATAGAGGAGTATCAAATTCAAAAAATGCCATAAAACTTTTGAAATATGTTGGATTTCCTGATGAGATTATTGCAGAGGCGAAAAAAATGTTTGTTAAAGAAGCACATTATAAGGGAACATCGTACTATAAAGCAAGTAGGGACGGTCCTTGCTTGCTAGATTGACATAGGTATAGGTATGGAATAAACTGGAGAAATGGAGGTGGGAAGATTTCCCAGACAAGCAAGAGAAAAAGGAGAATTTTCCACCTATCATATCATATAGCGAGGGAACGATAGAAAAGAAATTTTTTTATCTGATTATGATAAAAACCGATTTATAGAAACCTTGATTAAGATGAAGAACAAATATAATTTTATAATCTATGCCTATTGTCTTATGGATAACCATGTGCATCTATTAATTAATGACAATGGCAATGATATATCCAAAATCATGAAAAGTATTAATGTAAGCTATGTGTTATATTTCAATCGAAAATACAAAAGGCATGGACACTTCTTTCAAAATCGGTTCATAAGCGAATTAATTACAGATGATACATATTTAGTAGAGGTAAGCAAATATATCCATAACAATCCTGTGAAGGCTAATATAGTGCAACAGCCGGAGGCCTATAGATGGAGCAGCTATGGAGACTATATTAGAAATGTAACATCTATGCTAGCAGATAGAAATCTTTTGATGGAGGAACGTCTTTTAAATAAGGATATACGTAATGAAATGATAAGATACCTAGGAAAAAATTCAAATCTAACGCTAAAAGAAATAGGACAAATTGTTGGAGGCATAAGTGAATCAAGGATAAGTAGAATAATGAATGGTTAGAAGGGCAAGCAAGGACCGTCCCCGCTTGCCCTTCTTTTACAGTCTGCCGTCCCCGCTTGCCCTTCTTTTAAGGAGCCTGAAATTGATTAAGCTTGTTGACAGAGAATACCCAAGATGATATGCTAAAATTAATATATGTTATAACGCATACTGTGCAATATAACAAATTTCAGAAAACGGGGTGGATATACATTGAATGATCCAACATCTAATATCGGCGCTGTTTTGAAAAGGGTAAGGTTCCAAAGAGGGCTGACTTTAGAGGATACGGCTAATCTAACTGGTGTCAGTAAAGCTATGCTAGGACAGGTCGAAAGAGGAGAATCGAACCCCACCATATCAACCCTATGGAAAGTAGCTACTGGTTTACGGATTTCATTTTCCGAACTGTTAGGCAGCGAAACCAATAACTATGAAGCAATATCCATAGACAATCTAGAGCCAGTATATGAATCCGATGGAAAAATGATATTGTATAATGTATTTCCTTTCGATCCAATGTCAGGCTTTGAATATTTCTATATCCAATTGGTTCCTGGGGCCATACATATTTCTACACCCCATCAAAACTCAACAGAAGAGTATATTGTAGTAACGAAGGGTACCTTGGTACTGACGGTAGAAGATCAGATCTTTGAACTATCTGCACCATCGGCGTTAAAATTCAAGTCCAATAAGAATCACACCTATAGTAATCCCTACGACGTGGAAGTCGTATTTCAAAATATCGTTAAATATTAAAAATAAATCCAGCAGCCCTGCTGGATTTATTTAAAAAGCTTTGGATGTTATAGCGCACAACATATACTAAAACATAATGCGAGAAAAGAGAGGGGGATAATCATGATAACAGAAAAAATTGAAGGGGCTAGACAGCATTATATTCATGCGAAACCTGCAATTTCCTACGAGCGAGCAAGGATATGGACAGAATCCCATAAGAACACGGAGGGGGAATCCGTTGCCATAAGAAGAGCCAAGGCATTTAGAGATACCTGTGAACAAATCGGAGTCAGTATTTTTGAGGGAGAGCTTATTGTGGGTGCAGTTGGCGAATTCAGAAAATGCGGCATTCTGACACCGGAGTTTTCTTGGACTTGGGTAGATCGTGAAATGGATCATTTCGATAAACGAGTTCAAGATCCCTACGTTATGACGGGTGTGCAGTGTGACTTTGTCAGAAAAAATATCTTTCCCTACTGGAAAGGCAAATCACTGGAAGAAGCCTTTATAGCACAGCTGCCGAAAGAAACTGCAAAGATAGCGGTAGACACTGGTTTTATTGATAATGATTCAAAATGGAGGCAGGCCGTTGGGGAGATAACCCCGGATTATCACGATGTACTATTCAGAAAGGGCTTTGGGGGGATTATCCAGGAAGCTAGAGAGAATATTTCGAGGCTATCTCTTACCTCCCCAGAGGATATGAAAAAGCATGACTTCTATCATTCAATCATCATGACTTCAGAAGGGATCATTACGCTGGCTAATCGATATGCTGCAAAGGCAAGAGAAATGGCACATAGAGAAAAGGATGAGAAAAGAAAAGAAGAACTACTAAAAATCGCTGAAATATGCAGTAGAGTACCTGAAAATCCCCCAACCAATTTTTATGAAGCCATTCAATTTGTTTGGTTTACACAGGTTGGCGGAATTTTATCAGAAAATCCACTAGCCCTGAATATAGGAAGATTTGATCAATTTATGTATCCGTACTATCAAAGGGACCTGGATAAGGGAATGATGACAAAGGATCAAATACAAGAACTTATTGAAGCCCTTTGGATAAAGCTGTCTGAATGGGTCTGGACAATCTCATCAAACACCGCTGAGTTTTTTGCCGGCTACAATCAATTCCAAAATCTGACGGTGGGCGGAAAAACGAGAGAAGGAAAAGACGCTACCAATGATCTTTCCTATATGTGCTTGAAAGCCACTGAAAGGGTAAAAACCCACCAGCCAGGTCTGAGTGTTAGAATTCATCAAGATTGTCCCAGCGACTTTTTAGAGGCAGTTACCCATTTGGTGAGTAAAGGCACTGGCTTTCCAGCGATTCATAATGATACTGCAGGCTATCAAATGCTGATTAACGCAGGCTATGAACCAGAAGATGCTAGAGACTGGAACAACTGTGGCTGTGTAGTCCCTCATTTTCGTAAAACTGGTGAGTGGACTTCAGCAGTGAATATCAATTTTACTGCAGCATTAGAGTTTGCACTCAATCAAGGGAATAGTAGAATAACTGGTGAGAAAATAGGTTTGGATGAAAAAAATCCTGCGGATTTCCAATCCTATGAGGAGGTTGAAAAAGCTTTTTATAAGCAATTTGACAATCTGATAGCGCATTCTATTATAGCCACTTTACTGGCTCAGAAACTGCATAAGGAAATGGTGCCAAGGCCCTTTTTATCCTCTTGCATAGAAGCTTGTATGATACAAGGCAAGGATTTAGTGGATGCCGGTGCAAAATACAACTTAGGACCAGTGCTTACGGGGATCGGCCTTGCAGTGACGGCGAACTCTCTAGCGGTCATTAAGAAGCTTGTTTTTGAGGACAAAGTCACTACCATGGAGACGTTGATAAAGGCACTGGATGCAAATTGGGAGGGCTATGAGACTTTAAGACAATTGGCGATTGCTGTTCCTAAGTATGGGAATGACATGGATCCTGTAGATGATATTGCGGTTAAGATGGCAAATTATTATTACAAAGAAGGCCATCAATATAAAGACATCAATGGCAACACTTTTAACACTGCTTTTATGGGAATTTCAAACTATCTGCCAACAGGGAAGGTTGTTGGGGCTACCCCCTGTGGAAGAAAAGCAAAAGAACCATTGTCGGAAGGGGTATCACCCTTCGCAGGTTCTGACACAGCTACCCCATTGGCAGCCATGCGTTCAGCAGCAAAACTCAATCAAGACGTACACTCCGGGGGAACCTTATTAAATTTACGGCTTCATGAAGATTTAGTAAAGACCAAGAGAGGACAGAGCAATTTAGGATCGATGATTCAATCCTTCTTTTCCCTAGGGGCATTTCATGTTCAATTCAATACCCTATCTACGGAGACTTTGCGTAAAGCACAAAATAATCCTGAAGCCTATAGAGATTTATTGGTTCGGGTTGCTGGGTATAGTACACAATTTATAAATCTATCCAGATCCATGCAAGATGCAATCATTGCAAGAACTGCCCATGAAAACTATTAAGCATATTAGAAAGGCATAGCCTGATGAGGCTGTGTCTTTCCAATATGGATGTTCAGTCAGGAGGCTTCTATATGAATCAGAGTAGTGGATATTTTATGGAACCACAGAACTTTTCTGTAAACGATGGCAATGGCATCAGAACAATGATTTTTTTTGCTGGTTGTCCACTGCGCTGTCAATGGTGTTCAAATCCAGAAGGCTATACAAATGAAAACAAGGTTGTATATTATGAAAAGACGTGCATTGCCTGTGGAAGGTGTACCCAGGTATGTCCATCTGGTGTAGGAATGGAGTTAAACAATTTTTATAAGAAAAAACAGTGCAAATCCTGTGTGATTTGTGTGAAGACCTGTCCATCTCAAAGCCGAAAAAATTTAATTTTTCAGTACACCAGTGAAGACCTCATAAAGATAATTGATAGACAAAAAGTTTTTTATAGATATTCAGGGGGAGGCGTTACCTTTTCAGGTGGAGAGGCAACCCTTCAAAAAGACATGCTGAGAGATCTTGTGTATAAGCTCTATGATAGCGCTGTAGATTTAGCCATTGAAACATCAGGATACTTTGATTTTGACGATGTGAAAGACATTTTTGAAAAGCTCAATCTTATATTTGTGGATATAAAGCATATGGATGAGGATAAACATAGGTACTATACAGGGGTTAGCAATGAAAAGATATTAGAAAACATTTCAAAACTCAATCGATTTAAAATACCAATAATCCTTCGTATACCTCTAATTGAGGGTGTGAACGCTGATATTGATAATATTCGGAGAACTGCTAAATTTGCGAAGGAGAATATAGATATCCCTAAAATAGAGTTATTACCCTATCATAACCTTGGAGATAGTAAATATGAAGTCCTTGGTTTGCAAAAACCGTCGGGTCAGTTTAAAGCACCTACAGCAGAACATTTAGGTATTTTATATAGAACGATTGAAGGTGAAGGGGTTCAAGTGATCAGCTATAAGTAATTTTTATACCCAAATCCAGAATCGTCGGTTCTGTAACATTTAGCATCAGCCAACGGCCTCCAGCAGAAAAAGAGGTATTATGATATAAACTTTGGGTATATCTGCAAAATGAAACTTAGATTCCCCCATAGCTCATTGCCAACATATTCGTAGACATCGTCCGAGGTGGGTGGATTGTTTTGACCGTAAAGTGTATTCCATTCCATATAAGTTTCACCTCCGTAAAAGTTTTAAAATGCCTATTCTGAGACCTCGGGTAGCACCCATATTTCCATGCAGGTTGTATCAGGGCTATGACTGGTATAGCGCTCTGCTGCAAAGGGCTTAACATGCAGTTTATTATTGGGAAGCCATGTTTCAAACAGGTATTTGTGAGCCTTGTACACCGCATCCATAATAAGATGCTCAAAATCCTCCGCCTCAAAGGAGCAGACGATATATTCACCTTCGTGTAATTTCCATGAAGAATAACCTTCAGACGGTGTGTTTGCTACGACTTCGGCGCCTGCAAAATATCGATAATAACCTTCCTTTGAACCAGCATAGGCAACGCCGAGTTCATCGCCGTCCGCTTTGAACTCAATAATAGCGGATTTGTTTTCATGGAAAGTATCCCATAATTTTCCGAGTGTGTCTACACCTGTTTTACAGGCTCCGGGCATCAGGTGGATGGGTTCTTCTACTGTAAGGCCTATGAAAAATTGAGGTGAAGAAACTTTCCGTCGTGTAATTTCAAGAACGATCCCATCTGCAATCAAGGGGACATTTTCATCAACAAGGGTGTAATTCAAAAGTAATTGCGGCTTCGCAAAATTGTTTAGTCTGACGGGGGTTGTGCGAAATTGATCTGGTGTTATTCCAAACGCATCCCTAAATGCTCGTGTGAGGGCCTCATGAGAGGAAAATCCAACATCCAAAGCGATATCCAGTATCCTTCTTTTTTTGTCCAGTAATGCATCGGATGCTTTCGCAAGGCGACGCAGCTTAATATACTCGTTTACAGACTTACTAACCAATCGGCTGAATAGTCTCTGATAATAAAAATGCGACAGCGAAGCAAGCTTAGCCAGGTTTTCAATTTTTATTTCCTCTGAAATATGTTCTTCAATATAGTCCGCGGTTTTCTGTATTTGTTCCCATGCGTGCATATTTAAGCACCTCCTTGAAAACAGAATAGCATGCAAACACTCATTTTAGCTTGATCGCCAATGCCCTTTTTAGGAGTTAACACCTAATTAGTTTACTGATAAATAATTATACCATAGGTGCAAGTTGTTTTTAAGATAAGGGGATGGCGCTGAGGCAGTAGATATTTCTTTGAAAAAAGGACTGAAGATTCGAAGAAAATTAAATATCTATAAGTCAGAGTAGGAAATAGTGCGTAAAGTGCCGGATGGATGGGAAGTTGCCATCGGACGAAAAACCAAAGGGCAAGTGGGGACGGCAGACTGTGTAATAAATCCACAAAATGGATAACATAAGATA
>JBFNEZ010000197.1:0-7019 GCA_040797825.1 Thermotaleaceae bacterium | reverse complement strand
TTAACAAAGGTAGAAACTGCGGATAGGGTTATATGTTCACCTCTATAATAGAGAAAAGTTTTCCTTGTGTAACTACTGCCGTTTTTCCAAGTGAGTTTTTCTATATAACCATCATAATCTTGAAGGGCTATATAGGGGAGAATAGACCAGCCAATCCCTTTTTTTATGAGCTGTACACAGGTATCTATGTTGTTGGTTCTAATTCCATTTTGAGGTTCCCGGATATTATTTTCATTTAACCAATATTCCAGTTGAGATTGCAGAAGCGGTGAAGTGGTGTATTTAACATAGGGGAGATTCCTTAGTTCTTCATATCTTACTTTTCTTCGGTAAGCTAGACAGACAGGTTCTTCAAAAATCAATATTTTGCCACTCTGCCAGTCATAATCGCTTCTTAAGATTGCTGCAGATATCTTATTGGATTGAAGGTGCTTATATATCGAGCTGCTGTTATCCGCCTCTATGGATAAGTCTACTTTAGGATATTTATGGAGATATCCGGCAAGGATACCAGGCAGTTCATAATGGGCGTATATAGATGATACACCAAGTCTCAGCGTTCCTCGCACTTCTGTAGACATATTGTCAACAAAATCTTTCATATCTCGGATTTCGTTATGAATTTTTTCGACAAACAGGATAAGTTGCTCGCCAATAGGGGTAAATACGATTCCTTGTTGAGAACGGATAATAATTTGTGCATTAAGCTCGTTTTCAATTTTTTTAATCTTTTTGGTCAGGGCAGGCTGGGAAATAAATAGTTTTTTTGCTGCTTGGGTTATATTTTTCTCCTTATACAATGTCAGCAGTACCGCATAATCATTTTCGTTCATCATCAAACTCCTTTGCAATAATGCATAACTAAAAGTTATGGGATTATATAACATTGTACTATTTTACATTATGGAAGTAAAGTGATAACGTTAGAATAAAATACAACATGTATGGAGGTAGACTATGATTAAACTATTAGAAGGAAAAATACTTTACTACGACAATCGAGAAATAATTGATATACAAAATAATGATAGAGATAGTGTCCTATCTGCATTGTTAAACTTTGGGGAGAAAATCAGCGAGGATGAACTTGCTGATATTATAGAAGATAAAAGGGGAAGCATTGCTAGCAGGATACTAGACAACCACAATAGCTCCGGGGATAGGGAAAATCTGAAAATAAAATTTGATGCCCTGACATCCCACGATATAACCTATGTTGGGATTATTCAGACTGCTAGAGCCAGTGGTCTTGGTGAATTTCCATTACCCTATGTGCTTACCAATTGCCATAATTCGCTATGTGCAGTAGGGGGAACGATTAACCGAGATGATCATATGTTTGGATTAACAGCAGCACAGAAGTATGGTGGAATTTACGTACCTGCAAATCAAGCAGTTATTCATCAGTATATGAGAGAGGAAATGGCTGGCTGCGGGAAAATGATACTTGGCTCTGACTCCCATACCAGATACGGCGCCATTGGAACAATGGCAATAGGAGAAGGAGGCGGAGAACTTGTAAAGCAGATTCTTAAGAACACCTATGATATTAAAAGGCCGGAGATTATAGGGGTATATCTTCAAGGAAATATCAAGAGGGGTGTAGGACCTCAAGACGTAGCCTTGGCTATTATAGGAGAAGTATTTAAAAGTGGATTTGTAAAAAATAAGGTGATGGAGTTTGTGGGACCTGGTATAGGCAATTTGTCTGTAGAATTTAGAAACGGAATCGATGTAATGACTACGGAAACCACTTGCTTGAGCTCCATATGGTGTACCGATGAAAAGGTAAAAGACTATCTAAAAATACACCTTAGAGAGAATGAGTATGAAGCACTACGACCAGAAAAAATAGCTGTTTATGATGGGATGATAAAGGTTGAACTTGATAAAGTAGAGCCTATGATAGCCCTTCCTTTCCACCCAAGTAATACCTATACCATAAGACAGCTTACAGAGAATTTAGAAGATATATTAGCTCATACAGAAAAGGAATGTAGAAAACAAATAGATGCTCAAGGCATTCAATTTAGCCTAATGGATAAGGTTGTGGGAGGTAAACTGAAGGTATCTCAAGCAGAAATTGCTGGCTGTGCAGGTGGAACCTTTGAAAACATATGCAAGGCATCCCAAATTATGAGAGGAAGAAATCTGCCTAATGATGCATTTACTCTAAATGTGTATCCTGCTAGTACACCTGTTTATGCAAAGCTTTTGGAAAATGGTGCAGCTAGCGAAATTATCAGAGCAGGAGGGATCATTAAACCGGCATTCTGTGGTCCTTGTTTTGGAGCCGGAGATGTTCCTGCCAACAATGAGCTATCTATAAGACACACCACTAGAAATTTCCCAAATAGAGAAGGGTCTAAACCTGTGGATGGGCAGATGTCATCGGTAGCTTTAATGGATGCACGATCTATTACTGCTACAGCAGTAAATGGAGGATACCTGACTGCTGCTACAGATATAGACTATGACGATACACAAATGCACTACACCTATGACAAAGCTTCTTATCACAATAGAGTTTATTATGGATTCAGCAAGAGCAGTAAAGAAAAAGAATTACAGTTGGGTCCTAATATTACAGACTGGCCTGAAATGATGTCACTGCAAGACAATCTGCTGATAAAGATAGCTTCTGTCATAAAGGATGATGTGACCACAACAGATGAGCTTATCCCATCTGGAGATACATCTTCTTACCGTTCAAATCCCATAAAAATGTCTGAGTTTACACTGTCTAAAAGAGATCCGGCATATGTCAGCACAGCTAAGGCAATTAGAGATATAGAAAAAAATAGACAAGAAATTGTGGATGGGAGCACGAAAGAAATTTCAAAAGAACTATCGGATATAATTGGAAAAATTATGGGCATCCTTCCTGAACGCTTTGGTTCTGTTGAGAATTTCCTAAAATATACAAATATAGGCAGCAGTATCTATGCAATTAAGCCTGGGGATGGATCTGCTAGGGAGCAGGCAGCTTCTTGCCAAAGAGTATTAGGCGGTGTAGCCAATATCTCAAAGGAGTATGCTACCAAAAGATATCGTTCTAACTTGATCAACTGGGGAATGCTGCCCTTTACAGCCGATGAAAAATTAGTAGAAGTGATACAAAAAGGTGACTATGTTTTCATTGAGGGCATAAAGGAGAAGTTACTAAAAGGAGAAAGAACCTTTACCGCAAAGCTAATTAGTCATGAAGATTGCAACGATATAGAACTTTCTGTAGGGGATATTACAGATAAAGAAAGAGACATTATTATCAATGGATGCCTGATTAACTATTATGGCGCACAGAACTAAAGGAGGCAATATGAAAAGACGAAGGAGAAGCATGCTCTTTTGCCCGGCAAAGGATGAAGCAATGATGATAAAGGCAAAGAAGTACAGCCCTGACTGTATCATCTTTGATTTAGAAGATGCAATTGCCTACGATGATAAAGATAATGCTAGAGCAACCCTCTGCAGGGTGTTGGAGCAAGAAGATTTTGGTGATATTGAGATTTTTGCACGAATCAATGCACTGAATACAGAATTCGGAGAGAAGGATGTTCGTGCCCTGGTGAAGAGTGGGATAAAGAACATTCGACTGCCTATGTGTGAAAGCAAAGAAAATGTTGTAAAGCTTGAGGGACTTTTAGCAGAAAATGAAAAAGCAAAGGGCATCCCTATAGGCACTGTTAAGATACAGTGCTCTATAGAAACCCCAAGGGGTGTATACAATGCTTACGAGATTGCTACAGCAAGTGAACGGGTCATATCCATATCCTTTGGGACAGAGGATTATACCAACTGCTTGGGGGTGGATAGAACAAAGGAAGTATTACAATTTTTATATGCAAGAAGTCAAATCGCAATCGCCGCCAGCATGGCGGGGGTGGATGCCATAGACACTGTATTTTCAGATGTTACAGACATAGAGGGCTTTGAGCAGGAAGTAAGGCATATCCAATCATTAGGATTTAGCGGAAAGTCTTGTATTCATCCGAAACAGGTTTCGAAGGTCAATGAAATTTTTACACCATCCAAGGAAGAAATAGAAAGGGCTAGAAATATTATAAATGCTGGAAAAGAAGCTGAAGAGAGAGGCGTGGGAGTTGCAACATTCAATGGAAAAATGATAGATAAACCCATTATAGAAAAGGCTGTAAAGGTTCTTCAAAAAGCGGGGGAGGAGGTATAAAAATGGCTAAAAATGCACTAGGAAGAGAAATACCTGAATATATAGAAGGATACGGAAGGACAGTGCCATACACAGGAGATAGAAGGTTTATAGAAGTTCTACAAAGTAAGAGAAATAAGTTTACCAGCAATAAAGAAATTACAGATAAAGTAGCAGAAGATATAGCAGCGGTTCTAAAAAAATGTCAGATTAAGGACGGTATGACCTTATCCTTTCACCATCACCTGAGAGATGGTGATTATGTCCTCAATCAAGTAATGGAAGAAGTTGCAAAGCAAGGCATTAAAGATATTACTATTTTTGCCTCTTCTTTAATCAATGTTCATGAGCCCCTCATAGAGCATATCAAAAACGGTGTCGTTACGGGCTTGCATACCAGTGGCTTAAGAGGTAGTTTGGCAAAAGAAATATCCTATAACAATATTCTAGGCAAACCAGTGATATTTAGAACCCATGGAGGACGTGCAAGGGCTATAGAAACAGGAGAAATTCACATAGATATTGCTTTTATAGCGGCACCAGCCTGTGACAAAATGGGGAATATGAACGGAAAAGAAGGAAAATCTAAATTTGGAGCCATGGGATATCCTATGGTGGATGCGGAATATGCTGATAAGGTTGTTGTAGTTACCGATAATCTTGTTCCTTTTCCTTTAATGGAACCATCCATAGATCAGACAAAGGTCGATTATGTAGTTGTAGTAGATGAGATTGGGGACCCAGGTAAAATTTCTACGGGAGCTACAAGAATGACCACCAATGAGAAGGATTTACTGATAGCCAAGTATGCGGCAGAAGTCCTAAAAGCCAGTGGTTATATAAAAGAAGACTTCTCCTTTCAAGCGGGCAGCGGAGGGGCTTCTCTAGCTGTTATTAAATATCTTAAAGAGTACATGAAAGAAAAGAACATAACAGGCTCCTTTGCATCAGGGGGAATTACCTCGGTTTTGGTAGAACTTTTGGAAGAGAAATATTTTAAAACCCTTATAGATACACAAACCTTTGATGCAGAATCAGCAAGCTCCCTTACCCGAAATAAAAACCATCTTGAGATGTCTGCCAGTATGTATGCCAATCCTTTCAATAAAGGTTGTGTGGCTAATCAGTTAGACATCATGGTACTATCGGCTACAGAAGTAGATTTAGATTTTAATGTAAATGTCCTTACAGGCTCAAATGGGGTGATTATGGGGGCTCAGGGAGGACATCCTGATACAGCAGATGGAGCCAAGTTAAGAGTTGTAACGGCTCCCCTTATCAGAAAGACGAGACCTATTGTATTAGAAAAAGTTACAACAATTGTAACACC
The DNA here is from genome assembly GCA_040797825.1 of Thermotaleaceae bacterium. Classification (GTDB taxonomy): domain Bacteria; phylum Bacillota; class Clostridia; order Peptostreptococcales; family Thermotaleaceae; genus Geosporobacter. The sequence continues at coordinate 1,521 of JBFNEZ010000197.1, read as the reverse complement.
AGGGACGAATATTGATGTAGTAGTCACCGATGAAGGGATCGCTATTAATCCTGCTAGACAGGATCTGATAAAAAAACTAAGAAATACAGATTTGCCTATAATGACCATAGCTGATTTGCATAAAAAAGCAGAAAAGATTGCAGGAAAACCAGAGGGGACTAAGTACAATAAGGACGTAATCGTGGGAATTGTAGAAGCCAGAGACGGGACGATTATAGATGTTGTATATCAGGTAAAAAAAGAATAGATTTTTACAGACCTACAAGAAGGCTTAAAGGATAAGCCTCTAGCAACTCCTTCCTAATCATTTGTATAAGAACATTGTCATACTATGAAAGTTATTGACAGTATAAACAACAAAAGAGATACTTTCTTAAAAAGAGATAAAGCATAGCTGATTACAGCTATGCTTTTATCTCTTTTATCATATTTTCAGAATAAGACCGTGCTCTGTCTTCTATACCCTCTACCTTTAAAATTCTGCTGGGATCGTTGGCAGTGGCCATTAAAACAAAATAGGGAGGAAGACGGAAGCCCTTATTGATATTCAGCGCATCAATCAATTGTTTTGCCACAGAGTCGGAACCAGAATTGCCAGATACCACAATGGCAAAAACACTTTTGTCATAAAACTTAATCCTTCGATAGAGGGCTGTCAAACGATTGATGACAGCCATTAGATTAGAAGATATAGAATCATTATAATTCGGACAGATCCACACCAAAGCATCGCAGGCCTCCACTCCAGGGTTTACTTCCTTTGTCATAAAACCCCCATAAAAGCATCCGTGCTGGAGGCCATAGTGCATACAGGTGTGATAGGTACAGCCGATACAGTCTAGTACAGTGCCATTGGCTACATGGAGTTCCTCAACTTGGAAAGCTCCTAAATTTTTTTTGACCATATCCCAGAGCATTAAGGTATTGGAAGTTGACTTAGAGCTGGAATGAAGGGCAAGGATTTTGGGATTAGAAATGGAGAGAGGCTGCTCTGCCATTAGTCGGTCGCCTAAATTTTTGGACAGTTTCATACAAATATCCGCCAAAGGTATTGCATGGATATTTTGCCAGGTTAAAAAATTCTGAAGGTCTTTGGTTGCTTCTACCAAGGGATGACCCATAAAACGGCAGCCCAGCTGATTGCTTAGAAAAATGATATTTGCAGCCATGCTCTTCGTAAAAAGTGCTCCTTTGCTATGGATCAACAGAGCTCCAGAGGCACCCTCCAGTGCATCGTGACCACGTTGGTAGAGGGAAGAAATAATCTGAAAAAGGGGAATGTTCATACCTGCTTCATCTAATTCTACTGCGTAAAGTATCTTTTTATTTCTCAAATCGGGAAGGGAATGCCTATTTTGGATAGTGACATACTTTTTTTCTCCAATTGCAGCCTTTATCATTTGCTGCAATTGAGTGGAAGGCTCCTCTGGGAGAATTAGATGGATCATAATTGCGCACCTAACTGTTGATAGGTGTATTGGAGCCGTTCCCATAAGGCTGGGGGAATGTCTAACATCTCTA
>JBFNEZ010000196.1:0-7065 GCA_040797825.1 Thermotaleaceae bacterium | reverse complement strand
TGACATTATTTCAACCCATTTGGTTTCCTTAATCTCTCCAGTCACATACATTTTACTTTTTGACTCTATTTCCCAGCCCCTCCATATCGATTGATATTTTTGGAATTCTTCCTGTGATGAAGTGATTAAAAACCATTGAGGTTCTATCTCTTTTAATATTACTTCATTCATAGCATCTACTATACCATGATGGGGTATTTTTATTCCACTAGATTTAATGGATTCTCTATCTATAAGTCTTTCCCAGCTGGGAAGTAATGCATCTCCACCCAATATTAAAATATTTTTTTCCTCTCCCACCTTTGATAGTGTCCATATACTAGAATCAAGATTTGAGGTTTTGTCAAATTCAATCAACAAATGTTCTCTTTCCTCTTCAGATAAGGTAGATGTGGTTAAGGTCTTGATTATTTTGTATCCTAGTGCTTCATCTCCCATGATAGGATTCACCTGTTTTAAAATATACTCCCCTAAATTCCATAAATGCTTTTTCATAAAGGGTCTAGAAATATTTATTTTAGTTGATGTCTTTTCTAAAACTTCAAAAATATCCTTGTAGATTTTAAATGTTTCTTGGATGAGCTTTGCCTTCTCATTCTTAATATCTATGGATTCTACCTGAAATTTTGGATAAGGTAATAATGCTTCAGAAAATGTAATGACCTCAGCAATTCTAGGCATACCCCCAACATGATCAAAGTGAAGGTGGGTAATGATCAGTAAATCTATTTTATTCCAAGAATTTTTCTCCAGGAGCTCCAAAACCACTTGTATTTCCTTGTCTGTACCATATCCTCCATCAATCATAATGATATAGTTCTCTCTATTCTTCATGGGGATTTCTAAAAACAAGAGATCTCCTCTCCCTACATTTATGGCATAAAGTTTAGGCCTCAATTATAGCAACCCCCTTAGTTTCTTCTCTGGGAAAGATGTTGCATCGTTGTAGAGGAAGAAAAATTTTACATTTATCTTTGTTCATTAATTTTTTCTCATTTTCAATATAAATGCTTTGCTTCTCCACCATCAACCAATGCCTATAACCTGATCCTACAAAAAGACTCTCCATCAATTCACCCTCTAGAAGAATACAGTTCTTAGGATCCTCTTCTCCCTCCATTTTTATTTCATCACTTCTTATAACCAAGGACAGTTCTTTATTCTCTTCTATTATAAAATTTTTCGGAATATTTACCAGTTGTTTTCCTAAATAATATTTTTCTTCTTTTTTCTCAATTTCCAAAGTATTACTTTTTCCTAAAAAATGTGCTACAAAATAACTTTTGGGTTGATAGTATAATTCCTCTGGTGTCCCCATCTGTTCTACCACACCATTGTTCATCAATACCACTTGTTCCGCCATGGATAAAGCCTCTTCTTGATCGTGGGTAACATAAACCGCTGTAATCCCTAGCTCCTTTTGCAGCCTTCTAATCTCGATTCTCAGCCGCTGTCGAACCTTTGCATCGAGGTTAGAAAGAGGTTCATCCATTAATAAAAGCTTTGGTTCTAGAACCAAAGCTCTAGCTAAGGCAATTCTTTGCTGCTGCCCTCCTGAATACTGTGTTGGATACCTATGTTTAACATCCTTTGTATCAATTTCAACCTTTTTTAATATATTGTTTACCTTTCTTTCTATCTCATCTTTGCTATTTTTTCTTAATTTTAGTCCATAAGCAATATTATTATATACCGTCATATGAGGCCATAGAGCATAATTTTGAAAAACCATGGCCGTTCCCCTGTTTTGAGGAGATACATCGGTTACATCTTCATCACCAAATAAGATCCTTCCACTGTCTACTGTTAAAAATCCTGCTAAACACCTAAGCAATGTGGTCTTACCACAACCACTTGGACCTACAATAGCAGTAAAGCTTCCTTTTTCCAGCTCTAAATTTACTTCATTTAAGGCCTTTTTTTCCTTGTAGCTTTTATTAAGGTTCGTTACAAATATTTTCATATTTATCCCCTTCCAAAGGTCGATAGGTATTCAGATTTTAAATATTTTTCTAATAGAAACATAAGGGACAACCCTGGTAGCATCAAGAGCAATGCAGTGATGGATGCTACCTGCATTTCATATCCCATTGCGGCATTATACATGTAAATAGGCATTGTCACAATATAAGGTGCTCCTATCAGTAGGCTTCCAGTAAACTCATCTATCGAATAAAGAAAAACCAGGAGAGAAGCTGCGATAATCCCAGGTATTGCTAAGGGTAAGGTAATCGTAAAGAAAACCCGTACCCTGGAGGCACCTATATTCATGGCTGCCTCCTCTAAAGAAAAAGGGATAGACTTAAATACCGATACCAATGTCCAAACTGCAAAAACTAGTGCTCCTACCAAGTGAATCAGGATCACCCCCGTTACTGTTCCAACCAAATCCCATTTATACATTAGTACCATTGCATTTGTAAAAACAGGAAGATTAGGAAACGCTTGGGGTAAAAGGAAAAGTGTCAATATGATTGCTTTGGCAGGGATATCATTTCTGGCTAATATATAAGACATCGGTACTGCCAAAAATAATGTTATCACTGTAACCACTATGGCGATCCCAAAACTCATACCAAAGGCATTTAGCATGTTGCCTTGCAATACCTTTTCCCAGTAGAATAAGCCTAGTTTGTTGGGAAAGAGATTTGGCCAAAACCATTTTTCTGCTATAGACCATAGTATTAAACTAGATATAGGTCCAAATATTATAAAAATACTTAACCCATAGCAAATCATTTTAAGAGATAATTTTATAATTTTATTTTTCATTTTTTCGTCACCATCTTTAGATAATAGATTGCAGCCCCCATGGAAACGAGATAAGATATAACCCCGATAGCATTTGCCACTCCATAATTGTTTTGATAAACTATTTGATAATATAGATCTACCATGATCATCTGAGAGTCATTCCCTGATGCCAGCATAGCTGGTATAGAAAAACTACCCATCATGGAAGTAAATATTAGTATAGAAGCTACCATGATAGAATTTTTTGCCATAGGTACTAGTATATTGATAATAATTTTTAAGTTTTTAGCACCAATATTCTTTGCAGCATCAATATAACTGTTGTCTATTCCACGAAAGGCCCCCATCATCAGTAATAAGACCATAGAAATGTTTTTCCATACAAGGGCTGTAACAATTCCTTTTGTGGAAAATACAATAGAAGTACTATTTTCTATATCTATAATGCCTAGTATAGACAGTACTGCATTCAGTGTTCCATTGGGAGCCAAAAAAACCCTCATGGCATGGGCAACAACTACATAAGGTACAAACAAGGGTACCTTAAACAAAAACTCAATCATGCTGTTTTTATATAATCTTAAATATCCACCAATAAAGATTCCCAAAATCAAAAGTATTGTTAAGCTTACAGTAGCCACCCATATTGTATAGAGCAAATCACCACGATACAATTGCCACACTGTTATATAGTTTGTAATCCCCCATTCATCGCCCCTTCTAAAACTATTGATAAGGGAATGTATAAAAGGATATACAAATAATATACATACCACTAGGATAGCTGGTAATAACAAGATCATTTCAGCTATCCTAGCGAAAGTTTTGTGATTTTTCTTTAACCGAGTGCCTACTTCCTTTGTCAAAGAAAGAGACATTTTTCCAACTCCCCTAATTTATTTCATATGCGGTTTTTAAGTTATTAAAAAATTCTACTATAGGGAACACTTGACTTTTTTGGGCTAGATCATCTGCTGTGATCTCTTTAAATAATTTTTCTTCACTATCCTTACTTATAAAAGGAAGTACTGCACTAGCATCAATTCCTGGATACCAGGTGTTTCTTTCTACGATATATTTTCCTTGAATTTCTGGAGAAGTTAGATAATCAGCAAATTTTATTCCCCACTCTTTGTTTTTAGCATTTTTAGGTATAACTACATACATTGGCTGACCAGGCAACCCTGGTTCGATGAGCTTCATTTCAAAATCAGGGTTCATACGCCCTTCACTTTTCCATAATAAGAACATATCTACCCAAGCTGGTCCCATATCTATCTCACCGCGATTTAGCATATCTAAGGTTCCATTATTACCGTTGGTGTAAGTGACGGGCAAGCCTTTAAGTTCCTTCATAATGGCTGGCCATTCTTCTTCTAATTTTGCATCATAGGGCCCTGTAGTCAGATCCTTATAATCACCACTTCTCCAGTAGGCATAAGCAGTTACAAAGGCTACTCCACTCATACCATTTTGAATACCGTTATATCCAAATTTCCTGGGGTTTTCTTTAATCCATTGAACCAATTCCTCAAAGGTTTCTGGAGGATTACTTACTCTGTCAGGATTATAGGCTAAAGCAACCTGACTTCGAAACATAGGTATTACATAGCCATCAACATTAACCCCTAGACTATTTTTGCTGGCCTCACTGTTGACATATTCTTTGTTGGCACTGAGGGGAACATATTTTTCAAGCAAATCATCCTTCATCAATTCCGCCATAATACTTTGATGTACAATCGCCACATCCATGTCCCATTCTTCTTTACCTGCTTCTTTTTGAGCCTTTAGCTTTGCATGAATGTTTTGAGATCCTGCATCTCCTGCACCAGTCCCCACTACGTTTAAGCTTACATTTGAATTTGCATTTTTAAAATCTACACCAATTGCTTGAGCCAATAATTCCTCCATGTTGGTGTCTCCCGCCGTAACAACATTTAGCTTGATCTGCTCTACCCTTTCTTTTTCATCGTTATCTGCATCCTTGTCAATTGCTACCTCTCCAGGCTTTTGACTACACCCAGAAACAATTAAAGATACCACCGTCAGCAACAATAGCATTTTAAAAACTTTTTTCAATCTCCTCACTCCTTTAATGTGTTGTATAGACAACTCCTGAAATCATCATACAATTTAAAGAAGAAGCATGGATTAATTCTATGTAAAGTTTTTATTAATTTTCAAAAGAGCCATAGGTTTAGAGTTCTTTCTCTTAATCCTACAATGTACACAAAAAAAAGCCACCAAAGCGTATAGAAAATACGTTAGGGTGCTATTTTCGAAATCATTAAGTAAGTATAGACTTTTAAACAGTTAACAATAACCTTAATGCATTAAGTTTTTTTATTTAATCTATACTGCTTTTACAGCTTCCTTAGAATCTATAATGGCTTCAACTACTTCTTTATGAATTTTACTGTTGGTAGCTACAATACAGGGTGCATAGAGTACTTCCTTATTGCCTTCTAGATCACTTACATGGCCTCCTGCCTCTCTTACAATCAAAATCCCTGCTGCAATATCCCAGGGTTTTAGTTGAAAATGCCAAAAACCGTCTAATTCCCCTTTGGCTACTTCCACCAAATCTAGACAAGATGAACCTGTAATTCTCAATCCATGACACTTTCCTATAAATCTATTCAATAGGCTTGGGAGATCATTATCCTTATGCCACTGATTGCTTGAAAAGCCCACAGCAATTAGTCCTTTAGCCATAGTTGTCGTCATGGAGCATTGAATGGGTTGATCATTCATATAGGCGCCTTTACCCTTCTCTGCTGTATATAGATTCCTATTGTTTATATCTAAAATTAAGGCTACCATCACTTCTTTTCCCTTCAATAATGCCATAGAAATACTATATCGAGAAAATCCATGCACAAAATTCATGGTGCCATCTATGGGATCAATTACCCAAGTATATGAAGACCCATCACTTTTGATAATCTGATCATAGTTTAATTCTTCTGTAACAAAATTATGGGTAGGAAATTCTTTTTTAAGATTTTTTATCAAATACTCTTCAACTTCTCTATCAACTACTGTAACTAAGTCACTTGGAAGAAGTTTTTGTTGGATATCCTTGTCTTCAAGCTTTATTTTCTCTCTAATAGTATTCCCTGCTGTAACAATTAGTTCTTTAGCTATCGATAAATATTTCTCCATATAAATAACTCCCTTCTTCTGTCCCTTTATTTTAATATATTAAAGCCTATTATTTCTTTCTCTCCTAATCCAAAAACTAAATATATCATTCCGTAAATAGTCTAATGAATAAAAAATTGTTTTATTGCTCATATCATAATGGATTTGTTTAAGAAGAATAACCGGTACAAGCTCCAGTGCCTGTGGAATTTTTTGATTTATCTCACTCTTACTTGGAACTTTGAGCTCTGTATCAGCCTTATCAATATAGATTTTACAGGTTTCCTCTAAAAATGCCAATAATGACCCTGAAAATTCTTGGGCTTCAAAAGCATCTCCCACTATACTCCGTGGTAAAATATTAATAGAGTAAGCAACCGCTTCTCCATTAGCGGTCCTGGTTCGCTCTAGCACAATCACCTTTTCTCTTTTGTTAATCCCTAAAACCTCAGCCCACTCTTCCTTACAGTTCATCACTCTAATAGATTCTTGTCTCTCTCCTTCTACTAAACCTGCCAGCTTTATCATAGAGCCTATACTTTGTAATTTTTCTAAGCTGCTTGGGATATTGGGCAAGGGTTTTATCACAAAGGTGCCAACTCCATGTTTTACAAGAACTTTTCCTTCTTGTTCTAATAGCTTTACTGCAGATCGAAAGGTCTCTCTACTTACATTGAAATAGTTTGCCATTTCATACTCAGAGGGTAGTTTAGAGCCTACACTTAGTATATTGCTTTCAATCATTCTTTCAATCTCTTTTTTAATTGTTTTATAGCTTGCTTTCATCACGCCTTCAACTCCTCTAGACATCTTCTTCTTTTAATCATAGCATACTTGATTTGACTACACAACTTTTATCATTTATTAACTTGTTTTTGCTTAGCAGGTGTCACAGGGACGGTTCTTGTGACATATTCATTTTTCGGGTGTCACAGGGACGGTTCTTGTATTCATTTTTCGGGTGTCACAGGGACGGTTCTTGTGACATATTCATTTTTCGTACTTTCTCTCTTTTGATTCCCGTGTTCTCTGCGATTCTTCGCAAAGACAGATCGCTTTTACTAATCAATTTTTTGATCAGTATCTCTAGTTCTATCCTATACGCCTTTTCATTTAGCTGCTCAAGCTTAATCTTCTTTTCGTTAAGATATTTCCTGATGTATT
>JBFNEZ010000195.1:0-7092 GCA_040797825.1 Thermotaleaceae bacterium | reverse complement strand
TTATCCATGACTTTTTTATTGACTTTCACATAACTTTTCTATAAGAGTAAGTAAGCCTTTCCCTGTATAGAAAGATTTATGTTCACTATAGTGTTCTGGAAGGCACGTTAGCCTCAAGGAGTTTTATAGTCATTCTCCCGTTTAAAGGCCTCAATGATAGGAATGAGTGTAGCTGCTACCAGGCCCCCTGAAAATCCATTATTGTACAAGTTTAATCCCCCATGTAAATATCCTACATTTTGCACAACTACCGAATGTAGAAATCCTGCCAAGATCCCATAACCCCATCCAAATTGACCTGCTATGGGAGAAAGAGTCGTACCAAATAAGGCAGCCAATAGCATTCCTGGGTCATTAATATCCCACAGCTTCGTCAAGCCCCCTAAAAATACACCAATAAAAATTGGAATCATATTGGATAGATGTTTCCCAAAAGCACTGAATCCCACAATTGTAAGTATTCCACCAATGACTGGTCCATTCAATACGCCTCCTACTACAATTACATAGCTTGTGGCAAACAATCCATTTAGCCCCATATTCATTAAAGTTAAGGGCAGACCTTCTAATAAAACAAAATCAGTTACAGCTCTCCCCGGATATTTATATAATCTGTGAAGTCCCAAGAAAGATTTTTCATTTAGAATATATCCTAAAGCCAGCATAGTAGAAAAGATGATAAACATCAACAAAGTAAGAGGGCGCTGATAATCTATGGACCAGATAACTCTCGTATCCAAATCCAATCCATAGGATTTTAAAATAGAAACTACGATTGTTCCAATAATTCCTGCAGTAAACCCAATGTTATATAAATTAAAACCTTGATGAATTCTCATCATATGGGTAGATAAGGGGGGAAGCAAAAATCCAACTAAAATCCCAATACAGGCTCCTAAGGGTATACTTAAAAGCTTAGGGAGATTCGTACCAAACATAATTTGGGTAACTATAGGGGCAAGACTAGTTCCAAATAGAGCAATGTACACATATTTAGAAAACTTCTCTTTTTGAAATTTAGAATATAACCATACACCCAAAATAATAAACCATACATTAAATATGTTTTTTCCAAACAAGCCAAACCCTGACATAAGCCATAGGCTTGAAATGGTGGAGCCAGTAACTTGTATGTTTAATTTATATAATATTCCAATCGATATAAGCATAAGGAGTCCTGCATTTACAAAAGCTGCTCCCAGCCCGCCTATGGCAATATAATCTGTAATCAAAAAATCAGGTTCAATGATAATACGATACAACCCAAAGATAATCTCCCTTGGCTTATTCATTATTACACCAAAGACTATTAACATAAAACTCCACATCGTTATAATACGATATTTCGTGATGTGTTCTATTATATTTTCCCCATTTAAGGCAGTGGGCTTAATAAATATACTTTTGAAAATAGCAATCCCCCCTTATCCCCATATCTTAACGACATATTAGATTAGATTAGACTGGATAGGTTTTGTCTTCTTTATCTGTATAACTGCTGTCTATCTTATATTTTAAGGCTTGTCTATACTTAAAGTATTCTACAGCCACTTGAGGAAAAAGACCATAGGATAATACATCCTCTTCCTGCTCATAATATTCCTTCATTTCTTCCTTCATTGTCTTTAATTGAGGTTTAATTCGATCTGCTGGTCTGCATGCAATGACTTCTTCATTGCCTATAATCTTCTTTTTAATTTCTTCAGAAATTTCTACCACTGGCCTGCCATATTCTCCTCTTACATAGGCTTTGATTTCCTTTGGTACCATTTTATATCGCTCTCCTAATACCACATTGAAGACCGCTTGGGTACCTACCATTTGACTTAAAGGTGTTACCAAAGGCGGATAGCCCAAATCTTCTCTAACCCTTGGAACTTCTTTTAATACCTCTTCATATTTATCCGATGCATTCTGCATTTTTAGCTGTGATACCAGATTGGAAAGCATACCGCCAGGCACCTGATATACAAGGGCATTTACATCTACACCTAATACTTTTGGATCTAGTTGTTTGTTTTCTAGATATTTATCGCGTATTGGCCTGAAATGCTCTGCAATCTCATTAAGGGTTTCTAAACTTAATTGGGTATCATAGGGCGTATTCTGCAAAGTTGCCACAAGGGGTTCTGTAGGTGGCTGAGAAGTTCCTAATGCCATGGGTGATATGGCACAATCGACTACATCTACTCCTGCTTCTATGGCTTTTAGGTAAGTCATAGATGCAATTCCACTGGTGTAATGGGTATGCAGTTGAATTGGAACCTTTACGGCCTTCTTTAGTTTTCCAACTAATTCATAGGCATAGTAAGGTGTTAGAATCCCTGACATATCTTTTATACAAATGGAATCAGCCCCCATATTTACCATTTCCTTGGCCACTTTTAGATAGTGTTCTGTATTGTGGACAGGACTAATGGTGTAGGATATGGCTGCTTGTGCATGACCACCCTCTTTTTTCGTTGTTTGAATAGCAGTCTCTAAATTTCTTACATCATTGAGGGCATCAAAAATCCTTAAAATATCAACTCCGTTTGCAATAGCCTTCTTCACAAACTCAGAAACTACATCGTCAGCATAATGCTTATATCCTAGCAAATTCTGTCCGCGAAGAAGCATTTGCAGCTTCGTATTTTTTACGTTTTTTCGAATTAATCTCAATCGTTCCCAAGGATCTTCATTTAAGAAGCGTAAACAAGCATCAAATGTAGCTCCACCCCATACTTCCAAAGAATGATAACCTACTTTATCCAATGTTTTTAAAATGGGCTCCATTTCCTCAGTTTTCATTCTTGTTGCAATCAAAGACTGATGGGCATCTCTTAGTACAGTTTCTGTAATCTTTATTTTTGCCATATTTTCCTCCTCTATGGTTTTTATCAATATAGAATTTGATAAGAAAATAGCAGATAGCGACTTGATCCACCTGCTATTTTTCTATGCAAATAAAGGGAGTTCTTTTATTTTACAACATTGCGGATAACATCCATGACCGTTCCATCTCTATATTCTATAATCCCTACAATTCTATCACCAAAGGCTACCTTCTCTGGTTTACCTGTAAACCTTTCTGCTAAGTCCTTTAGTTCTTCAATGGTCATCAGAGGCAAATTGGTTTGTTTTAATTTTTCAAGCAACTCTACATTTTTAGGATTTACCGCAATACCTCTTTCTGTTACTACCACATCGACTGTCTCTCCTGGTGTCACCACTGTGGTTACTTCGTCTACGACGATTGGAATTCTTTTTCTCATCAATGGTGCTACTACCACCGTCAGCTTTGCACCTGTAGCCGTATCAGGATGGCCTCCTTGAGCACCCATAATTACCCCCGTAGAGGCTGTCATTACATTTACATTATAATTTACATCTACTTCTGTAGCCGAAAGGATCATAATATCCAGTTTATTGGCTACGCATCCTTTGTTATGAGGATTGGCATACATGGAAGCAGACATTTCTATATGATTTTCATTTTTTACAAAGGAAGTAGCTGCCTTTGCATCAAAGGTTTGAGTATCCAATAAGGTCCTAAACAATCCTTCCTCTAAAAGCTCCACCAGATAAGAAGTAGCTCCGCCGGAAGCAAAGGAGCCTACGATATTGTTTTCTTTCATATAATCTCGCAGGAATTTAGCAACAGCAAGGGATGCGCCGCCACTGCCGGCCTGGAAAGAGTATCCATCCTTTACCAATCCTGACTGGATTAAAACCTCACTGGCATACTCTGCAATTAAAAGTTCTAAAGGATTCTTTGTTACCCTTGTAGCTCCTGCACTAATAAGTCCTGGATCTCCAATTTCATCTACCACTACCACATAATCTACTAATATCTGTGGAATACTAATAGGATAGGCTGGATAAGGAACTAAATTATCGGTAATGGCGACTACCTTATCAGCATATTGTGCATCTACCATAGGATATCCCATGGCACCAAAGGCAGATTTTCCTAACTTTCCATTCATATTTCCCATCTCATCACAACAAGATGCTCCAATAAAAGCTACGTCAATTTTTACTTCTCCTGATTCAATTGCCCTAGCTCTTCCACCATGGGTTCTAAAAATCACAGGTGTTGGTAAAATACAATTGGTTGTAATTTCTTTAGCAATATTTCCTCTCAATCCACTGGTGTGTAAGCCTGTTACTACTCCATTTTTAATATGCTCAATTAATCCTTCATGGGCATTGGTTAAGGATGAAGAACAGATGGTAATATCCTTAATTCCCATTTTAGCAATTTCATCCATCACCATCATCAGCACATAGTCTCCATTTCTAAGATGATGATGAAAGGATACGGTCATTCCATCCTTTAAGCCTGTTTTTTCAATAGCTTCTCTGATAGAGCCTAAAAGCTTCTCGTCTGTTGGAATGGCCTTTGTATTCATAGCTCCGTGCTTTCTTCCGCTAGCTTCCATATCAAAAATCCCCATAAAGGGCTTTAGTTCTCCAATACCTTCTATATAGGTAGGAACCAGTCTTCCAGCTTTATTTTTTACAAACTCCATCTTCATCCCCCTTATTTTAGAACCTTTGCAGCTTTTCCCAATTCAACAATACGCTCAGCTTTTTGAATAACTGGTATATCTACCATTTTTCCATCGACGGTTATTACTCCAATCCCTTGTTCTTCTGCTTCTTTTGCAGCCCTAATAATTTTTAAGGATTTTTCTATTTCATCGGGTGCCGGTGTAAATATTTTATGCACTTCCTTCACCTGGGCAGGATGAATACAAGATTTTCCTGAAAATCCTAAAATTTTCGCTTCTCCTGCTTCTTGTTTAAAGCCTTCCATGTCAGAAACATCGGCCCATACCGTGTCAATGGCATCTACATTTGCGACACTGGCAGCAAGGACAATATAGGATCTGGCATGGGTTAACTCTTTTGCGGTTTTTGTTCTATCTACACCTAAGGTTCTAGTATAATCTTCTGCCCCAAAGGATATGGCTACTACCCGTGGACTGGCTGTAGCAATGGCCAATGCATTTAAAACCCCCTTCGGTGTTTCTATAGCACATTGAATTTTTACGTTCCCCGGCTCCAGCAAGTTTTCTTTTTCTACTTCATCCAAAAGTTTTTCAAGTTTAAGCACATCCTCTGGTGTTTCACACATAGGCAGTCGGATATTGCGCACACCTGCTTTAACTACTTCTCTCACATCTGTTTCCCCAAACTCTGTATATAAAGGGTTGATTCTTACGAATATCTCAATGTCTTTAAAGTCTAGGGCTTTAATTGCTTCACATAGCAAATCCCTAGCGCTGTCTTTTTCTGAATAAGCTACTGCATCTTCCAAATCAAAAATGATGCAATCCGGATTGTAAACAGGTGTATTATAAAACATTTTTGGTTCACTGGCGGGGCAGAACAACATGGTTCTTCTAAGCTTCTTCATGATGATTCCTCCTTGCCCTCTTGATGGCAGTTTTTACCCTAGCCTTAATAGCAAAATCTAAACAGCCAAATTCCCTTACCTCTATATCTCCATGCTGTAACTTCATATCTTCAACAGCATCTATCACAGCATTTTTCATTAATTCCCCGAAAAGCAGCTTTAATTTGCTCTTAATATCAATATTTAGACCACCTTCATCTTTTAAAGTTACCTTTACAAGACAGTCCTGTTCTTTTTCAAAACCTGCAATTCCTATCATAGTTTACCTCCTTTAATTAAAACAGCATTCCAAATACAATACTTGCAATTACAAGCATAATTCCTCCGCCAAGTCGAGATGAAATTTGCGCAAAGGATATTAAGTCCATTCTCTTTGCAGCTCCTAGCACTGCTAAGTCTCCAGAACCTCCTCTATTGGCCATGCATAGACCTGCAGTAATCGATGCTTCAACTGGATAAAATCCTACTAAATATCCAAATAATGCAGTACCAACAACGGCTCCTGTTACGATAAAGGCTGCAATCACTACATTGGTCACATTAATGGCAGCTATAATTTCTGCTAAATCCGTATAAGCAACCCCAACACCTACCATGATTACCCATAGGAACTGTCCTGAAAAAAAGCTTTGAAGCTTTTTAGCCCCCTGTTTTAACTCTTCTGGAATAATATTGATCATGTTGAAAACAGCAACCAATAGTACCATGTATGCGAAGGTATGAATTTTTACCCCACCAATGGATGGTAAAATTGTCTTGCTCATCAAAGTTCCTAGAAGAAACATACCAATTGAAAGTAGTAGGCCTGCACCGATTTCTTTATTTGTAATTTTTAGATTTGATTTTTCATCGGCTGCGTCAAAGCCTTTTCCTCTAACTAATTCTCCATTTCCTGTTAAAGCAGGTTTCTTTTGTCCTAATTTATTTAAGATTGCAGCAAAGAATATAGAAATAATATTTGCGATAGTCAAAATTGGTAGAGCAAAGGATAAAAACTGCTTTGGATCCCCTCCTGTGGTAGCTGCATAGATTTCACTCATTGGTAAAGCTCCTGCTCCTGTTCCGCCTCCCATGATAGGCAGCACGTACATGGTCAATACGTTTGTAATAGGTACCCCTGTTATAAGGCCACCTACTGAACCAAAAATCATTGCACCCACAACACCCATAATGATAGTAGGTACATAGCCTACCATAGCTCTCATCAATAGCTTTCTATTAACTGAAAGCATACTTCCTGTGATCAATACGGCAATAAAAAGTGTAAGAAAATCCGTATCTTCCATAAATACAGTAATTGATTCAATCGTTTTTTCTGGCATAATTTTGCTATAAACCAAATAAGCTGAGCCTAAAAACCCAAGGATTGCACCCCCACCAATGTACTCATTCCAAATAGGAATTCTATCCCCGATTTCCCCAAATATAGCTCCCAGTACCAAACATGCTCCTAAAGCACCTACAATGGAAACCGGCAATACACCTGCTATAGAGGCACCAATCGTGATAGCTGCAAATAGAGCAAATACAGGTAGTGGAATACCATAAACCTTAATCATTTGCTTTTTCTCACCTTTTTCCTCTTGAGCAATTTCTACTTTTTGTGTAACTTCCATCAATGCTCCTCCTTTAATTGTTTTTATAATTTTTAGAAAAACAAAAAAGGCCAACACAGAAATAAATATTTC
>JBFNEZ010000194.1:0-7201 GCA_040797825.1 Thermotaleaceae bacterium | reverse complement strand
GTGCTCGGAAAATTAAGTTCCGAAGTGCACGAAAAGGTACTTGCCAAAAACACTTATCTAAATAATTATTGCTCTAAAGCACAAGGTCATTATCCATCTTCATATGCTGATCGAAATCTTCGAACTTAGCCAGTTTTAGCTCATGCCCAAGATAATCAGCAAACGCTACTACCCCATTTAGACACTTTTGATGGTCCATTTCAAATAGTCCCCGATCAATTTGAGTCAAGAATGAGTCAAAAATCCTTTTATTTAACTGCAGCTTTCCTTCCATGTTCATTTCAAATTCCGCTCGTTGCCTTCTCATTTCCGCAGAAGCAGCCTCACAAAGTGCAATAACCCTTCTGGCTTCCTCTTCTTGTAATTTACCATTCTTGAATATTTCTAAACACGTCTGATATACATTTGACGCAGCAAGATATCCTGCCATACTGCCTACTAATACTCCTGCAGGTCCAAATACGAGTCCAGCAGTTGCGCCTGCGTATATACTCGACATGGTGCTAAACCCTTTTTGTCCTATCTGTTCCATTGCTTCTTCAGAATTAATTTCGCCTTTGGCAAAATTATAAACTGTAACCCCGACGTCAATGACCCCTGAGGCAACGGCAGTTGCCACATTTGATTTTGCCAATGCGTTTATTCCTGCTTTTTCAGCAGTAACGCGGATACCAGCACCAAGACCACCTGTAGCACCACTACGAATGCCCGCCTTGGTAGTATCAACAACTACATTCCCCACCATTTCCTCAGTAGAAATATCTCCTCGGTAAAGTGCTACGCTGTTCTTTATGGTAGACATTGCTCCGCCCATAATTGCGCCGGCTTGAGCAGCCTCCTTTGCGGTGACCTTAATTTCTTGCTTGAATTGGCTCATTTCAAATTGTCTTCTGTATGTCTCGTGATCCTTGGTAGCTGAAAGAGCCTCATCGTATGTAGTGCCACCCGAAGATACTTCTCCATGTTTTAGTTCACTAGTAATGTTATTAGAAGAATCTCTGTAGTTATCAGCGTTAATAGAGCCTGATGAAGCCCTTTTTTCTGAAAGGTCTTTTACTCTTTGAGCTTTATCCGCATTTGTTAGTCTTTGCATTCCAGAATATTTCTCTCCACGAAACTCATTCGCCGACCATGCCGGATCCCCGCTTGATTTAGCTTGTACTTCTCTTAATACGTTATTTCCATCTTTAATCAAAATATCTGCTTTGTCATGGGGCAAACCCATGCTTGCCGTAGTGTAAGCTCTTATAGGAGATGATTTCGTCGCTGCATCCATGTTAAACTTTGTAGACTCTATAATTTCAAAGAGATTTCCTTGAGATATTTCAGGCTTAACATTTGTCAGGTTTTTCGCAGCTTCACTAAATATTCCCATGCCTTTTAAAGCTTCACCCGTGGCTTGAGCTTCATTTCTCGCAAGGAAAGAACCTATCTGTCCACCTAGAAAACCTTCCTCACTTTTAGATTTATCTTTTTTCTTAGATTTGAATAATCCAAACATTTTCTCACCTTCTATTATGCCGCTGGCAGAGATTGAATAGTCTTGGCAGGTCCTAATACCTTTTTGGCTTCCGGATCTATAGCACCATCCTGCTTTAGAATCGGTCTTTCCAAAATAGCTTTCATTACTTGTGCAATCTGATAAGATGTATGTATGAGCCTTTTCTCATTATCTGTAAGTTCATCGTAATCTAAAGTCATCTTTTTGCCGACTAAACCAGCAAAGAACTTTTTAAATTTGAAACCGAAGCTCCGTTCTTTGCTATTTTCAAAATTCACAAGCATACTTTCTAGGTTATTTAAAGTAACTGTCATTTTACCGTCTAATTCGTCAATTGTATAGTAGAATTGTTCTGAAAGCTTTGTTATTGCATTAAGCATACTAGAGGCATTATTCATCTCTTCTGCAGCTTCCTCAGCTTGAGCATACTTTTTCTTCGCTTCCGCAAGATTTGCCTTTGCCTTTGATGCCATAATCATTCCGCCTATCGCAAAAACAGGACCGGCTACAATTCCTCCGAGTACAGCAGTTCCACCTGCCACTCCAAGTCCGCCCGCTGCCAATGAACCTCCTCCAAACCATGCCATTGTAGCATTTGCCGCCGCTGCACCCGAAAGTGTGCTGATGGCTGTTCCTGTTGAAGCAGAAGCAAACATCATTGCGCCCCCATACGAAGCAACACCAGCAAGAGCTCCAGCACCTAAGGACGTGACCCCACCTGATACAATTTCTCCAGCCTTCAGTGACATCTCTTTCATTTGACCTAATTCATTCTCTGTAATAGCTTTATATAATTTTTCATCAACAGCTGCTTTTCCATCAACACTTACATTTTTCAGTCTACCTACAAGGCTTGTAAACTTTCCAAATTGCTTGTCCCAAATAAGAAGTTTCTTCTTGCCTAGTTCTGCGAGGGCGTAAGCTGCTTCTTCTTTACTCAATTCCATCTCTTCCTTGGCACTATCAAAAATTTCCTTTGCTTCATCCAATAGCTCCTTAGCTTCTTCATTCGCAGACATAGCTTCTACACCTTTAGCAACTCCAGCAAGCCCCGCTACCGCAGCCGCACCAGCTAATAAAAATGGCAATGGCATTAAATATTCCTCCTCTGTCTATCTCTGATTTGACCTTAGCTTTTTGCATGCATTCTGATTCAGTTCATAGTATTCTTGTTTAGAAAATCGTCTTTTGAAAAACCGTTCGTACATCTCATCAATTCTGCAAATCATAGGACGTTCTTCATATATAGTGCAGAGATTGTTGGATTCCTGGAAGTGAATACATGTTCCATCTCCACGGTCCAGGTCTGCATATAGGGTATTTCTAAATAAGCTTCTACAGCAACTTCCACATTTCTTGCAGGTATAACTACATATTGATAAGCTCATTGGCTCGTTGATAGACTTTATTAAGATCATTAATCCATTGCATTGTAGGTTCTAATTGCTTTTCAGGAATCTGCAATTTCTCCATAACTTTTCCAATGATTACTTTTTCTTTCTCAGCAAAGTTTTGGTCACATAACACTAGCCCCAGAATCTCGATAAAGATGGCGTTTTTAACAGTTTTCTCAGAATCATCAAAGACTTTAAGGATATTTTCAATTTCTGCTTTTTCATTAATCCGGTGTTCACTACTATCTAGTCCAGTTTCCTTTCTATATTGCTCTATCATACCTTTTTCCTCCACAGTGAATTCACCATCGTAAGCAGAAACGGAAAAGGCTAGATCCAAAAATCCTTCCTTCTCTTTTCGATTTAGCATATGTAGAAACATAATAATCCACCTTTCCTAAATAATGTTAACTCGTAAACTTACAATACTTGATATGTTTTAGCTATCATGAGGTATTCTTTATTTATTCCATACAACTAATATAACCGTTTACCGACTTTGTTGTTCTATAACACACCTTTGTTCCTGTAAAATAAAGTTTGAAAATGAGGAAGTGTGAATACTTCTGTGAGTTCATATGATATTTTACATGCCTCAATGTCCCTACGGTAAGATAGAATGATAATATATATTCATCTTCCCTATCTACCATTATCCTTTAGTGACTTGTTCATATGCTTTAGGTAACGCATACATAATCATTTTATCAGAAAGCACCACATCTACAGCATTATCATTAAAGAATTCTTTATTATACATCACAGGGACAACAATAATATTTTTCTTGTTTCCTTTATGGCTAACAAGTAATTTTTCTCTACAAAGTTCAACCTTAGAATGTTTATCGTACATAACCATAACATTTTTTATTGATGAGAAAATTTCTTCTTGTTCCTTAATAGAATATGTTTCTGCCATTTTACCTTCCATCATCCAGTTAAGCAAGTCATAAGCCTCTCTTCTATTAAGCAAAGCTTGCTGTCTCTGGTTCCAAAAATTTTTTAAACAATCATGACAAGCTCTTTCACAAGTACAATTTGTCAGCAATTCTTTAGTAGCCGTAAATAATTGTTCTAAACAATTTGAAATTTCAAAAGCATATCCTGCTCCACTTGACAAACTATCATATAGAAAAATATCAACATAAACTTGCTTTTCATAATAGCGTATTCGGTAGCCTACCTTAATATCATTAAATTCAACATCCAATACTCTACTTGCTGCAAGCCTAAATGCCTCTGACAATGAGATAGTCGCACTCTTTAGCCATAATCCATCTTGAGTTGTATCTATTTTTCTAGGATCAACCTCAATTTGAAGAACTAACATGTCCGTTCTAAAACTATGCCCAAGCACAACATTTTCTGTATCTTCATGCTTACATGTTCCATACATTTTGTATGGACTTTTAATCTTTGTCCCTGAAAATCCGTCAGATCCAGCAATAGCTGCTCCACATTTTTTACAAACTGTAAATCCTTGAGATTTTGGACCCTTATTGCAAATAGTTATGACTTCATCATATCTATTTGCAATTTTTAGTTTTGCAAATCTAGTTATCTGTGTATCATCTTTTGGAGGAGCAGAATAGCAGGGTTGCTCTGCATAAGAGAATTCTTCATCTGCTTCTGATTCTTTTGTACTGATTCCATTTTCAGGTGCAAACCCCCAGGGTTTAAGCATGTATTTTCTACCTTGTATACTTTTTCCACAAAATGGACAAATCCCCAACTCAGGAATCTCTGTTCCAAACCACTCGCAGTACACATCATCACACATATAGATTGGCATAAAATAGTTCTTATCATTAAAAAATGCTTCAGCTGGTTTAGTGAAAGTTTTTTCTCCTTTTCTATATTTTGAGGAATGTGAATATATACCACCAGATTTATAGGTTTTCTTATTAACCACAATAGTCCTTCCTGGAGCATATTCACTAATGGCGACATCTAATGCTCTATCTGGTTTTTGCACTATCTTTCCTTTGTCATCTTCGATATAAAATCCTACTACATTTTTGGGGAATGCGTATGTGGGAAGTAATCCCTCATTAAATAGTGAATCTAGTAATGTCACCTTTTCTTCATTAGCTTCATTATACTTTTCCGGATGTTTTTTAACGTCTTCATTCAGTTTTAATAATGAACTTTCTAGTTCCCGCATAATCAATTTCGTGCTTATTCTTATTCCATTTGGAATTAATATTTTTTCTTGTTCTTCTGTAAAAATAAAACTTCTTAAAAAGCCTTGAAACTCTACGAAATGCTTTTCAAAAAAATGAATGGTCAAACATTCATCAATACTGCTATTCCTTAGTTTATAAAATTCATTGAATATTATAATGTATGCATGTCTTTTGATAAGTTTTGTACTCCTCACATCTATCCAAGGTTTTCTAACCTTTCCTGAAATAATATCTTTAGGATGGTTAAAATACCAATTGTCATGAGGACCATTATGTGCATATGTGGTTATAGTGGATATTGAAGAATTTCGTCTTCCTGCACGTCCTGCTCTTTGCTGATAATTTTCTCGCATTGGTGGAACATTTCTAAGCGCAACAGCAGATAAAGATCCTATGTCTATCCCCACCTCCATAGTTGTTGTACAACTCAACACATCAACTGGCATATCTTTATCTATAGAAATGTCTTGAAACCTCATTTCATAATTTTCTGTAGTTGACCAAGTTTCCTCTCTTTGATCTTTATGAGAAAGCTGAGCTGTGTGCTCTTCTGTGTTAATACTCTTGATTTGCTCTTTTCTAATAATAACATCCTCTACTGGTTTACGCCAAAACGATAAAGTCTCCAAGTCTTGATCTTGCATTACTCTTAATTTATCACTTCCACAACATGGACATATTCCCCATAGCGAAAAAGCTGAAACCTCAGAGCATTTTCCACATTTATACCATTTATGTTCACGATTAAACCTTAATGCTATCTTACTAGTCATAATAAATCTGTTGGCATTGTCTTTTCCTCTAGCAGAAAACTCATTAAGTATTTCATTTTTTATTTCTTCAATTTGATCATTACTAAACCCTTTTGTTAACAATGCAATGGATATTCCATTCTGTAATTTAGAACTTTCCTTTATCCCATATCTTCCATATTCATTTTTTTGGATTGGCTCTCTTTGATAATCCTCTATCTCTTCACCTAATGCGATAGAGTCTTTCGCAACACTTATGCACCAATTTGCTACAAGCATATTTAGCTCTTCCTCTGATAAATCTATTCCTTTTTTGTATAAACGATAGATCATATCCTCAAGATATTCAGGATCAGATGGTTCCATCCAGCAAAGTGCTACATCTGATAAAGATTGATAGTTATCACAGACCAATTTTAAAAGTTGTTGAACATATAGTTCTGGCTTATTTTTAAAATCAGTAATAATTCTTTCATATTTTATTCTTTTACCTGTTTCTTGGGCAAATCTAATCTTTTCCCTCATAATTCTTATATGGCTATTAAACAATTCTTCATCACTACCATAAAAGAAATGCACATTATCTTCACATGCAATTTCTAAGAAAACAGGGTAAAGCGCATCTATATTTTTTTCACATTTTCCAGGATATTCTTGCAATCTAATCACTGCTTTTACCAGTGCTTGTCTCGCTGCATTATCGTCTGCAGAACGAGTCATATCTTTTGCAAGAATCGCTGCTCTCTGTCTGCTATCAGAAAACATTAGGACTTTCCTACCTGCATTAGGAAACTTTTCCAATTTATCTTTTTCAAAAAAAGCCTGCGGCTGTGCTAAAAGTTGAGCATTAACAATATTATAGAACGGAATATTGCCCTTAGTTAAAAAATCCGTCAGTCCTTTTCTTCCTATTTTATTTGAGCATTTAGGGCAACTATAGAATGAAATCGTATTTTCATCGATTTTCTCACCTTTGGTTTTGCTTTTTCTATGTATAGAGTACACAACCTTTATGCATCCCTCTTGTTCATCATCACAAAGTATTCCTGTTTTTGAATCTAACCACTTAATCTCTGCATTTTTCAAATCTTTTTTATTAAGTTTTTCACTCGCAACATAAAGATGAATTTCTTTTAACTGGTCAGACTTTACAATTCCTGCACGTTGCCAAACAAAACTTCTACCACTAATACTTTCATCAATAAATCCTTTGATAAACAATGCCCCACATCTTCTATGATTAATTAATTCATATATTTTTCCTCCACATGTGCAGGTATCTGAGTAGGTATCTAAATATACTTTGCCAATAGTCACTCCTTCATATGTGGTTTTTTCATTACAATTAGGATTTGTACAGGTATACAC
>JBFNEZ010000193.1:0-7242 GCA_040797825.1 Thermotaleaceae bacterium | reverse complement strand
AAAAGTAATGAAGGGAATAGTAGGCATGATTTCATCGTCAAAGAGAGTCGGAAAAGGTGAAAGCCGATACGAAGAAATATGTTGAAGATGGCCCCGGAACTGCATGACTGAGGTTAGGGCTAAGGTAATGCCGGGATTGCATCCGTTAATTGTGCAAAGTGATGGAGGTCACTTACCGAGATTTTTGCCGTGAGGCAAAAATAAATTAGGGTGGTAACGCGTGAAGATTCTCGCCCCTTTTACTGGGAGCGGGATTTTTTGTTTTTTGATTTTGAAAGTCTAAGTAAAAAGAGAGGTGAAGTGTTTGAAGGCTGGTAAACAGCTAAGTCAACCTTTAAGGTTTGTATATGGTGTTCTTAAGGCTTACATTGGTGTGTCTGTGATATATATGACAGTGGCCTTAGTCGTGATTTTTTTCGATACAGAGCCTTTCAACCTGTATATCGTCAGATACATAAAAACAGAAGAATTTAGCAAACTAACCATACCATTATTTGGTTATCTGCTGATGCTTTTAAATGGATTCCTTGAATTAATAAAGTTTAAAAAAGAAAAGAGAAAAAATCGGAGGAGGAGAAAAAAAGATGAGTAAAGGAACCTTTTATATTACTACCCCTATTTATTATCCTAGCTCAAAGCTTCACATTGGCCATACCTACACCACTGTGGCAGCCGATGCAATGGCAAGATTTAAAAGAGCTACAGGCTATGATGTAAAGTTTTTAACAGGAACCGATGAGCATGGACAAAAACTGCAGCGAGCTGCCCAAGAACGCGGTATGGAGCCTAAGGCGTATATTGATGAGATTGTAGAGGGTATTAAAAAATTATGGAAAACCATGGAAATATCCTATGATATTTTTATACGAACAACCGATGATTATCATAAGCGGAGAGTACAGCAGATTTTTCAAAAACTCTATGATAAGGGAGATATCTATAAAGGGGAATATGAAGGGTGGTATTGTACCCCCTGTGAAGCCTTCTGGACAGAGACTCAAGTAGAAGATAACAAATGTCCCGACTGTGGAAGACCTGTGGAATTGACCAAGGAGGAAGCTTACTTTTTTAGGCTATCCAAATATCAAGATGCTCTGTTAAAGCACTTTGAAAATCATCCTGAATTTCTAGAGCCTCTTTCTAGAAAAAATGAGATGATCAATAACTTCTTAAAACCAGGATTAGAGGACCTTTGTATTTCCAGGACGACGTTTAGCTGGGGAATTCCTGTCCCCTTTGATGAGAAGCATGTGATTTATGTATGGCTGGATGCTCTGTCTAATTATGCTACAGCCCTAGGCTTTCCAGAGGAAATGGAAGGAGATTATCGAAAATACTGGCCTGCAGATATCCATTTGGTTGGGAAAGAGATCGTTCGTTTCCATACTATCATCTGGCCTGCCATGTTGATGGCTTTAGAAGCACCTCTGCCTAAAAAGGTATTTGGCCATGGATGGATTCTTTTAGAGGGAGGAAAAATGTCAAAATCCAAGGGCAATGTAGTAGATCCTGTTATACTTACGGAAAGATATGGTGTCGATGCATTGAAATATTTCTTGCTGAGAGAGTATTCCTTTGGCCAAGATGGCATCTTTAGCAATGAAGTGCTGCTCAACCGTATCAATGCAGATTTGGCCAATGATTTGGGCAATCTGGTGAGCAGAACGGTGGCCATGATCGATAAATACAATGGAGGCATTGTTCCTGCTCCTACTATAGCTGGTGACTTTGATGAAGAACTAAAGAATTTGGCAGTAAGTGTATCTGCCAAATTAGAAGAAAAAATGAATAAATTGGATTTTAGTAACGCTTTGGATGAGATTTGGAAGCTGGTTCGTAGAACCAATAAGTATATTGATGAAACGGCTCCATGGATTTTAGCAAAGGATGGAGAACAAAAGGGAAGATTGGATACGGTACTATACAATTTAGCCGAATCTATCCGAATTATATCTGTACTCATTCGCCCCTTTATGGAGGCAACTACGAAGAAAATCTGGATGCAGCTGGGCATGGATGAACATCAGGGAACAACCTGGGAGGATAGTGCATCCTTTGGAAAGCTGCCTACGGGGCTCAAGGTACGGAAAGCGGAAGCACTTTTCCCAAGGATAGATATTGCCAAGGAATTAGAAGAACTGGAAAGCCTCAGCAAACCAAAGACCGTGGAAGTAAAGGAAGAAGAAAAAGCAGTAGAAGAAAAGCCTGAAATTACGATTGATGATTTTGCCAAAGTAGATTTAAAGGTTGGAGAAATAGTAGAATGCAAGAAGCATCCAAAGGCTGATAAACTACTGATTCTTCAAGTGAAGATCGGAAAAGAAACCAGACAAATCGTATCAGGGATTGCCAAATACTTTGAATCTGAGGAATTGGTAGGAAAGAAGGTTGTTGTTGTAGCCAATCTTAAACCTGTAAAGCTAAGGGGAGAAGAATCTAAAGGAATGATTTTAGCGGCAGAAAGCGGTGAAGAACTTGTATTGCTAACGGCCGATATTGATAGTGGTGCACAGGTCAGTTAGAAGATAAAGGAGGGAGCCTATGCTTTTTGATTCCCATGCCCATCTTGATGATGAGAGATTTGATCAAGATAGGGATGAAATTATAAAAAACGCTCAGGACAGGGGACTGAGCTATATACTAAATCCAGGAGCGGATTTTTCCTCTTCGGTAAAGGCTGTAGAGCTGGCGGCTAAGTACGAGATGGTCTATGCGGCAGTAGGGGTCCATCCCCATGATGCCAAAGATATGGATGAAAGTACCCTTTTGCTGCTTAAAGAGCTGACAAAAAAGCCCAAGGTGATGGCCATTGGAGAAATCGGTCTGGACTTTCATTATGATCACTCTCCAAGAGATATACAGCGTCAATGCTTTAGAGAGCAAATTCAGCTGGCCAGGGAGGTAAGACTTCCTATTATTATCCATGATAGGGAAGCAAACGATGAGGTTTTTAAGATTCTTAAAGAAGAAAAAGCCTTTGAAGTAGGAGTCCTGCTTCACTGTTATTCAGGTAGTGCAGAACTGGCGAGACAGTATGTAAAATTGGGGGCTTATATCTCCATTGCAGGTCCCGTAACCTACAACAATGCACGAAAAACTGTAGAAGTAGTAGAAAAGATTTCTCTAGACCATTTATTGATAGAGACCGACTCACCCTATCTAACACCAGTACCCTACCGAGGCAAACGAAACGAACCAGCTTATGTCTATCATGTAGCCAGCAAAATAGGGGAAATAAAAAAAACATCTTTAGAAGAAGTGGCCAATGCCACCACAATCAATGCAAAAAAGTTTTTTGGAATCCAATAAAAATAGCGTCCTTAGACGCTATTTTTATTGGTTAAAAGGTTCTAAAAAATCTATGCATAAAAAATAGAGAGAAGAATATAATAGAATATTGTGGAGGAATAAATTTGTAAAAAAAGAGTAATTTTGAATATTTCCTGGGAAATGTGACGAAAAAAGAAGGCATATCAAAGGAGAAATGTAGAAATTTAAAATTATATGCTGCTGGTTAAGGGCAGGAATACTAAATAATGCATACAAGAAATAGGACTTTATCCAAAGGATTGGGAGTGATATAATACACTATAGCTTTGGAAAAATTATGTATAAATCAAAAAACCTATGACAATACTAAAGAAACCTTAGGATTCCCACAAAAATTTGACATAGGCCAGGTTTTTGTGTAGAATACATAAGCCCCGTATTATAAAAGGGAGGTATAAAAACCTATGGAAACAGATTTGGGAAGCAATAAGTTCCTTTCCAAAAGGAATCTTATTATTCTCGGGATTGTGTTGGTAATAGGGATTTTTTCCGCAAACAGTGCATGGACAAAAGAGATAGTCATAAAAGATGGAGATAGAGAGATTGTTATTGCAACAAAAGCCTCCAATGTGGAGGAAGTACTGAAAATAGGGAAAATCCAACTTGGAGAGTATGATCAAGTACTTCCAGATCTAAAGACCAAGGTAAGCGATGGGATGGATATCATCATAAAAAGAGCCCGCGGGGTTCAGCTACAGGTCGATGGAGAAACAAAAGAAATTTTGACAGCCCATGAGAGGATTCAAGACATTTTAGCGGAACATCAGATTGTCCTTGGAGAGCTGGATCGAATAGAGCCAGCAGGGGAAAATTTTGTTGCCCCGGAGGATACCATCAAGATTGTGCGCGTAGAAAAGAAAAATTTTCAGGAGATAGTTTCCATTCCCTATCAAAGCGTTGTTAAACAAAACGATAGCCTTGAGGCGGGAAAGGTAAATGTTATTCAAAAAGGAAAAAACGGGGAAAAAGAAGTACAATACGTGGTTCTCTATGAGGATGGACAAGAGATTTCAAAGATTTTACAGGAGGAGAAAGTCATAGAAGCAGCTCAAAATGAAATCGTTGAAAAAGGAACTGTCCAATATGTAGCTACATCAAGAGGAAGTGTAAGATTTAATAAAGCTATTCACATGACCTCAACAGCCTATGATGCCGGTTATGAAAGTACGGGAAAAAGACCAGGAGATAAGTACTACGGCTTAACAAGCAGCGGTACCCAGGTAAGACCAGGAGTGGTGGCTGTGGATCCAAAGGTAATACCCTTAGGAACCAAATTGTACATAAAATCTTTAGATAAAAAATGGCCAGATTATGGCTTTGCTGTTGCAGAAGATACAGGTGGCGCCATAAAGGGTAATAAAATCGATCTGTATTTTGAAAAGGCCGCAGATGCCAAAAAATATGGCCGCAGAAAAGTAGAGGTATATGTTTTAGAATAGACGGGACAGGGAAAGTATTTCCTGTCCCTGCTTGTTTTGTTGGGAGAATTATTATACAATGATTGAGAAATAAGTGAAGGAAAGATGAGGAAAACTATGATTAAGGAAGTCATTGTAGTAGAAGGAAGAGACGATGCCATTGCAGTAAAAAGGGCTGTTGATGCTGAGATAATTATTACCCATGGATTTGGAATTACGGAGGAAATTTTTAGAAGAATCGCTTTTGCTCAAGAGAGAAAGGGTGTGATTATTCTTACAGATCCCGACTATGCGGGAGAAAAAATAAGAAAGCAAATTGCAGCTAGAGTTCAGGGATGTAAGCATGCCTTTGTTCCTAAAGAAAAAGCTATTAAAAATGGGGATATTGGTGTTGAAAATGCATCTTCTGAGAGTATTATAGAGGCTTTAGAAAAGGCAAAGACAGAGAAAACAAGTAAAAACAATGAATTTTCTCAGGGGGATATGGTTAAATATCATCTGCTAGGATCTGATTGTGCCGCAGAAAGAAGAGATCTACTGGGTAAATTGTTGGGAATAGGACATGCTAATGGCAAACAGTTTTTAAATCGATTAAATAACTACGGCATAACACGGGAAGAATTTGAAAATGCAATTAAAAAAATAAAATAGAGTAGGGGATTCAATGGAAAGACTGATTTCACCAAAAAAGACAAAAGAAATTGTTCAGAAATATGGTTTTAGATTTTCAAAGAGCTTGGGACAAAACTTTTTAATTGATGAAAATATATTAACTAAAATTGTGGAAGGCGCGGGGGTAACAAAGGAAGATGGGGTACTGGAAATTGGACCAGGGATAGGAACCCTTACCCAGGCTCTTGCAGAGCGAAGCAGGAAGGTGGTCGCTATAGAAATTGATAAAGCACTGCTTCCTATCCTATCAGAAACCTTAGGAGAGTATGACAATGTTGAAGTTGTCAATGGAGATGTTTTAAAAATGGATTTACACCAAATAATCCAGGAAAAGTTTGAGGGAAAAGCTGTAAAGGTAATCGCCAACCTGCCCTATTATGTAACCACACCGATCATCATGAAGTTTTTAGAGGAAAGGATTCCTTTAAAGAATATGGTGGTAATGATTCAAAAGGAAGTGGCTGACAGAATGCAAGCTAGTCCTGGCACTAAGGATTATGGAGCCTTATCCCTTGCAGTCCAATATTATTGTGAACCTAAAATAGTTACGCGGGTACCCCAATCGGTCTTTATTCCTCAGCCTAATGTGGAATCTACAGTCATCAGACTTACTCTTCTTGAAGAACCTCGTATAAGGGTGGAAAATGAAAATTTACTTTTTCAAGTAGTTCGAGCAGCCTTTGGAAAAAGGAGAAAAACTTTGCTCAATGCCCTTTCTTCTAGTGAATTAGCTTTGGAGAAAGAACAAGTAAGGACGGCCCTAGCTGCTGTATCCATACAGGAAGAACGAAGGGGAGAAACCTTAACGATAGAGGAGTTTGGAAAACTAGCAGACGCTATTGGAGCTGTAAAAAGCGGTCAATAAACGAAACTTCCAATAGTTCCTGATAATATGTATCATAAATAAGCCTTCGGGCTTATTTTTTTTGCCAAACAGTAAACTATTCAACTTTTAAGACATATATTAGTAATGAATGAAAAAAGGGGGAGGGTGCCTGTGGATTATAAACGATATCGAAGATACTTTATTATACTAGACAGAGAAGATGCTGGATTTGATAACAAACCGGGGAAAAATCCCAAAGGATATACAAAAATAGAGATAAAAAACGGAAAAGGCGTACTTAGTTATTTTGTACAAAACCTTAAATATGATGAAAATGCCCCATATATATATAGAGGATACCTGATAGGAACAGCAGGAAATCCTCCTATCTATGTGGACAGTGGAAGTATTGTTATTGATGAGAATGGAAATGGAGAACTTAACTGGCGTTTTGATCCCGAAAATGTGGACGGAAAAGGGAATCCTATTGATAGGTTTAATGTAATTGCAATTTTGGCAGAAAAGAGAGAGGCAGCATCGCAGTCTGTTACGGCTCCTTTGGCAGGCTTTATTGACAAGAAAAAAGTAGTATGGAAAAATGTACTTCGAGCTAGACCTTCTATGGAAGGACAAGAGTTTGAAAGCAATAAAGAGGAGATCCATCAAAACAAGCAAGAAATTCTGCTAGACAATAAAGAGCAGAGCATAGTAGAAGAGCAGAGTACAGTAGAAGAGCAGATTATAGTAGAAGATCAGAGTATAGTAGAAGAGCAGAGCATAGTAGAAGAGCAAAGTACAGTAGAAGAGCAGCATATAGTAGAAGAGCAGAGCATAGTAGAAGAGCAGAGCATAGTAGAAGAGCAGAGCATAGTAGAAGAGCAGAGTATAGTAGAAGAGCAGAGTATAGTAGAAGAGCAGAGCATAGTAGAAGAGCAGAGTACAGTAGAAGAGCAGCATATAGTAGAAGAGCAGAGTATAGTAGAAGAGCAGCATATA
>JBFNEZ010000192.1:0-7331 GCA_040797825.1 Thermotaleaceae bacterium | reverse complement strand
TCCAACCATTGTCTAAGGCAGGCGTGTAGATAGCCAAAGGTTTGATAGAAGAACCGGGCTGCCTTGGGTTGATCGCACGATTATATAGCTTTCTTCCTTTGATATCTCGACCGCCTACTAAAGCTTTAATCTCTCCTGTACGATAGTCCATGATGACCATTGAGGACTGGGGTTGAACAGCGCCTTTGTCACTCATAATATAATTATCTTGCCCAATAAGAAGATTGCCATTGTTATCGGTTTTAAAAAACTGAGCGTTACTACTTAAAAATTCCTTACTAACGATAAGGTTCTTTTGATCATCATATTGTTTATATTGAGTGGGAATTCTGACACTACCACCCTTTAGCATAAGATATTCTTTAGAAGCATTCTGAATATAAGTATCCTTTACAATGACTTGGACACTTTTTAGATCTCCATTTTCGTAGAGGGGCTCAAAATTAAGTCTTTTTCCCCTTAAGAGAATGAGGTTGCCACTATCATCATATTTAAAATCAGCCTTTGGAATGATTAATTCTTCATTAGAGTTTATAAGATTTTCTCGCTTGTACATAAGAATGGCCTTGCTATTGTTATTGATAATATTTCCTGCACCATCTTTTTTAGCAATAAGATTTGGAAAATTCTTACTCTCCTGGTAGGCGGTCTCTAAAGATTTTTGTATTTTTAAATCCATAGTACTATAAATCCGAAGTCCTTGATTATAGAGCATATCAATGGCTTCTTCTTCTGTTTTGCCTAATTCATTTTTTAGAGCTTCTACTACATCTCGTTTTACTTGATCTACGAAGAAAGACGAGATTTCTTGATACTGCTGTTTACCAGGCTGCAACCGTGGTTTTAAATCTTCATTGATGGCCTGGTTATATTCATCCTCTGTAATCATATTTTTATTTCTCATCATTCTTAATACCAACTGTTGTCTTTCAATATAGCGATCATCATAAACAATAGTATAAATCTCATCGGTATCATCAATGATATAGTGCCTTTCCGGATCTACATCTTCCTTGCGTAAGGTTTTCAATGGAGAAAATCTTGCGGGATTTTGAGTAATCCCTGCAATGAGGGCACATTCTGCTAAATCCAGTTCACTCACATCCTTAGAAAAGAATGTAAAGGCAGCAGCTTGAACTCCTTTTGCACCACCACCAAAATAAGAATTATTTAAATAAGCTTCAAAAATTTGCTCTTTACTTAAGTGTTTTTCTAGTTGAAAAGCATAATAAGCTTCTTGTATTTTTCGGGTATAGGTTTTTTTATTGGAAAGATATAATCCCTTTGCTAGCTGCTGGGTAATGGTACTCCCCCCTTGTACGTGAGAACCAGCCTTCATATTTTCTAAAAAGGCTTTTACGATTCTTTTCACATTAACGCCCTTATGGGTGAAGAAATCTTGATCTTCAATGGCAACAAAAGCATCTTTTAGATCCTGCGGTATTTGCTCATATTTAACAATCGTTCTGAGACCGTCGCTCTCTACTTTTTCGATAAGATTTCCTTCCTTATCTAATATAAAAGAGTTTTCATCCAGCAAGGTATAAATTTTACTTGGATCAATGGGCTTTGTTGATTTTATAGTAGCTACAACAAGTCCACCTAGAGCACCTGCTCCAATAAAACCTACTAGTAATGTGATTAATATAATTATTTTAATAATATTAAATCGACGTTTTTTCTTTGTAGATTTTTTTTTCCGTTCTGTATTTTCAGCCAAAATAAATCCCTCCTAAATTGTAAAAAGGAAAAGCCTGTTTAAGTTTGTAATTCTACATCATTATACCATATTCCAGTAGGCTTGTTAAGAAATAAGCGCCGAATTCCTTCTATAGCTTATGTTTTACAAAGAAAATAAAAAGGCTCCCTTCAAAATAGGGAGTCTGTGAAATACATTTTAATGGCACAAAGGAGTCACATTACTTTAGTCGCTTATTTAAGCAGGAAGCTGCCTCTTCAATGGTTGAGGGAAGTGGAACAAAAACTTCCTTTAGTTTTTTAAACAGCTTTGTTATGGTTGGAAGCCGGAGATGAGATTCCTTTACTAGATTTTCTTTGACCAATAATTCTTTTCTGCCTTGTGCTAAAATTTGTCCATCTTTTATGAGAATAACATAGTCAGCCCATTCACAGGCCAAATTTACATCATGGGTTGCAATGATAATAGACATGCCTTGATGATAGAGATCATCCAGTATAGCAAACAATTGTTCCTGTCCTAAGGGATCTAGATAGGCAACGGGCTCATCTAACATAATAATTTTGCAATGCATAGCCAATATTCCAGCAATGGCAGCACGTTTTTTTTGTCCATAACTCAAATGATAGGGTGCTTTGTGACGGTAATCCCACATATCCACAGATTTTAATGCTGACGCTACTCGGTTTTCAACTTCATCTGCAGTTAATCCCATGTTTTGCGGACCAAAAGCTACATCATCCCATACTGTTGAAGAAAACACTTG
This sequence comes from Thermotaleaceae bacterium, assembly GCA_040797825.1. GTDB lineage: Bacteria > Bacillota > Clostridia > Peptostreptococcales > Thermotaleaceae > Geosporobacter. The sequence goes on along the minus strand of JBFNEZ010000192.1, from coordinate 4,866 downwards.
ATCATCGGGATCTTGAAAAACAAGTCCTACTTTTTCCTTAAGTTCTTTTTCTGTTTGTTTACATACGGGAATGTCCAATACCTCCACCGTACCCGATTGAGGAAGGTAGAGTCCATTGAAGTGAAGAAAGAGGGTAGATTTACCAGAACCATTGGGACCCATAATGGCTACTTTAGAATGGTCGGGTATGGAGAAACTCATATTATTTAAGGCTTTTGTTCCATCTTTATAAGTGTAACTGAGATTCTCTACTCTTAAAATCATAGAACCCCTCCCTTATCTATCCAAATTACAAAGCAAGTAAAGCAAAAAACTGTAATCATCCATGCGAAATCCTCTTTTGAAGGAGAGAAGGGTTCCCGTGAAATAGGTCTATAGTGATACCCTCGGGATGCCATGGCCCAATAAATTCGCTCACTTCTATCTATGGAACGGATGAAAACATGTCCAATGGTTTCTCCAATAGTTTTTAATGTATAGGTATGAAGAATACTTGTGCCTTTTTGAAAACATCTAGATTTTTGTGCACGACTTATTCTTTGAAATTCTTGATGAATTATTCTAAAATACCGAAGGGTTAAATCCATGGTATGAAGAATTATAAGAGGCACATGTAAATTATACAGGGCTTTTTGCAAGTCATTAAAAGTAGTTTTCTCTGTTAGTATCAGTAGTACCAAAAGACTAGTTAAAGACTTTAACCATAGATTCAAAGCAAAAATAAGTCCTTCATAGGAAGCCGATAGAAGAAAAAAGTTGAAATCCATATAAAAAATAGGTTTCCCAGGCAGCTGAAAGGGGATCACAAAAACCATCAGTGCTAAAAAGGGAAAGGCGAGCCCAATCCTTCGCAGAATATTGCCTATTGAAATACGAAGCATTAGGCTATAGAATAATACAGTTGAAAAACTTAAGCATAGTATAGATGTATGGTTGATCAATATAACTCCAAGTATGAAAATCAATGAAGTTAGTAATTTTACTCTTGGATCTATTGTATGAAATGAATGGTCTATGGAGATCATATGAGAGTTTCATCTTTTTCTTTAGCTTTTGAGGCTAAAAATTTACCAATTAAATAGAGCAACAAGAAGGTTAGACCCACACCGATTACTCCGGCTAAAGAGGTAGCAATACCCTCATGGGAAATACCAGGGAACATATAATCGGGGATGATTGCAGTAATAATATTGTCTTTTGCCCACTCTATAAATCCGGTGTCTTCACCAACGCGTTCCAGTCCGTCAGGTGAAGAGGATGCAAAGGGAGATAAAATGCCTGCAACAATGAGAGCTGCCAACAACCCAATTGAATAGAGTCCATGTTTCTTTTTCATAGTCTTTCCTCCTTACCCATAACTGAGTGTATTAAAAGATCACTGCGAACCTTTCCAATATAGGATATTAAAAATAGTGTAATCAAGCCTTCACCAAGACCGATGATCATGTGCCACAGAAGCATAGGAGGAACGATGACCATCAATTCACCCCTGCCAGAGAGAATTAGTTCTAAAGAAGCGGCAATAGAAGCGATGACAACAGAGATCCAACCACCAATGAGGACCCCTGTAGGAGAGTAGTTGCGGCTATTCTTTTTGAAAAACTGATATACAAAATAACCGGAGAAATTTGCCACAACAGCCATGTTGAATATATTTGCACCAAGGGCTAAAATGCCTCCATCGCCAAAAAAAAGACTCTGGATGATTAAAATAGAGGCCAAAACGATGGCAGATGCCCAAGGACCTAAAACAAGAGCGGCAAAAAATGCTCCAATTAGATGACCTGAAGTGCCTAAACCAACGGGAAAGTTTATCATTTGTGCTGCAAAGATAAAGGCCCCCATGACACCTAAAAGCGGGATCTTTTGGTCTTCTAGGTTGTCCTTTGTTTTTTTAATAGCGGTTCCCATACCGCCAATAGAGGCAGCAGCTGTTACTGCCAGGGTAGGAAGACTTAATAAACCATCAGGAATGTGCATAAAAGACTCCTCCTTAATTATATAATAGTGGAAAAATAACACAAAAAAAGATAGTCCAAAAGAATGTTAAGATCTCAATCTTTTTGATTACCTTCTTGGTATTCATAAGATATTAAATTATAGATCATTTGATAAAGACAATAGTAGAAAAATCTTCATGATTTTCTATATATTTACATTATAATGAACTCAGATGGAAAAATCAATCATTAAGATGTAAAATATTTTTATATTATAAATCAAGCAATGGAGGATATTTTTAATGGAAAATGAAATGCGCGTGTATGAAGCACTAAATAATCTGGGTATTGTTTATGAAAAACATGCTCATATTCCTGTTTACACAATTGAACAGGCCAGTCTCCTAGATTTGGATTTGCAAGGTAGGCACTGTAAAAACCTTTTTATACGAGACAAGAGTGGAATGAAGCACTATCTTGTAATTGTTGAAGATTCAAAAAAAGTTGACTTTAAAAACTTAGCTGAGCAGATCAACAGCACAAAATTGAGCTTTGCATCGGAAGAGAGACTGTTTCAATATCTGGGCCTAAAGCCGGGAGCAGTGAGTCCCTTTGGCCTTATAAATGACAATAAAAAAGTTGAGGTTTTGATAGATGAAGATTTGAAAAACTATCAGGAGATAGGTTTTCACCCTAATATTAATACGGTGACTTTAATTTTGAGTTATTTTGATTTTGAAAGATTTCTAAAGTGGTGTGGAAATAAAGTAGCATATGTTAAACTATAATATTACAAATATTTTAAGAAAAGGTGAAGAATTGCATGCAAATTAATTTAAAAGATAAAAAGTTTTATTCTACCATGATTGGAATTGCTATCCCTATAGCCTTGCAGAATCTAATTTCATCTTCGCTGAACATGGTAGACACCGTTATGATTGGTCGGCTGGGAGAAAAAGAAATTGCAGCTGTGGGATTAGCAAATCAAGTTTTCTTTTTATTTATTCTTCTGCTATTTGGAATCAACAGCGGATGTGCAATATTTACAGCCCAATTTTGGGGAAAAAGGGATATTTTAAGTATCAGAAAAGTACTTGGAATTGCGTTGCTTTCTGGCACAATTATAAGTTTGTTCTTTAGTTCAGCGGCTTTTTTTATCCCTCAGGTTCTTTTGCGATTTTTTACCCAGGATAAAGCTGTTATTTTATTAGGAAGTGAGTATTTAAAGATTGTATCCTTTAGCTATTTTGTTACGGCAATTAGCTTTTCTTATGGCTTTGCATCCAGAAGTATTGGGCAGGCAAAGCTGCCAATGGTGGTCAGCGGAATTTCGCTGTTATTTAATACGGGATTGAATTATCTATTGATATTTGGTAGATTTGGATTTAATCCTTTAGGAATTCGTGGAGCGGCTTTGGCAACACTCATTGCAAGAAGCATTGAACTTCTGATTATGCTGATGTTAATTTATCGAAACGGAGATGTATTAGCAGGAAAATTAAAGGAAATGTTGAATTTCAACAGGAAATTTGCTAAAACCCTTTATCGTACTGCAATGCCAGTTATACTAAATGAAGGCATTTGGTCCCTTGGAATGATTATGTATATGGCAGCCTATGGAAGACTTGGTACTGAATCCATTGCTGCTGTTCAGATTGCCAATACAGTACAAAATATTTTTATGGTAGTTGCTATGGGATTGGGAAACTCCTGTGCAGTAATGCTGGGAAATGAAATCGGTGCAGGTCATAAGGAAAATGCGATTAACTACGGAAATGCTTTTATAGCTCTTGGTATTTCTTGCGGTCTCCTTGTAGGAATTTTGTTAGCCATACTCGCCCCTTTCATTTTAAGTTTTTTCAAGGTTTCCAGCATTGTTCACGATAGCGCCTATAAACTGCTGCTTATTATGGGAATATCTCTGACTTTTAAATTTTTTAACACCGTATTGATTGTAGGTATCTTAAGAAGTGGTGGAGATACAAAATTTTCACTGTTTTTGGAAATGGGAAGTGTATGGCTCTTTGGAGTCCCAGTGGCGTTTTTAGGGGTTATGTTATGGAAACTGCCTGTCCATTGGGCTTATGCCTTGATTTCTATAGAAGAATTGGTAAAGTCATTTATCGGTTTGCCGAGAATAATATCAAGGAAATGGGTTCGAAATGTGGTGGAAAATATGCAGTAATGTGATTCATTTGTATGAAATTACAATAATAGCATTATATTAAAAGAAGACAAATTTGATTAATTTGCCGGCTATGAGAATTACCCTTCTTTAGACAGCAACTGGTAAATGTTGTGTTAAGATTACATTCTAAAGTGATTTTTCACAAAAAATGGGAAAAATGTAAAAAATATTCATATTTCAACAATTTTTTCTTTTTTTTCATGATATTATTTTAGTAAGCAGCACTCATTTATACAAAAGAAGATGAAAGGAGGGGAATTCAAATGAAAAAAGTTTTGGGATTTGTCAAAAGAAATTCTTTGACAGCTTTGTCATTTATCGCTCTCTTTGTTGCTTCTGTAGCAACTGTACAACAGACAATTTTCTGGACGCATCAAGTAAAATGTCCAGAAGAACTACTTAAATAAGAGTATATGAAGGGTCTTCCCTTCATATACTTACTTCAAAAAAACAAGGAGTATACGTAATGAAATTTTATGTTTTTTTAAATGAGATTCTTTTTGCTGCTTTGGAAGGATTTATGATAATTCTTCTAGTTTTAGTTTTAACTAATAAAAAAAAGTATTTAAATGATGAAATAATTAGAATAACTTTATTTATTACCTTATATACTACTTTTTCATATTTTGCAAGCTATTATATTCCAATGGGTTATCATACTATTTTAATAGGCGTATTTGCAATTGTCACCTTAGCATTGACAACTAGACTAGGAATTCGAAATGCAACAGTTAGCTT
>JBFNEZ010000191.1:0-7486 GCA_040797825.1 Thermotaleaceae bacterium | reverse complement strand
ATTTTTCACTGTCAATAGGCTCCCAGATTACAGCAACCTCTTCTTCACTTCCATCATCATATACTACGGTTACCTTTGATGGCAATGCAGGTGCATTTGACCTGATTGTAGAGATGTTTACTTCTTTGATGCCTACAATTTCCTTCTCAACTGTTTCTTCATAGACATTTACATTGGCAACAGCCTTAATATTTGTTCCTTCCACGGTTCCTTCTACTGTAAATACACCCGTATTTCCATATTTTTCACTGTCAATAGGCTCCCAGATTACAGCAACCTCTTCTTCACTTCCATCGTCATATACTACGGTTACCTTTGATGGTAATTTAGGCGCATTTGATTTGATTGTTGAGATGTTTACTTCTTTGATTCCCACAATTTTCTTTTCTTCTTCAATAGAGCTATATTCTACAGTAAATGTATCTACTACTGTTCCATCAGGTCTTAGGGCATGGAAGCTCACAGATTCTTTCGTAGCCTCTACTGTTATATAAATAGGTTTTTGCTCGTCATTGAATACTTCAAAACTGCCATCATTCACAGCACCATAATATTTTTCTCCCGTTGAACCAGCAATAATATAGGTCGTACCCCCTGCTTTTTTCTCTCCGCCTCTTAATTGAGCTGTTCTACCATAGGCATGGTCATGACCTGAGATCACAAAATGAATCCCCAATTCATCCATTACGGGAGGCAGCATTTCTTTAAACAAGCCATTGCCTCCTTCAGGATTGGAGTAGTATACCGGTTGATGGGTCAGAAGTACTTTCCACCTTTTATCTGTTTTAGCAATATCCTTTTTTAACCAATTCAATTCTTTTTCTAGCAGCTCTCGACTAGTAGTCCATCCAATAACACCAATATACACATCTCCATACTCAACAGAGTAGCATGCCCCTATATTTTCTTCTGGTCCGTTCAAAGGTGTATTGTAGTAGGTTCTTGCTATATATCCTTCTTCATCTCCCATATATTCATGATTCCCAAGTACAACCACAAGATCCGTATCAAAGGCGCCTTCATATCCTCCCAACGCTTGGGATACAGCATCCAATTGATTAAATCTAGCAGCATCATCAATGATGTCTCCTACGTGTAGTGCAAAATTATAATCCGTAGAAGAATTCTCAAGAGCGCTTAAAATAGCCCTTAGATTCGTTGTATTGGCTGTCTGGGTATCTCCTAGTATGAAAAATTTCGTATCTGCTCCTTCTGCCGTGGTTTTAAATGTCTTCACTTCAGACCAGTTTATACCGTCTCCTACTCTGAAACAATAGTCGGCTCCAGTAGTCAGTCCACTGGCTACTGCATGACTAAATCTGACAATACCGTTATTGTTAATATCACTATCCCCTATAAAACTTCCCTCTTTAAAATCTCCCTCTATATCACGAAATGCACTTTCTCCATATGCATCATAATCTTCTTTTAGTGCTATTTGCATAATCGCAGCACTTTCAGAAGTTAAAGGGTTGGACATCCATGTAATATTTTTGCTGGTAGAAGCTTGTTCAACCCCAGTTGCCAGAATATTGCTTGGAATTTTATCCTTTAATGGCTTTAGGGATTGGGTATTGATGGTGAATGAAATCAGTCCATCTTTTTCTGCATAAACGCTAACTTTTTTTACCACATCTGTCATTGCACTTCCTTTTACAATACCCTTGTCATCGGTCACGCCCAAATCAACAGTACCACCATTACTAACCACTTTAACGGTAGCTCCTTCAACGGGATTTCCACTGCGATCTTTTACAAGGACAACACCTTCTCTTCCTACCATTGCATCTAAAATCTCCACAGTATATGGGGAAACAATCGCCACGCTCACAGGCATTTCACAAAATGATGCGGCGTATTTGTCACCTTTATTTGAGTTATAGGTTATATCCGAACTTTCTACACTGTATTCAAGGTTTTGTCCAGCAAGTGTAGCAATAGGAATCTTTACATGGATAGTCGCCAGTGTTCCTTTAACGGTTTGTGTCCCCTTATTTCTTATATTAAGTGTGAGCATACCCTTTTTAGCATCATAACTGTATGTACTATCAGAAGTATCAGATGTAAAATCAACCCCTTCAACGGGGAATTCTTTTCCAATCTTTATTTTAGTGCTAACCGTTTCAATATCAGCTATATTATTGGTATTCACATGGATTCTATAGCCACCACCGAGTACTGCACTATCTTTGTCTGGTGAGTCCAGCCCTACAGTTGTACCTGTTTCTGTATTAACGGTAAAGTAAGCTGTTTTCTTCGTTTCATTTCCGAAATTATCTTGAACTACTACGTCAACTCTATGTTTGCCATCGGGAAGTCTCAATTCAGACAAGGACGCTTCATTTTGTCCCATATTCAAAGCATATATACCGGGTGCACGGGTATAATCCTTACCATCTACATACATATGGACTCTCTCATAATTGATACCAGAAGCATATTTGTCTTCCATATTATCCGTAAAGGTTGTCTTAATCGTTACTGTATCTGTAGTATATATTTTCCCATCTACATTAATGTCATTTATAATCGGATTAAACAAATCATCCACGTTTTCCCCGTAAACTACCCGTACATTATCCACATAGATTTCACCCTTGGTCATCGGCAGTCCACCAGGCATTCCTGACTTGGTAGACATCATCCGTATCATTTGGTTTGGATAAGTTCTAAAGGGCCCTTGGAAATCTGAAGGAATAGGAGCCTCTATGTATTTCCATCCTGTCCAGTTAATCCCAGGATAATTTTCTGTAAAGTTAATTACCTTGGATGCATTATTTACATCATATAGATACATCCGCAGCCAATATCCCTGCGCTTCTTCCGTGGCATAGATCCACGCGCCGATGGCAGAAGGCGAGCCTGGAATTGGCTTACTGCTTCCTGGACCAGCATAAACACCAAGGGTTGTATTCGTTTGCGCACCTGTCAAGTCAAAATTTATTTTCAGTGACTTATCTCCGAATCGAACGGGCTCCCCGCTGGCATATTCTACTGCAGCAAGGGATACGATCTCTCCCCTGTTGGCTGAACTGGATTTCCATTCTCCAACACCATCTTCAAAATCATACAATACTACAGGCAGCTGTCCAACTTTAACATCAATACTAGCTGTTAAGCTCGTACCAGCAAGAGTAGCGGTGATGAGACCTGATGCACTGCCACTTGGTGATGAGTGAAATATATTATTTGTATCCATGGTCCCTGTGCCAGCAGGAATATCCCATAGAATATCACCGGATTTAAGTATAACATCTCTTCCTCTATACTGAGCTTTAAAGCCTAAATCACTTGAGCTATCAAAAGGAAGACTTATCTCTGGTTGGTTGAAGCTTAAACTGTCTGGCATGGCAATTTCTAAATATGTAGTACCAATGATTTCTCCCTCAGCAAGGAGCATTTGAGAAACAGTATTTGAATCCTTATATACAGATTCTGTTACACTTTCTGTTACGTTATCCTCTGTATGCTGAGATTGTCCGTATACACTTCCCGTTACAGTGTTGGTACTTTCTTCCCAAACTAATTGAATTTCCACCTGTCCTTGTTTTCCATTAGAAACAAACTGACCCGTTGTAGGATCAATTTCACCAAAGCTATTATCTGACAATCTCCAAACCAGACCTTCTTGAGGAAGGGCAGCTGATGCGCCAGATGCATCCATTCCTGCGGCAGTAAACTTGATTGTAGAATTTGGTGTATACGCTTTATCCTGTGGAGCGATTGCAGCTCTACTGAATACGTGATCAGAAGCTGTATTGGCTAAAATCAGAAAGGAATTGGCTACAGTTCTTTCCCCTCCATCAGAAGGACTATTCTTACAAGCAAGAAAATCGGTCCCCTGCTTTCTGGCAAGATAAGTACTTGAACCACCTCCATCTAGATTTAAAGCTGTAACACAGCCCAAATCTCTCATCAGTTCAGCTAACTCCGTCATTGTCAATCCAGCAGAATAAGGCTCCTGTCTACCGTCAGATACCATAAAAACCACAGAACCATCTGCCTTTATCCCCACAGCTGTTCTAGGATGTCTACTGGTATAATGTGTGCTATAGCTTCCAGATGAAAAATCAACGGCTTGTCCATCCTTCACGACTAGACATTGACCTCCAAGTGCCTCCAATATTTCACCTTTGTTCATTTGATAAACTTGATGGTCACCTATAACAGCCGTCCCATCTGCTTTTACTCCAAAAAAACTCCAATTGCTTGGTAATGATTTGATTTCCCTGCCTTCTTTTACAAAACAGCCTGTAGGCTCGCCTGTAGCCATATTATAAAAATCTGCATTCACAGCTGCTACAACTGGCTTTCCATTGATGGCTGCGTAGTCTGCCTGATCTCTTACAGTTGACATCCCGTAGTCAAATCCGTCCTTATAGGAGCCCGTTACAATGGTATTGGGGTTTGACTGTAAGTCTACTTCCAGTACAAAATTTTCTATCCTCTGTCCCTGACTATTCAGCAGTGTAATTCTTCTTTCCTCAATACCTGGAGCAAGAAATTGCCGACTATCGTTGATTAGTGCTGTCATCATTGTGGTGCTAAAGTCAAGATTTCCTAAAGCATATACCGGCAGTGATGTGCTCAATAATTGAAGTGCAATTAACAATAAAGCTACTACTTTAACGGCTATTTTTCTTATCTGATTCATCTGCTATCCCCCTTAAAATCATTGCGATTTCCGTGCTGACTACCTTGTTGTATGACCTGCCTTGTCTCTATTAAAGCCTATAGCTAAGAAACTAAAACAGATAATTATTGCAAATATTCATCCCATATCTTTTTTCCTTACCTTTTAATAGTCGTATCCTCCTTTTATTAATTTTCTCCTATCAGTAAATTGGCAATACATAATAGAAATCGTTCTAATAAATACAATTAAAATAATATTTCATTATCGTTAAATCCCAATTAATTTCTCGTTAAATCTTGGCAAAACTTATGACAGGCTATAACAACAGTTTTTTCATCTCTTTTTCTTGTTCCCTATATTTTTAATACATAAAACAAAATCCCCTGTTCTAACAGAGGATTATATTTCTATTTTTTTAGCAATGGTTTCATGGAATTCACCCCTAAAAACATGGTGGATAGATTGTGCAAAAGGGCTGATGTGGTTGGCGTTATGGCTCCTAACAAGCCTAATAGTATTAAGGTGCTATTGAATCCTACTATCAGCTGATAGTTTCGGTTAATCTTATAAATCAGTCCACGGCTAATGTGTCTTAATGTTATTATTTTTTTTAGATCATTGCTAAGAAGTACAACATCAGAAACTTCTCTGGCAATATCTGAGGAATCCTTCATAGATACGGAAGCATCGGATATTGAAAGTGCTGGGGAATCATTGACACCATCTCCTATCATGATGACCCGATGACCCTTATCCTTATATTCTTGTATAATAATAGATTTCTCAACAGGCAGTACCTCGGAACGATAATCTGTAATACCTAATTCCTTCGCCACAGCTTCCGCTGCATTTTCACTATCCCCTGTTAACATTAGAATATTGTCTACGCCTAGTTTTCGCAAGCTGTTTATTACATCCTTTGCTTCTTCCCTTGGAGGATCTTCTATGCATATTGCACCCGCCAATGTCTTTCCTTTAGCGAGATAAATTATGGAATAACCCTTACACGTATTTTGTATTATTTCTTTTTGCTTTTTTGTAATTTTTACACCCTCATCTTCAACTACAAAGTGATAGCTGCCTATGATGGTGTGCTTACCTTCTAATCTTGTAGCTATGCCATGGGCCACTACATATTCTACTTCAGCATGCTCTTCATTATGATGAAGATCCTCTTCTTCAGCTTTCTTTACAATCGCACGGGCAACACTGTGGGGAAAGTGCTCCTCTATACAAGCTGCTGTTCTCAGTACATATTCTTCGGTATAATCTCTAAAGGGTATAATCTGTGCTACTTTGGGAGTAGCCGTTGTAAGGGTTCCTGTTTTGTCAAAAACAATGGTATCTGCTTCAGCAAAGGCTTCTAAGTATTTTCCGCCCTTGACCATAATATTGTTCGATGATGCTTCATGCATGGCCGAGATGACAGAGATATGGGTAGATAGCTTAATAGCACAAGAATAATCCACCATAAGTATAGATAGGGCTTTGCTAACATTTCCCGTAACCATAAATATCCCTATAGATGCAAGAAAAGAATAGGGAACGATGGAATCTGCCAGCTTTTCAGCTCTGCTCTGCACTTGTGCCTTGATATCCTCTGACTGTTCAATCAGCTCAACAATTTTATGGACATGGGTATCCCCATCAATTGCCTTTACTTCAATGTTTATAGAACCTTCTTCAACAACAGAACCCGCATATACTGTAGCACTGCTTGATTTCATTACAGCAGTTGATTCTCCAGTAAGAGAAGATTCATTAACCAAAGCTTCCCCACTGATAACAATTCCATCGACAGGAATTATCGATCCCGTACGAACCACAATGATATCTCCTGCTCGAATTTCTGATAACTGTCTAGAGACTTCAGTATCATCCTCCATCCTCCAAACCTTATCGGTTTTAATGGCCAAACTATGGATCAAGGCATTTTTAACCTTCTTAGTAGTATAATCTTCTAACATGGCTGCAATCGACAAGAGCAACATAATTGAATTGGCTGTAGAATAATTTCCTTGACCAATAGAGACCCCTATTGCCGTAGCATCCAAAACATCTACATTAATAGCTCCTGAAGACAGACTATTCATTCCATTTCTTAGATATTTAATCGAACGATATATCGTCATCATATTGCGGATAGGATTTGGAAAAAGATTTTTTATCACTATATTCTTTGCTAAGATATCCACCACTTTTTTTGCGAAGGTTTCGTAAAGTTCTCTATCTATAGACAATTCTCCTGGGGCCGCAACTGGCAGACTGGTTTTAGACAAACCTTCAATGACATTCAGTATATTTTCTCTGTTTTCCTCTTCATAGGTAATCAATAGGCCCCCATTGATAGGGGTCGTAGAAACAGATAGGACACCTTCTAGGCCATATAACAATTTTTCTATCCCATAGCCTTCTTCTCTGGTAAATGCTGCTTGTCCCAATCTTAACCTGAGTCTGCCAGGCTTGTCATACAGTATTTTATAATTCATAGATTAGCACCTTCATTGAATATCAGGTTCTGCTCTATTGGCTTCTATTTTAGCATCGTGACAAATATCTTGAGCTTCTTCCTTCATGTTTATTATAGCCTCCTGGGCATCCTTTTGAAGCTGCATACACTTTGCTACAGCACCTACTACAACCTTTCTAGTTTTAGGGCTTTTTTGAATCTTGGAACCCAATAGAGTAGTTACCACACCTGCTGAGAAAAGTAAGAATTTCTCATTTTTCAAAAAGTTTAAATGGTTGAGCATTTTGCATCCTCCTATTTTAGTTTTTAAAATAGATTTGTATGTATTATTCCCAAAGTTTTTCATTTGATGCTCTGCAACCATTTAATTCTTTTTCTTC
>JBFNEZ010000190.1:0-7503 GCA_040797825.1 Thermotaleaceae bacterium | reverse complement strand
TTAATGTTGTTTTACCGTGGTCTACGTGTCCAATTGTTCCAATGTTAACATGGGGTTTATTTCTTTCAAATTTAGCCTTTGCCATTTCTTTCTCCTCCTTCTGAAAGTCGGTGCAGCTCTAGGCTGCACCATGCTTTTAATGTGTTTACCCTTGAATTCTTATGGATAGCTGTTGATCCTATCAACAGCATATTCTTATAGCCTATTTTCCAGCAATAATTTTTTCTGCTAAACTTGCTGGAATTGGTTCATAGTGGTCAAATACCATTGCATAAGTTCCACGACCTTGTGTCTTAGAACGCAGGTCTGTAGCATAGCCAAACATTTCTGATAATGGTACATACCCTCTAACCACCTGAGCGCCAGCTCTTGCTTCCATGCCTTCGATTCTACCACGTCTTGAGTTAATATCCCCAATAACATCTCCCATGTACTCTTCTGGCACGACTACTTCAATCTTGAAGTATGGCTCAAGCAGTACTGGCTTTGCCTTTTTCATAGCCTCTTTGAAAGCCATAGAACCAGCAATTTTAAATGCCATCTCTGAGGAGTCTACCTCATGGTAAGAACCATCATAAAGTTCAATTTTTATGTCAACAACCGGATAGCCTGCAAGAACACCATTATCCATGGCTCCGCGAATACCTGCATCTACATGGGGGATATATTCCTTTGGAATGGTACCGCCCACAACAGCGTTCACAAACTCATATCCTGCTCCTGGTTCTTGCGGGAACATACGGATCTTAACATGACCGTACTGTCCACGTCCACCAGACTGACGAGCATACTTCATGTCTACCTCTGTAGATGTAGTAACTGTTTCTTTGTAAGCAACCTGCGGCTTACCAACATTGGCTTCAACTTTAAATTCACGCAGCATTCTATCTACGATAATTTCTAGGTGAAGCTCTCCCATGCCTGCAATAATAGTCTGACCTGTTTCTTGGTTCGTCCATGTTCTAAAGGTTGGATCTTCTTCTGCTAGTTTTTGCAGTGCAATGGACATTTTCTCTTGACCAGCCTTTGTTTTTGGCTCTATAGCAATTTCAATAACTGGTTCTGGGAATTCCATAGATTCTAGTATAATCGGTTGATCTTGTGTACACAAAGTATCTCCCGTTGTTGTATCTTTTAATCCTACTGCGGCTGCAATATCTCCTGCATATACTTGTTCGATGTCTTCTCTATGATTTGCATGCATTTGCAGTATACGTCCAATTCTTTCTTTTTTACCCTTTGTAGAGTTATATACATAAGAACCAGACTGAAGAACACCTGAATAAACTCTAAAGAATGCCAGTTTTCCTACATATGGATCTGTCATAATCTTAAAGGCCAAGGCAGAAAATGGCTCACTATCATCTGCTTTTCTCTCTGCCTCTTCTTGGCTATCCGGCAATACCCCTTTGATAGCTGGGATATCGAGAGGAGATGGCATATAATCAACTACAGCATCCAGCAAGGTTTGAACTCCTTTATTTCTATAGGAAGAACCGCAGCAAACTGGTACCATTGCATTGGCAATGGTCTGCATTCTGATTCCTTTTTTAATCTCTTCTATTGTTAACTCTTCGCCTTCTAGATATTTCATCATCAATTCTTCATCTGCTTCTGCTACAGCCTCTACAAGGGCTAGTCTGAGCTCCTCAGCCTTATCCTTCAAGTCTTCAGGAATCTCTGTAATTTCTACTTCTTTTCCTAAATCATCCTTGTAGATTCTTGCTTTCATTTCTACTAAATCGACCATCCCTTTGAAGGTATCTTCCGCACCAATAGGTAATTGAATTGGTACAGCATTGGCCTTTAGGCGATCTTTCATCATATCGACTACTCTATAGAAGTCTGCACCAATAATGTCCATTTTATTTACATAAGCCATTCTTGGCACTTTATATTTATCAGCTTGTCGCCATACATTTTCTGATTGTGGTTCTACACCACCCTTTGCACAGAAAACGGCTACTGAACCATCCAGTACACGTAAAGAACGTTCTACTTCAACGGTGAAGTCCACGTGGCCCGGCGTATCTATAATATTGATTCTATTGTTATTCCATTGTGCAGTTGTTGCAGCAGAAGTAATTGTAATACCTCTTTCCTGCTCTTGTTCCATCCAGTCCATGGTAGCAGCGCCTTCATGAACCTCCCCAATTTTATGGGTTCTACCAGTATAGAATAGAATTCTCTCTGTGGTAGTCGTTTTTCCCGCATCAATATGGGCCATGATGCCTATATTACGGGTTCTATCTAATGGAAACTGTCTAGGCACAAGTCTTCCTCCTTTCTTGTTTCGGAATTGCTACAGAAAATATTTTCCCCAAAATATTCATAATTAAACCAAATACTTATAAACATTGCCTCAAACTACCATCTGTAGTGGGCGAATGCCTTGTTGGCTTCTGCCATTTTGTGAGTATCTTCCTTCTTTTTTACAGAAGCTCCTGTACTGTTGGCCGCATCCATGATTTCTTTTGCCAACCTTTCATCCATAGTCTTCTCTCCACGCTTGCGTGTATAGTTAACCAACCATCTTAAACCAAGTGTTTGTCTTCTTTCTGGTCTTACTTCCACTGGTACCTGATAGTTTGCACCACCCACACGTCTTGCCCTTACTTCTAGTATTGGCATGATATTGTTCAGCGCTTTATCAAATATCTCTTGAGGTTCTTCACCTGTTTTTTCTCTAATCATTTCAAAGGCATCATAAACAATCCTTTGAGCAGTTCCTCTTTTACCATCCAGCATAATGTTATTAATTAGCTTTGTAACAACTTTGCTTCCGTAAACAGGATCTGGCAGTACTTCTCTTTTTGGCACATGTCCTTTTCTTGGCACTTTACTTCCCTCCTTAACAAGAATTTCTCTCATCGGTACTCGACAACCTTTATGTTGCCGTCGTGCGTCAAAATGCTGGTCTATATAAAACCCAATCCTAAACTAGGACTGGGTGCAGCTCCGCTCGACGATTCATTATTTTTTAGGTTTCTTTGCACCGTACTTTGATCTAGCTTGATTTCTGTTTTTTACACCTGCAGTATCAAGGGTACCTCTTACAATGTGGTATCTAACCCCTGGTAAGTCTTTTACCCTTCCTCCTCTGATAAGAACAACGCTATGTTCTTGAAGGTTGTGACCAATTCCTGGTATATAGGCAGTTACCTCGATACCGTTTGTTAATCTTACCCTTGCAACCTTTCTTAAAGCAGAGTTAGGTTTCTTTGGTGTTACAGTTTTTACTGACGTACATACGCCTCTCTTTTGTGGAGCACTGATATCAGTAGATTTTCTGTGAAGTGAGTTGAACCCTTTTTGAAGGGCTGGAGCTGTTGATTTGTATTCAACTTTCTCTCTTCCTTTTCGCACCAATTGGCTAATTGTAGGCATTTTGTGCACCTCCTTCCACGAATAAAATAATAATAAATATATTTTCATAGGATTGATACAGCCTATGCTGTTGTTGAAGTTTCTAGCTTCACTTTAAAATCACCGCAACGGCAGCTCCTACTTCAATGCCGCAAGCTTTTCCAAGCTTTTTCATAGAATCAACGTATACGGTTTGCACTTGCATCTCTTTCCCTGCCTCTTCTATATTTCTTGTTACATGGCGTTCTGCATCCTTTGCAATAAACAGGGTTTGTGCTCGATTTTCTTTAATAGCCTTTAATCCTTGTTTGCTGCCAATAATTAATTTGTTCTGTTTTTTTAGTTCATCAAACATTGGATAGTATCCTCCTTTATTAAACACCTGAAAGATTATGTGCAGATTCTAACATAATCTTTCTAGGCATCTAAAAAGTCAACTATTGAGTGGTTTTTACACACTTAGATATTTTATCACTATGCTGTTATACTGTCAACCATCTAATTTGGATTAATGTTTGTCAGAATCCTGATGCTCAATGGCAATATTCTTGTATCTTCTTAACCCTGTGCCTGCTGGAATCAGTTTTCCAATAATTACATTTTCTTTTAGGCCAATTAGATGATCCTCTTTACCCTTAATGGCTGCCTCAGTCAAAACTCTGGTTGTTTCCTGGAAGGAAGCCGCCGAAAGAAATGACTCAGTTGCTAGGGAGGCCTTTGTAATTCCTAAAAGCACCCTTTTTCCTACCGCTGGCTTGCCGCCATTGGCTTCTACCTGATTGTTCTCTGCTTCAAATTCATATACATTACTCAATCCGCCAGGTAACATATCTGTATCACCAGCATCTTCAATTTTTACTCTTGCAACCATTTGACGAACAATAACCTCAATATGTTTATCGTTGATATCCACGCCCTGCATTCTATATACCCGTTGTACTTCTTTTACAAGATATTGCTGAACGCCGCTGACACCTTTTATACGCAAAATGTCATGGGGGTTTACTGAACCCTCAGTAACTTCATCCCCTGCCTCAATAATCTGGCCTTCTCTTACCTTGATTCTTGAACCATAAGGAATGGAGTAGGTCCTAGCTTCACCATATTCGTCAGTAATGGTTACTTCACGATTTTTCTTGGTTTCATTAATGGACACCTTTCCATTAATCTCAGAGATAATAGCTAAACCCTTAGGTTTTCTTGCTTCAAAGAGCTCTTCAACCCTTGGAAGACCTTGTGTGATGTCGGCACCAGCAACTCCACCTGTATGGAAGGTACGCATGGTCAACTGGGTTCCAGGTTCTCCAATGGATTGTGCTGCGATAATTCCTACAGCTTCTCCTACATTAACATGTTCACCTGTGGCCAGATTTCTTCCATAGCAAATTGCACACACACCATGTTTTGTACGACAATGGAGTACAGTTCGAATCTTGACCTTCGTAATACCTGCTGCAATGATTCTGTCTGCAACTTTTTCCATAATTATGTGGTTCCGCTCTACTAAGATTTCACCTGTCTCTGGATCAACAATGTCTTCCAAAGCGTATCTGCCAACAATTCTATCATACAAGGATTCGATTAATTCATTTCCATCTTTAAAATCTTCAACAGCAATTCCTTCGTTGGTGCCGCAGTCGATTTCTCTAATAATTACATCTTGGCTCACGTCAACCAATCTTCTTGTTAGATATCCAGAGTCAGCAGTCCTTAGAGCCGTATCTGCCAGACCTTTTCTGGCTCCGTGGGTAGAGATAAAGTATTCTAATACCGATAGACCTTCACGGAAATTAGATTTGATTGGAATTTCTACTGTATGACCAGATGCATTGGCCATCAAACCACGCATACCAGCCAGCTGACGAATCTGATTCTTACTACCCCTAGCACCGGAGTGAGCCATAATATATACGTTGTTTAAGCGCCCAAGGTTTTTCATAAGGGCATCGGTAACTTTTTCAGTTGTTTCCTGCCATGTTTGAATAACTTTTTCATATCTCTCTTCGTCAGAAATAAGCCCTCTTCGGTATGCTTTTTCATACTTATCAACAATTTCATTGGCAACAGATAACAATTCTTCTTTTTCCTGAGGAATCTCCATATCCGATACGCTTATGGTAATGGCACCAATCGTTGAATAATGGAAGCCCATTTGCTTAATATGATCCAACAGGTGAGCTGTCATGGTATTTCCATGAACTCTAAAGCATTTATCGATAATTTTGCCTAAAGCCTTCTTATCACAAAGGAAATCTATCTCCAAGCCATATTTATCAAGGTTTCTGTCTACAAACCCAAGATTCTGAGGGATTTTTTCATTAAAGATAAATCTTCCCACTGTACTTTCTACAAGTTTGCCCGTATCTTCAGTAGAAAGCCTTCTGCGAACCTTCACCTTTGAATGCAGGGTCACGGCCTTATTTTCATAGGCCAATAGCATTTCTTCAAAGTCTTTAAAGATCATGCCTTCCCCTTTGGCCCCCTCAACTTCAACAGTCATGTAGTAACTGCCTAGGATCATATCCTGGGTTGGGGTGGTAATCGGAGAGCCATCCTTTGGTGCCAAAATATTATTAACAGAAAGCATTAAAAATCTAGCTTCTGCTTGAGATTCAACAGATAAAGGTACATGGACGGCCATTTGATCCCCATCAAAGTCAGCATTATATGCGGTACAAACCAAGGGATGAAGTTTAATAGCTTTTCCTTCCACCAAAATAGGTTCAAAAGCTTGAATCCCTAATCTATGCAAGGTCGGAGCACGATTAAGCAGTACAGGATGCTCTTTGATAACCTCTTCTAAGACATCCCAAACCTCAGATCTTACGCGCTCTACCATCCGTTTTGCACTTTTGATATTGTGGGCATAACCGTCATTTACGAGACGTTTCATAACAAACGGTTTGAACAGCTCTAAAGCCATTTTCTTCGGCAGACCACACTGATAAAACTTAAGTTCAGGTCCTACTACGATAACCGAACGGCCTGAATAGTCAACACGCTTTCCAAGAAGGTTTTGTCTAAAACGCCCCTGTTTCCCTTTAAGCATATCAGAAAGGGATTTTAGTGGTCTATTTCCAGGTCCTGTTACTGGTCTTCCTCGTCTTCCATTATCGATCAAAGCATCTACTGCTTCTTGGAGCATTCTTTTTTCATTACGCACAATAATATCTGGAGCACCTAAATCCAATAATCTTTTCAGACGATTGTTTCGATTGATAACTCTTCTATATAAATCATTTAAGTCAGAAGTAGCAAATCGTCCCCCATCTAGCTGTACCATAGGTCTTAACTCCGGCGGGATAACTGGTATCACGTCAAGAATCATCCATGCTGGATCATTTTCTGATTTTTTAAAGGCTTCAACTACTTCTAAACGTCGAATGGTACGTATTCTTTTTTGTCCAGAGCTATCTCTAAGCTTCAATCTTAGATCCTTTGACAGTTTTTCCAGTTCTATTTGATTTAAAATATCTTTGATTGCTTCAGCACCCATAGAGGCTTTAAACTGACTTCCAAATTTATCTCGATACTCTCGATACTCTTTTTCGCTCAACAATTGTTTGTAGCTTAAGGATGTTTCTCCTGGATCTGTAACAATGTAAGATGCAAAATATAGTACTTTTTCTAGGGCCCTTGGCGACATGTCCAGTAATAATCCCATTCTACTGGGAATTCCCTTGAAATACCAAATGTGGGATACGGGGGCAGCCAGCTCAATATGCCCCATACGTTCCCTTCTTACCTTAGACTTTGTTACCTCTACCCCACAACGATCGCATACAACACCTTTGTAGCGTACTCTTTTATACTTCCCACAGTGACATTCCCAGTCCTTTGTAGGTCCAAAGATTTTTTCGCAAAAAAGTCCTTCTTTTTCTGGTTTTAATGTACGATAGTTAATTGTCTCTGGTTTTTTAACTTCTCCCTTTG
This sequence comes from Thermotaleaceae bacterium, assembly GCA_040797825.1. Classification (GTDB taxonomy): domain Bacteria; phylum Bacillota; class Clostridia; order Peptostreptococcales; family Thermotaleaceae; genus Geosporobacter. The sequence goes on along the minus strand of JBFNEZ010000190.1, from coordinate 204 downwards.
ACCAGCTTCTGATTTTTTCAGGAGAAGCCAAACCAATCTTCATAGATTCAAAGTTATTCAATTCAAACAAGGAGTTTCTCTCCCTTCATTTTGGTATAGAGCAGTTCTATTCTATCGGTTTATCCTTTAAAAATCATCATCCTCATAGGCATCATAATCCCCGTAATCCTCTTGACTTTCATAGTCATCCTCTGTAGTCAAATC
>JBFNEZ010000189.1:0-7522 GCA_040797825.1 Thermotaleaceae bacterium | reverse complement strand
TTAAGAATATCTATTTGTGCACAGGTTAGGGTACCCATATTAAAAAAGTCAAGATCGTGAATATGTATATCTCCATTTTCATGGGCAAAGGCATGCTCAGGTTTCAGCATATGGGTTTTACAAAATTCTTTTGAGACCGCACTTCCATACTGAAGCATAGTTCCCATTGCAGTATTTCCATCAATGTTGGCATTTTCTCTTTTTGCGTTGCTCTCTGTAGCATCCTTTAACGTAATCGCTTCTATGGTTTTCATCAAACGGGATTTTGACTCCCTGCTCCGCGTACGCTCTGCTCTATAAAGGATGTAATTCTCACTTGTTTTTGCATGGCCTGATTCAATCAATATCTTTATAACCCCATCCTGTACTTGCTCAACGGTAGGAATTTCTTCGATGAATTTTTTATTTAACAAAGCCATTACATCATCGGTCAGTTTCTCGGCAATCTCGTAGTCCGCTTCCTTTTCATCCTTCTTTGCCGCAGCCTGCGCTGCCTTGAAAATTGCTGCTGTAATTTTTTGAGGAACAAAGTTAATGATTCGTCCATCTCTCTTCCTAATCTTGTCGATCATAGTCAGCTTCCTTTCCGCTATATATGGTGCATTAATATAAATAATATACTATATGTAGATCAAAAAGCAATAAAAAATACCCTAAAGCTTCACAAAGGGTTGAAAATTTCGCACTCTTTTTTTCTGTCTGAAATAAATTTTAGCAAAATTTGTAGGAATACTCAATAAGAAATTTGGCTCATAATTTATAATTAACTGCTATTCTTTTATACTAATCTATCGTTTTTGAAGACATTCTTACAGATAATAGTTTTTTTACCGGCTGCTTAAACCACTATACCGAATTGGCTGGAGAGTAATATAAGTTACATCTTTAAATTCTCCAAATAAACGACCTTTTGAATTGCAGTCAAATTGTTCTTGATGCTTCTCACTATTCTTCATTTACACACCTTTCTCCAAGTTTGAAAATAAACAATTTTCATGGACCTAACAAAATGACTACACATCCTTTGGTGGCTCCAGCGTCAAACGAATAAGAGCACCTGTGTATGTAAATGTGATTATGTCCCATGGACGTTCCTGCATTTAAAGACTTTTTTTACTAAATAATAAGGTCTTCCAGTCTTAACAATGAAAAAACCACAATAAAAAACATCCTATATCACAAAAGACAAGGATGTTGAATTTTGACATATGTGACACGGGGACGGGGTTACTGTCACGCCGAAATATTTTAAATAAATTCTTCTTCTAATTTCTGCAAATCTAAAAGTAAAGCATTCCTATGATACCTGCAAATAGGATGGTAAGGATGGTTCTTTGAACCCATAAAAAAACTAATTCACTTAGCTTTACGGGTATCTCTGTGGCCAATATGCAAGGAATAAATCCTGCAAAAAACACAATCATTGAAACCGGAATAACTGCAATTAAATATCTTGTTTGTAGTGCTATCATTTCCTTTGCGCCAATAATCGCAGGCAAAAACAAATCCAAAATTGAGATCCCCGCTGCATCAACAGCTACTTTGATGTCCGGGATCTGCACTAGCTTTAAGAAAGGATAATAGATGTAGCCTAAATACGTAAAAAAAGATGTATTCTGATTTAGATACATACCAATAGATGCAAAAAACATGGCCCCACATAATAGCCCTGATAAAATTTTAAAACTTTCCTGTAATATAAATATTAGCCTCTTTTGTAAAGGTTCGGCCTCTTCAACCGCAGCTAGGCCTACCCTATATGCATTTTGTATCAAATCCCTTTTAAATTCTTGTTCTGGTTGAGGAGTTACGCCATCATAGTAGACCTCTTTTTTTCTGTTTAGTGGCCATAGTCTGATAGAAACGAATGTTACAAAAAAAGTTATCCCTAAGCTGCTCCAGAAATAAAAATTCCAATATTCCATAATATCCAATGTATTTGCAAGTACGATTAAAAACCCTATTGAACAGGTACAAAACCCGGTACCTATAATCACTGCTTCTTTTTCAGTAAGCTTTCCTGTCTTGTACATACTATCTACTGCAATATGTCCTACTGAAAAATTCCCTAAGAACGCACTTACTGCAATCACAGCAGATCTTCCAGGACATTTAAAAATTGGTCTCATTACTTTTTTAAATAAAACACCTATAAAGTCGATTAGTCCATAATCTAATAAGAAAGGTAAAAATAATGCAGACACAGGTATATTGATAGTTATGGGAATCAATAATTTGTTAATGATAAATAGCCCTACAGATTCATTCAATAAAAAGGAAGGACCCACCCTAAAAATAGTAAATATCAGGAAGATATAACCCACTATTTTACATGCTGACAATATCATCGAGACAGCATCTTTTTTACTTTCCCCCTTTTTTCTAATTATATCTACAATACAATAACTGCTAATGATTAATATCATATAGGGCATTAATTGAAATAAAGTGACTGTCAAAAATTCCGCTAAATGATTTACAAATATACTCTTTTTTCCCCCTATAGGGATACTAATAAAAAAAACAAATATTCCAATGAAACTCATAGTGATCATTTTAAATTGTAATGCAAAGTTCTTCCTTTCAGTAGCATTGACGTCCATGATATCAACTCCTAACCAGTTTCAACTATACGAAAAGGAAAATAGCTAATCTCATGACTTAGCTATGATTTAATCTTAATCCTTACTTCTGCTAAATGCATAGTAAAATGGCCTCCATAAACCTTCCTTATTATGCCTAGTAAAGAATAGAATTTTCACACGTTGGATACTCTTACTATTTATATAGGAATCTTATTATGGGGGCCTATTCATGGGTTCTATACTATGCTTCTATTGCTTTTCTCTGCTGAATCTCTAACTGCATTTGTTTAATCTTCTCGCTGTTTAGGTTGTAGAAGAACATACTCAGAATGCCTATGACCACAAAGGATGCTGGAAGTATGGTGATAAGCATGTTAATACCACTAACCAATTGAGGCGTCATTTCTGCATTTGCCACATATCCTATGGCAGCAAGGCCATATCCTGAGGCAGCGCCTCCAATAGCGATACCAATTTTTACAGGAAGTGAGAACATAGACATAACAAATCCTCTGGCATTTTTCCCTGTTTTCCATTCACCATAATCAACGGCATCGGAGTACATCGCTGTATTTAAGTTATTTCCAAAAGCAAAGCCAAAATATCCAATTGTCATAAGTGCAATAAAAGTAGTGGCATTGTCTGCAAATAACCATGTTCCTATCAAACCTGCTAATAAAATGCTCAGCCCGCATAGGTATGTATTTCTCTTGTCAATCCTTTGGGCTATAAACTGGGCGGCTGTTGTTCCAACTAGCATTGCCACATTGACACTTGTAAAGAATACTGAGATCATGATCATATTGTTTACAACATATTTAAAATAGTAGGCTGCTAATCCATACAATGCAAACATACTGGTCCATCTTGTAATTTCAGTAAGCATCAATAATAAGAGCGGTTTATTTGTAAAAACTTGAGATAGCATTTCTGTTGTAGATAATTTTTCTTTTTTGGCAATAGTTCCTAAATTTACATCATATTTTTTAGAAATATTGGCTACGATATAAAAACCGGTTATCATCATACATGTAAACAAAATTGTTGTTAAAAAGAACCCCTTTGCTTCGTTTCCAGCACCTAAGGCAATTACTAATGGCATTGCGATAAGACTAAAGATAATTTTTCCTGCAGCATTGGCCTGACCTCTTCTTGAAGCAAGGAGCAGTCTGTCTCCAGGATCAACCCCTAATACAGGGATAAGTGAAAGATAGCTGGTATATCCTAGATTTACACAGACATGGGCGATTATATAAGCCCCTCCTAAATAGACTGCTTTTATCTCAGGACTCATATTTACATTGGTAAACATCATTATAAAGAAAAGTAGTATGAAGGGCGGGCTTACTAAAACCCAAGATCTATATTTACCCCATTTCATGCTGCTTTTTTCAATGGTTGCTCCCGCGATCGGTACGGAGACTGCATCTACGATTCTTGCTACCAGTAGGATGGTTCCCATGGCAGCTGCACCTATCATTGCCACATCTGTAAGAAAGTAGGAGTAGTAAGTCGTTGCCAATGTCATCATGATGATAAAGCCTAATTCTCCCAGGCCATAGGCATTTATTATGCCCTTGCTAATTTTTTCAGACATTTTCATTCCTCCAATTATTCTTTTTTATATAGGGGACTGCAGAATACACCCTACAGTCCCATTCCTAGAGTGCAACATCTCTGATGTCTACAGTACCAAAGATAAAATAAAATTAAACAGCATATCCTCATACTTTTCTATTTTAGGCGCCATTGCCCCTTCTAAGACTTCATTCATTTCATCATAGTCTGCCTTATATTCTTCCCACGTCTTATAGTAGTTTGTATCCATATCCTTACCCCCTTTAATACTTTCCATTTTCATTCACATAGTTTAGCACAGCTTTTAAGTTCTCCACATTAACACTATCCACAGTAATAGGTACTTTATCGAAGTCAAAATAGTATCTTCCCCCTGGTGCTAAAATGTCTAAGAGCTCCTTTGCTTTATCGATACATTGTTCCTTTGTTCCGTTTTTCAACATAGAAATTGGGTAAAATCCACTAATGATATGCTTCTTTCCCAACTTCTCTTTTACCAGTTTTGGATCCCCGTATTCAAATCTCATCCTTGTATTTTCAGGAAGCTCATATAAATAATCCAAATACCTCATCCAGTCATGTTCAACAAATAGATATACCCCTTGTCCCCGCTCTGCTAAGGAGTCTATCAATCTTTTGAACGTTGGCCAATAGAATTTCTCAAAGTCTTTGTCTCTCATGTATGGGGCCATATGTAGTGGGATCATGGTTTCCCCATCAATGGATGGCACCGGCGGCGTGCCTTTCTTCAGCATTAGAGGCGTAACAGCTTCACAGGCTTCTAAAACTTTTTGAGGACATCTTCTAATATCATTAGAAATCCCTTTAAACCCTCTGATTAGGTCGGCAACAAAATCATAGGGCGCTTCACAAAATGTACCAGAAGCTGGTGACATAACTGCATAACCATATTTTTGAATCATTTTTCCCTTTATTGCACCGAAGCCGGCAAATTCATCGTAGTAGGCCTTCATGGCCTTTGCCAATATTAGTGCCTTTGTATTTGCATTGTCTGTATCCAGCTTTGTATAGAGCCTTGGCAGTATCTTCTCTACTATACAATCATAGGGTGATTGTATAAATTCGTCATATTCTTCAGGTTCCAACCCATGAATCTCTGGGTGTTGAATAAATCCGCTGGAACCCATTACAAAGGTCTTGGCACCTAACATATCGTAAAATGAAATAAAGCGGTTCGCACCAATAGGGGGCAGGTCTGCAACAAAGTCACTGCATACTTTATCAAAGGCTTCTTCAAGCTTCTCTGTCTTCCATTGCACTTCTGGTAAATTCATCCCTGCATACTGAATAGCAAACTCTGTATATAACTTAATGCCAATCGGTACTTTCTTAGGTGTTATTCCCCTGTATAAATCTTTAAATAACTGGGTTCTTTCTTGGGATAAAGCTATCATATCTGACATATTAGCTCACCCACCCTTGACAGATTTTCACGCCTTCTGCAGCGTTTGTAGTAAATGCATCGGCTCCGATTTGCTTACAGGCTTCCTCAGTTACTGGGTTTCCTCCAATAACAACCTTTAGATTATCTCTTAATCCTGCATCCTTTAAGGCATCTACAGTCACTTTCATAGCATCTAAGGCTAGCGTGAGTACACCGCTCATGCCTACAACCTGCGGTTTTACTTCCTTTACTTTTTCCACAAAGGCACTTGCGGACTGGTCAATACCTATATCATATACTTCAAAACCCGCTGCTTCTGACATGCTCTTGAATATGTTTTTTCCAATATCGTGAAGATCCCCCTCCACAGTTCCTAGTACGATAGTTCCAACCTTCGCTGCACTCCCGCTTCCGATTACTGGCTTCAGTACATCGATAGCACTGGTAAGAAGCTCTCCTGCAAAAATTAGGTCTCCCACAAAGTATTCCCCTTTGTCAAATAAATCTCCTACTAAAGCCATCCCCTGCTGACATGCATTTACTACCTTTTGTGCCTCTTCTTCACTGGGACTCGTTGCTACAAAGGTATTTAACATGTCCAGTACTACGTCTTCCTCAAGATCTCCAACCGCCTGTGTCAATACATTTAAATCCATCATAATTCTTTCCCCCTCTATTTGTAATCATATCTATATTCTCATCACAGCTGTGATGGAGTTGTTGTCACTCAGGTCTTTTCAAAAAGAAACGTTTTCCTAAAAGCGCAAATAAATTCTTAGGCTTCTTTCAGCGGTCCAATTTTGTTCTTTCTATAGGCTGTAGAATAATTTCTGCAGTATTTGTCCCTTCCTAACAAAGCTTCTGTTGCCAGCAAGGTTGCCAGCATATCTCTGTTGCATGGGTCCATAATTGCAGAATCCATCCCTACATAAGCAGCAATGGTTAGAAACCCTTGATTGACTACCTTTCTTAATGGCATACTAAAAGAAATATTGCTCAATCCAGAGGTAACTTTAATGCTAGGATACATCTCCTTTATCGTTGTTGTCGTCTCAATGAAATTCTTTAAAGATGTATTATCTGTTGAAAGAGCCATAACTAACGGGTCTATATGTATTCTATCTGGGCTTATATCATATTTTGCAGCCTTTTCTACTAGTTTTTTTGTAATATCTACTCTGGTTTTTACATCGGAAGGAATCCCATTATTATCACAAGTTAATCCAATTACCTGCCACTGAGTGCCCTGTATGATAGGATAAATCACTTCACATTTCTCTCCCTCTTCCGACACAGAATTAATTAGTCCTGGCTTTTTGGCATAGGGAAATACCGCTTCTATCGTTCTGACGTTGGGACTATCAATACAAAGCGGCTTATCTACAGCATCCTGAACGATTTTCATCAGCCACTTTAAAGTTTCTGCCTCAACCTCCGGCGCTGTGCTTGCACAGACATCAATGTAATCTGCACCTGCGTCTGCCTGTTTGATAGCTAGATTACGAATAAACTCCTCATTCTTCTCTTCAATTGCCTTTTTTACACTGGGTATCGTTCCATTAATTTTTTCCCCAATGACGATCATTGTTATTTCCCCCTTTTAGTTTTTATGTAAATACAAAAACCACATTCTAATATCTGAATGGGCACTTTAAAGCGCATCCAGTTATTAACCTAAAAACATTTTTGAATATTTTTAAATTAGTAATTTTAAAATATTTACTATTATATTATTCCTATATCTGTAAAAAGTCAATGGTCAAATTAGTATATTTTAAAATTTTACTAATTTGACCATTTTATCAATGCATGCTATAATCTACCTAAATTATAAAAGGGTAAAAACCCGACTTTATATAAAGAAAGGATTTCTATGCCAAAAACAAAGGGTGAACTGACGAAACAAAAAATTTATGATACTTCCAAAGAATCATTCTATTACAAAGGTTATAAT
>JBFNEZ010000188.1:0-7542 GCA_040797825.1 Thermotaleaceae bacterium | reverse complement strand
TATGATTTTGTAAGGAATGAAATTAGGTTTGGATATAATCAAGGAGATGATATACCTGCCTCTGAAGTCTTGAGAGATGGCTATGGGCAGTGTAATACAAAAAGTACTTTATTAATGGCTTTACTAAGAGGGCTAGGAGTTCCCTGTAGAATACATGGCTTTTATATCGATAAAAAAATGCAGAAGGGTGCATTGACAGGTATTACTTATTTATTTGCCCCTAAAAAAATTGTCCACGCTTGGACTGAAGTATATTTCAATAATCAGTGGATATCTTTAGAGGGTGTGATTATTGATGATCCATATTTAAAGCAGGTACGGAATAAATTGAGTAGATATAATAACGGATATATAGGATATGGTATTTCTGTAGAGGATAAAGAGAAGATAAGTATATGTTGGAAAGGAAAAAGCACTTATATACAGAGTTTTTCTATTACAGAGGATTTAGGCGTGTTTGATAGTTCTGATGATTTTTTTAATAAACATAACAATACTAATAATAGAATTAAAAGGCTATTATTTAATATTTTGAGAAAACGAATAAATAAAAAATTAGATTTAATTAGAGAAAACAAATAATTACAGCAAGGGCTTCAGTTGCAACTTCAAAACTTTAAAAGAAATGGGGATCGGAATCTAATGGACAGCAGTAATTTGGGTGCCTATGGATCATAAGATTTTAAGCAAAGGGATGGTATTTTTACTAGAATGGTGAAATATATAAAAAGTGCATTCTGAGAAATGGGTTTCAGTCCATTTCTATTTTATATTTAGGCTTTGTTGCTACAGAAATTATATTTCTTTGCCATTATTACATGTTGGGGGGTATTTATGTCGATTAGCCTTGATAAACAAAAACCTTTTTACTTTAGATTCTTGGCGAAGTAGGCTGCCGCTTTTTTGAACAGCTTTTTATAATAAAGTATATTGACAAAATTATAAAATTACACTACAATGCAACTGTGTAAACTAATAGTTTATTTATTTGCACAAGAACGTAGAAAGGAGGTTTGGATTTTGGGTGTTATAACTCGCAAAGAAAAGGAAAGGGAGATACGAAGGAAAGATATTATTGATGCTGCTGAAAAAGTGTTTTTTGCCAAAGGATTTGATAATGCAACGATGGATGATGTGGCAAAAGAAGCGGAGTTTAGCAAAAGAACCGTATATGTATATTTCAGGAGCAAGGAGCAGCTGTATTTTCAAATCATGCTAAGGGCTTATAAACTATTAAATAGTATGGTGGAAAAAGCTATAAAGAAGAATTGTCCCAAAACAGGCATAGCAAAGATAAAATTATTAGGGGAAATCCTTGTTGCGTTTAATAATAACTATACTGAGTATTTCAAAGCAATCATGGATTATGAGAATGGGGACATGGATTTTGAAAATAATGATGATAAGTTGCTACAAGAATGCTATGACGAAGGGGAAAAGTTATTTAATTTTTTAAAAGACGCATTAGATGAAGGAATTAAAGAAGGCACTATCTTAGAGAGCATTGATGTAGTAAATACAGCTCTCGTTTTGTGGGCAAGCATAGTAGGGGTATTGAATACATCTAAAAAGAAGGAAAAGTATTTAATTCATTATCACAACAAAAAACCGTCAGAATTGGTAGATGAAGCTTTCAAATTCTTACTTCGTTCTATTGAAAAATAAGTTAATATAGATAGGAGTTGAGGAACATGAAAAAATGGAAGATTATTTTAGGCACTATGATTTTACTCATATGTATAATTATATTTTTCATAATAAGACCGGAAGGAAAAAAAGTTATAAACTTAAAGAATGACATGGCTGGCAGTAGTGTTATAGTAGATATTTATAAAGGAGAACATTATCTCCATGATTTTAAACTAAATTATTTGATTACTATAAAGACGCCACCCCAGATGGCTATATGGGTTGAAGATCTAGAGGGAAATTATATGGATACTCTTTATGTTACAAGGAAAACCGTTAATCAAAACTGGAGTAAGGCTCCCTCCGATCCTACTTCAAAAGATCAAATTCAGCGTAAAGAATCTCTTCCATACTGGACCCATAAACGGGGGGACAGCCAAATAGTGCCTGATGCTATTACCTCCGCAACTCCAAAGGGCAATTTAGAACTTAATACAAAACTAAATACAGCAAAAGATCAATTTGTTGTTTTAGCAGAAATAAACATGTCAACTGATTTTAACGCATACTACCCAAAAGAAGCAATCCAAGGGGATAATAATTATTCCGGCGGTGAATTTGGGAGTGGTCAGCCATCAATAATATACGCTGCTGCTATAAATGCTGCTGACAATAAAACATATGAATTAGTACCGATAGGACATAGTAGTCCTGATGGAAGTAATGGAAACCTGTATAGCGATCTAACTAAGTTGACAACAGCAAAGAACATTGTTGACAAAATTACTTTCACAATAAACCGATAAAGTATAGTTGTTCACTTTTTTAGGAATCGAAAGGAGTATCAAATTATGAAAGCATTAATAATATACACTTCCATACATCATGGTAATACAGAAAAAATTGCTAAGGAAATCAGCAATATCCTTCAAGGAGATTTAGTACAATTTAGCGACTTTAGGGAGAATATATTGGAAGATTATGATTTGATTGGTTTTGGCTCAGGAATCTTTCATGGGAGGCATCACCATACTGCTATTAAAAAAGCACAAAATATGAATGTTAAGGGAAAGGATGCTTTTATTTTTTCAACAAGTGGAAGTGGTCAGATAAAGTATAATAAAGTATTAGCGGATATTTTAGCAAGTAAAGGTGCTAATCTGGTCGGTGAATTTTCCTGTAGGGGTTATAATACCTATGGCTTATTCAAATGGATTGGCGGAATAGGAAAAGGTCGTCCCAATGAAAAAGACCTGCTTAAAGCAAGGGAATTTGCCCATGATTTGCTAAAGAAAGTGATGTCAAACTGAAAAGATAAGGGATAAGGGGGACCATTTGATTGTCTGAGCAATATTTTTATGATATCCTAAAACTGGGAAACAGCTATAAAATAGAAATAGTAAAATAATTTATTTAAAAGCGAACACAGACGAAACGTCTCTCTATCTCTCAATACAATAGAAATGGAGAACAGACCCATGGAAAACAAGAAAGAAGCCGTCATAAAGATTGAAAATTTACAAATGAGCTTTGGCACTAAAGAAGTGTTAAAGGGAATCTCCCTCGAGATATATCCCGGACAGATTATTGGATATATTGGGCCTAATGGAGCGGGAAAAAGTACCACGATAAAGATCATGCTTGGATTGTTGGAAGGATATAAAGGAAATATTAAAATCTTTGGGAATGAGCTGTTAAAAGAAAATATTGAATACAAGAAAAGAATCGGATATGTACCTGAAAGTGCGGAGATTTATGATACGCTTACCGCTAGAGAATATTTAATGTTTATTGGAGATCTTTATGGTAAGGATCCAAAACAAATAGAAAAAAAAGCAGCGCAATTAATGAAAATTTTTGGAATTGAAGAGGTAATTGATTCAAGAATATCGTCATATTCCAAAGGGATGAAGCAAAAGACAATGATTATTTCAAGCTTGTTGCATAATCCGGACATACTATTTTTAGATGAACCATTAAGTGGTTTGGATGCTAATAGTGTTATTCTTGTAAAGGAGTTACTGGCTGCATTGGCAAAGCAGGGAAAGACGATCTTTTACTCATCCCATATTATGGATGTCGTCGAGAAAATCAGTAATCGGATTATCTTATTGAGGGATGGAGAAATTTTGGCGGATGGAAGCTTTGAGGAACTAAGAAGACAGTCACAAGATGAGTCCTTAGAGCAGATTTTCAACCAACTTACGGGATTTAATGAACATCAGTCAATTGTAGAAGAGTTTATATCCATAATTACAGAGGAGCATTGATATGAAAGAGTTCAAAACCTTAAAAATACTGGATCACTTTCGAAAAGCCTTTGAAAAAATAGGAGTAGATTACGATCTGATGAGAAGAATCCTTCAAGTAAAATTTGTGATGGACGGCAGAAAAGTTCCTGTTGTCATAGGAAATGCTAAAAAAAAAGAGCAAGAAGCAGAGAATGGCTTCATTAAATCCCTATGGATCTATGTATTGATGGGAATAATAAATGTTGTTCTCGTCATGATGAATGAAAGCTATATCTTTCAAATGAGTCTTGTATTTGGCATTACAATGTTTATGGTAATGACTTCCCTCATATCTGATTTTTCTTCGGTGATGTTAGACGTTAAGGATAAGAATCTTATTCTTTCAAAGCCTGTAAACAATATAACATTAAATATGGCAAAAATGATCCATATTGTTGTATATTTATTTTTCATCACCATGGCATTGGTAGGCCCTGCCTTGGTAGCATCGGCCATACGACATGGAGTTATGTTTTTTCTTTTATTCTTTGCAGAGATCATTTTATTAGATTTTTTCATAGTGGCTTTAACGGCGTTGTTGTACTTAGGGATACTGCGTTTTTTTGACGGAGAGAAGCTAAAAGATATTATCAACTACGTGCAAATCGGTTTATCTATGGTGATAAGCATAGGTTACCAGCTCATCGGACGATTGTTTAATTTTATAGATCTGAATATAACATTTCAACCTAAATGGTGGCAGTATTTTGTGATTCCCACCTGGTTTGGCGCTCCTTTTGAGGTTTTACTCCGCGGGGATTTGAATATACACTACATTATATTCTCCATGTTTGCATTGGTCGTTCCTATTCTTTCTATTTTCCTATATATAAAGCTGATACCAGTTTTTGAAAGAAACTTGCAAAAACTAAATAACCATAATGGTAGAAATAGAAGAAGTAAAGAAAAGTTAGTATCTTGGATCGCAGCCATCGTATGTTCAACTAAAGAAGAAAGAAGCTTTTTTCATTTTGCTTCCAAGATGATGAAAAATGAAAGAGAATTTAAGTTGCGTGTATACCCTACCCTAGGCTTTGCTTTTATTTTTCCCTTTATTTTTCTGGCTAACGTAATGAGAGATGGAGGCTTTGAGCGTATAGCTTCGAGTAATGCATATTTTAATATTTATTTTTGCGCCCTGTTCTTGCCTACTGTAGTTTTGATGATGCGGTATTCTGCCAATTATAAAGGAGCATGGATCTATAAGGTCATGCCTATCAATGAACTGGAGTCTGTTTTTAAAGGAACACTGAAAGCTTTCCTAGTGAATCTGTTACTACCTCTATATGTATTTGAATGTATAATTTTTATTTGGATATTTGGCGTTCGTATTTTCCCAGATTTAATCGCAGTATTTCTCAATATTTATATCTATACGGTGATATGTTTTAAAGCTTTCAAAAAAGAGTTGCCTTTTACCCAGGCTTTTCAAACTGGACAGCAAGGAACTGGAGGAGCTGTATTTCTTCTTATGCTGCTGCTGAGTATTTTAGGGGGAATTCATTTTCTTTCGAAATGGATACCTTTTGGGATATATATTTATATTATTGTGGCATTATTGATAAATGCAGTTCTATGGAGAACAGCTTTTAAAATATCATGGGAGACTCTAGTAGAGTAGGAAATAGCGCAGCTTATGGTTCAGCGAAGGATGTCATTTTAAAATGAAAGTATTTATCAGGTTCACGTAGACGAAAAGCATTTTAAGGGAAATTTTTCCATGAAGTCGTGTACTGTATTGTTTATTTTTTGAACGGAGTTAAAGAGACGATTCTTTTGACTTAGCCTTCATCCCTAAAACCGCAGTTAATTAGGATACGCTGAATCGTATCATATAATTGTTAATGGAAAAACAATTGGACAATTTAACTCTTTCAATCTTTTCTGAATTAATTCAATATCATTTACGGCAAAACTCGGCAAACAATTATTCCCCCATACTTTTGTTTCATTCATTTTTTGATTTGCAAATAAACCATATCTAAAACCATGAATATCAAAAACACTGTATATTTCATCTCTTTCAGTAACTTTTTGTTCAAATAATTTTTCATAGAACTCTATTGCCCTTTGCATATCTTTTACACATACATACAATGAGTTTATTCTAAAGGTTAAATTCATCCTTTCTCCTTCTTTCAAAATAAAATTTGCTCTATATTACATTTAGATATTTATATCAATTATAATAATTCATATATGACAACGGTATGTCATGTTCTCAAGTTCAATTACCCATCATATAATTGCAGTTATAAAAATTTCACATAGTTTATATATAGATTGCCTCTCTAACTGGCTCCTTTTGGCTGTACTGGATTATTAGGATGACAGAAAAATAATATAGATATCCACTGTCTTGTACACCATTATGTGGAGCATAAGGCATAGCAGGATTATATTTAAAGATTATAGAAGAATTGAAGGACAATCGAAACAAATGATAGCGTATTAACGTATTATTAGGATGAAATATAATATTCAAAAATAATATTAGAACGGGAGATGTGGTTTTATGAAAACAAACATTTACTATTTCTCTGGAACGGGCAATTCTTTAAAAGTGGCAAAGGATATATCGGAGAAACTAGGAGAAACAACACTAATCTCTATTCCCAAAGCAATAAAATCAGGGCCGGATACATCTGTGGACAACATAGGAATAGTATTTCCTGTCTACTGCTGGGGAATGCCCTTGATGGTTACTGAGTTTGTTAAAAAGCTTAGGAAAGAGCATGCAAAATACTTTTTTGCCATAGCGACCTGTGGAGGGTCTGCCGCAGGAACTTTGCTACAGACCCAGAAAAAGCTTGCCCGGCAAAATATAAAACTTTCATCGGGTTTTGTGGTACAAATGCCTACAAACTATATTGTATGGGGGGGAGCGATATCTGAGGAACGGCAAAAGAAAATGTTCGAGAATTGGGTTAATAGAACGGGACATATAGCAAACACCATTAAAAAACAAGAAGAGCATGGCATAGAATCCGGGTCAATCTTAGCCAACTTTTTCTTAAGTAAGGCTCTTTATAGTGTATCTATGCCCCATTTTCTCAAAATGGATAAGGATTTTTGGGTGGATAGCAGATGTGATCACTGCGGAATATGTAAAAAAGTTTGCCCCGCTGATAATATAGAGATCAAGGAAGGGAAGCCAGTTTGGAACCATAAATGTGAGCAATGTCTTGCCTGTATTCAATGGTGTCCCAAACAAGCTATCCAGTACGGGAAGAAAACGCAAGAACGTGAACGGTATACGAATCCCTTTGTGAATATCAAGGAGTTTATAAAATAGTTTAGTGTTGTATAAAAGGGCATTGCGTTTATATACACGGTGTACACAAACATATGTTGTGGTATAATATGTAAAAATACTGTAATACAATAGGCTTGAAACAAGTAATTGTCTATTACGCATTTTTGATGGGTTAAAGGGATATTCAGGAGGGGATTGCATGCTTGCCAATGAATTATATAACCGGCTAGACGAGGATTTTGACATTAAGAATATCAGAGATGATTGGAGTTTTATGGACTTTAACAGCTATATTGTTCCAACTTTCAAATCAAAATATATGGGTCTTATTTTAGACAACTCCCATGATATTGAAAAGGTCTATAC
>JBFNEZ010000187.1:0-7556 GCA_040797825.1 Thermotaleaceae bacterium | reverse complement strand
TGTGAGATTGATGAAAGCTATAGAAAATAACCCATAAGGAAAAGGACCTAGAAAAATCTTTCTATGTCCTTTTTGCATATAGGATTAGAAAAATATCCAGATAAGGTTAATCCATGAAAAAGGTTTAAGAAAATAGTATTCTGGGTATTCTACAAGAATGATTGGCGGTTATAAATAGGAGGGGATATATGTGAAGAGCACAACAAAGATTATCATAGGAATAGTGTTGGTTTTGGTAGTCCTAATTGGTGGAGGAATGGGAATGTATGCCCGTACCTATAATGATTTAGTAACACTTTCTGAGCAGGTAGATGCTCAGTGGGCTATCGTAGAGAGCAGTTTGCAAAGAAGATTTGATCTGATTCCCAATCTTGTGGAATCAGTAAGGGGAGCCATGACACAGGAACAAGAGGTTTTTGGCAGGATTGCTGATGCCAGAGCTAAAATGGCAGGTGCAGCAACAGTAGAGGATAGAGTGGAGGCATCTAACCAATTGGAAGGAGCTTTGGGAAGACTTTTAGTAGTTATGGAAAATTACCCCCAATTGAGATCGGTAGAGAATGTGAATCGACTAATGGACGAATTGGCCGGTACAGAGAATCGAATCAATGTAGAGCGAAATCGCTACAACGAAGCAGTAAGAGACTATAATCTAAGAATTAGAACCTTTCCTAGAAATCTATTTGCAGCTCGACTGGGCTTCGAGCAAAGAGCCTATTTTGAAGCGGTAGAAGGGGCCCAAGAGGCACCAAGAGTAAATTTTTAGAGGTTCGTAGAGCCTTCAAAAAGGCGGTGATTAAATGAAAAAAGCTAAGTGGATAAGTGCTTCTTTACTTTTATTTTTTATACTAAGTGGATTGTATGTTTTTGCAGATGTAGTATTTCCAGAACCTACTGGGGAGTTTTATGTGGCTGATTTTGCAGGAGTTTTATCAAATGAGGGAAAAGATACAATCATTGGTGTAAACCGCAATTATGAGGCTACACAAGAAAAACCTCAGATTGTCGTAGCCACAGTTCAAAATCTGCAAGGCTTAGAAATCAATGAATATGCAGTTAAGCTTTTTGAAAAATGGACAATAGGGAATCGTACCCATGACAATGGAGTACTGCTCCTTTTAGCTCTAGAAGAAAGACGGATATGGATCGAGGTAGGATATGGTCTGGAAGGTGCTATTCCCGATGGTAGAGCAGGGGCTATATTAGATGCAGTTCTTCCTTTTTTGTCCCAAGGAGATTATTCTCAAGGTTTACTGCAGGCCTTTACCCTTTTAGCTAAGGAAACCAATGAAGAATATGGATACAATGATGAGGAGATATTGGGAAGTTACACAATAGGTCAACCCCCTCCAAGGAACACCAACTATACTTCTAGAGAAATTCCATCTGTAGTTAGGGCGCTAGGAATTTTCTTTGTACTATTTTTGCTGTGGCTAGACCATCGATTTTTAAAAGGCTTCTTTATAGGTATGCTGTTAAGAATGTTCTTATATGGCGGAAGAGGAGGCCGAGGGGGAAGAGGCGGCGGTGGTTTTGGCGGAGGCGGCTTTGGTGGCGGAAGCTCCGGTGGTGGCGGACGTTCTGGCGGAGGCGGTGCTGGAAGAGGATTTTAAGCATTGTCCATTTAAAGAAAAGAGCAGTTGTGTGAGCGTCAGCTGTTCTTTTTCTTTAAATACCAAGATTACTTTTTGTATAATTGGCTTGATTTTTACATAAAATTTCATTATGCATGACCTTTTGGATGTCTAAAAAAGGAAAAAGACTACGCAAAAGTATTTTATAAAATACAAAAAGGAGGAAATTGTATGGCTAGCCATCAACACCGGGAGCAATGGGGTTCCAAAATTGGCTTTATATTGGCAGCAGCAGGCTCAGCAGTAGGACTTGGGAACCTGTGGAAATTCCCCTATATGGCAGGACAAAATGGGGGAGGCGCCTTTGTATTGATTTATTTTATCATCTTATTTTTAGTAGGTTTTACATTGATGCTGGCTGAATTGGTATTGGGCAGACATACTCAACTAAATGCTATTGGCGCCTATCGGAGAATCAGCAGAGCTTTTACTTGGGTTGGATTACTGGGTGTCTTGTCTGGATTTTTGATTCTATCCTTCTATAGTGTGGTGGGAGGCTGGGTGCTCAGTTATGTAGTAAGAGCCCTTACGGGTGCCCTACAAACTACGGACACAAAAATGCTGGGAGATATGTTTGGAGCCCTTGTATCCGGGACTGTAGAACCCATTGTATATCATGGGATTTTTATGCTACTAACCTTGGCTATTGTGTACGGCGGAATTGGCGGCGGGATCGAAAAGGCAAGCAAATTCATGATGCCAGCCCTATTTATTATGATTATCATTTTGGCTGTGCGTTCCCTGACCTTTGAGGGTGCAGGAGAAGGTGTGAGATTTCTACTATCCCCAGATTTTTCAAAAATCAATATAGAAGTTATTCTCAATGCGCTGGGGCAGGTCTTTTTCTCCCTCAGTCTAGGCATGGGAGCCATGATCACCTATGGCAGTTATCTTAGCAAAGAAGCCAACATTCCTCAGAGTTCTGTGGTGATACCCTTGGTAGATACTGGAATTGCTTTATTGGCAGGCTTGGCTATTCTACCCGCAGTTTTTGCCTTCGGATTTGAGCCAGATCAAGGGCCAGGGCTTATGTTTGTTATCCTACCTGCTGTTTTCGCCCAAATGCCTTTGGGAAACTTGTTTGCCATTATATTCTTTCTACTAGTACTTTTTGCTGCCCTAACCTCATCTATTTCTTTGCTGGAGGTGTGTGTGGCCTATGTGGTGGATGAATGGCGGTGGAGCCGTGGTATTACTACTTTCTTCCTTTCATTGATTATTTTTTTGATGGGCATTCCTGCTTCCTTGTCCAATGGACCATGGGCAAATATTCATGTATTGGGAGAGCGGGGTTTTTTCGATACCTATGATTTTATTGCAAGCAATATTTTTCTCCCCTTGGGAGGCCTGATGCTATGCCTTGTAGTAGGATGGTTTTGGGGCGTGAACAATGCTATCGCAGAGGCTACAAACCATGGACGGGTAAGATTTGGATTGGCATCCTTTTGGAGCTTTCTCATTCGGTTTGTAGCACCAGTGGCTATTTTGATCGTATTTATACGATCAGTATTCTAGTAATACTAAATATAGAGCAGTTTGGAGCATATCCAGGCTGCTTTTATATTGAGTTTGTAATTTTAGTGAAAGAAAGATAATATATGAATATAAAAGTTGTATATTGTGGACCTAGCATTATAATATAATAGAATGATAATGACAATGAGGGGAGAATAGAAATGATCCGGGTCAATGAAGTAAAATTATCTATAGATGAAGATATGGAAAAAATAACAGAGAAACTTATTAAAAAGCTTAAAATACAACCACAGGAACTGTTATCCTATGAGATATTTAAGGAATCCATAGATGCTAGAAAAGGAGACACCATTCAATTTGTTTATACAGTTGACGTTCAAGTTAAAAATGAAACTCAGGTTTTAAAAAAAAATAGGGGACTCCAGAAAACCCCATGCCTTGAATACATAGAAATTCCCTCTGGTGGAGAAGCAATGGACCATCGGCCTGTAGTGATTGGTACCGGTCCTGCGGGGATATTTGCAGCACTATTATTGGCCCAACGGGGATACAAGCCCCTTGTGTTTGAGCGAGGAAAGGATGTGGAGGCCAGAAGCAAGGATGTGGAAGCCTTCTGGAAAACAGGAGTTTTCCGCAGTGAGTCCAACGTTCAGTTTGGTGAAGGAGGGGCAGGCACCTTTTCTGATGGAAAGTTAACTACTCGTATTAAGGATATTCGTGTCCGTAAGATATTAAAAGAATTTGTTGAAGCGGGAGCTCCTGAGGAAATTATATATTCT
Organism: Thermotaleaceae bacterium; assembly: GCA_040797825.1. Taxonomy (GTDB): domain Bacteria; phylum Bacillota; class Clostridia; order Peptostreptococcales; family Thermotaleaceae; genus Geosporobacter. The sequence goes on along the minus strand of JBFNEZ010000187.1, from coordinate 3,667 downwards.
TTTAAACCCCATATCGGAACAGATATTCTTAAGAAGGTTGTAAAAAACATTCGAGAGAAAATTGAATCATTGGGTGGAGAAATTCATTTTGAGAGCAAAATCACCGATCTGAGGATTGAAAATAAGAAAATTATTGGGGTTGAAGTTAATGGAGAAAAATGGATTAAAACCGATAATGTGATTTTAGCCATTGGCCACAGTGCAAGGGATACCTATGCCATGCTTTATGAACGGGGGGTTTATCTTCGTCAAAAACCCTTTTCAATAGGCGTACGTATTGAGCATCCCCAGTCAATTATCAATGAATCTCAATATGGGAAGTATGCATCCCATCCACGGTTAGGGGCTGCTGATTATCGACTTACCTATCAAAGTACAAAAGGACGAGCCGTATATACTTTTTGTATGTGTCCTGGTGGGATGGTTGTAGGGGCCTCTTCGGAAGAAGGGATGGTTGTGACCAATGGTATGAGTGAATATGCACGAGATAAAGAAAATGCCAATAGTGCCCTATTGGTACAGGTAAATACAGAGGATTTTGGAGGGAAGCATCCCTTACAGGGAGTAGAATTTCAAAGAAAATGGGAAAGAGCTGCCTTTGAACTAGGTGGGAGAAATTATCATGCTCCCGTACAGAAAGTAGGAGATTTCATTTCAGGTAAACCCAGCAAGAATATAGGTACTGTAAAGCCCTCCTATCTTCCAGGAGTACAGCCTACGGACTTACAAGACTGTCTTCCTAAATTTGTAATAGATTCCATGAAAGAAGCCATTCCCCATTTTGATAAAAAAATAAAGGGATTTGCATTGGAGGATGCCCTCATGACAGGAGTAGAAACAAGAAGTTCAGCTCCTGTACGTATTGAACGCCACCAAGAAACGATGGAGAGTATTGGTGCTGCTGGTTTGTATCCCATCGGAGAAGGAGGAGGCTACGCTGGCGGAATTGTATCTGCCGCTGTGGACGGGTTAAAGGCAGCAGAAAAGGTGATCGGAAAATATGGACCTATGCTCTCTTCCTTATAGATTGTATTTGATCGATAGCCAGTAAGGCGGCACTAAGACCACGGTTGTAGACGGTTTTTCCATTAGAAAAATCCATAGGGCTGCAGCCTGTCATATCTACATCAATGGAGATATCTGCATGAACCATTTCTCTGCGAACGATTTTTTGCTGCATAATAGAGTAGGATTTTAATATAACTTCTAAACTGTTTTTAGGAATCCAATTATTTAAGGAAGAGGATAGACTAACGGCTACAATTAAATCGGAACCCATATTTCTTGTAACGGATATAGGAACATTGTTGACAATACCACCGTCCACTAGGGTTTTGTCTTCTATCTGAACGGGTTGATAGATACCTGGAATGGCCGTTGTAGCTCTTAAAGCCGTAGACAATTTCCCTCTTTTCAGAATGACTTCTTCTCCGCTGATGAGATCGGCTGCTACAGCTTGAAAAGGTATTTTTAACTCAGAAAAGGTAATATCTCCAATGAGCTTATGAATATACTGCTCCATAGGTTCATTGGAGAGTAATCCACGGAAGGGAAGGGAGAGCTTGGATATATCTTTCCACTGGGTAGAAATAGCCAATGTCTCTAATTCTGAGGCAGAAAGTCCTGCGGCATAGAGGGCGCCAATAAGCGCACCTACACTGGTGCCTGCGATAAAAGAGATGGGAATATGATTGTCTTCAAGGGCTTTTAATACGCCTATATGGGCAATACCCCACAGAGAGCCTCCGCTGAGGGCTAGACCAATCTTTTCTTTTTCAATAGGTTTCTTTAAAAAAGCTGTGTTTTTAAGAATGGAATTAAAAGGGAAAAAGATCATTTTTTTCATTTTAAAGGGGACCTCCTTTATTGAAAGAGCTGATTCTTCACACAAAAGATAGTTGTATAGTGATCATCCATGATAATAAACCTATTTACCATCATCTTATGTGAAATCTAAAAATAACTGACAGTCCCCTTAAAAGATTTTCTTACACCAGTCCCTCCTTTGGCGCATAGTATATACTAAGATGATAAAATCAGATAAAAGAGAATGAATGGAGGGATGATATGCTACAAAACAATATCTTACTTCCTCTATTATTATTTATGATGGTCAATAGAGAGGGAAAGGTTAAGCTTTCTTCCGATGAACTTTACCGCATCAACTCACTGCTTAAAGCTGTAAAACCCTATTTTAATCCACAACATCGCCTAGCATTGACGAAAACAGAAAATATCGTAGACGTTGTCCATGGGTTGAGCAGATATAACAACAACGATTATGGTCACGAGGATCTCTATACAGCTCAGATAGCAGAAGAAGAAAGGAATCCTATTAGGCTCCTTGAGGCTGTAAGACCTTATATACGAGGAAAAGGTGGAGAACACATCGATAAAGTGCTATTGCTAAATGATAGAGTTCATCGCCTGAGAAATAGAACAGCCCATCCACAAAAAGTCATGGAAGATATAGAAAGTGTAACAGATATTTTAGAAATCCTACAGGTGGAAAAGGGAATAGAGTTTAAAAAAGCCTTCCAGACAGCCAGACAAATGATGGCAATGCTGCAAAGTTAAAGGAGTTTCTGCTTGTGCAGAAACTTGTCTTTTTAGGGGGGCAAAAAAAAGTTTTATAGAAGGCATAAGATCGAGAGAAGGATTATAAGTTATAATAACCATATAAACTGAAGCATGGAGTCGTTTTCCATAGGAGGGATTTCTTATGTTAAGGCAGATGCATGAGGACTTAGTAGAAATAAAGAAAAAACTTCTTGAGCGGGAGAGACTAAAAAGATTAGTAGATAAGGGACAAAAAGAACTATCGGAACTTAAAGACAAAAGAGAGAGCCTTTCGATAGCCTTGGAGAAGGAAAAACGTGATGTTGATAAAATAGAAGGATTGTCTTTGACGAATCTTTTTCATTGTATTTTAGGGGATAAAGAAGCTTGCTTAGAGAAAGAACGGCAGGAGTTTTTAGCTTTAAAGATGAAATACGACGAAGTAAATCATGCCATTGCTAATTTAAATGCTTATATTTTTGAATTGGATAGTCGTATTCAAGAAATGAGCCATCTGGATTTGACCTATCAACGGGTGATGAATAGAAAACTGGAGATACTCAAAACAGATCCAGACTTTGCTGCAGCATTAATTGCCATTTCAGAAGAAAAATCTCATTTGCAGAGTTTGACAACAGAATTAAGAGAGACTGAGAGCATAGGCATAGAGATATTGCGCTCACTGCAGGAGGTAGATGAGGCCCTCCAGGCTGCGAGAGGTTGGGGAACCTGGGACATCCTAGGAGGCGGCCTGATTACAACCATGGCGAAGCATTCCAGAATCAATGATGCGAGAGCTCAGATGAATGGGGTACAGTCCATGCTGTATCAATTTAGAAGAGAACTAGCAGATTTAGAAAATTTTATGGATTTCCATATAGAAGTTGGAGAATTTACAACCTTTGCCGATTGTTTTTTTGATGGACTCATTGCTGATTTTATTGTCCAACAAAAAATCGGAGAATCCTTACAGACTGTGCAAGAAATGAGTCAGCAAATTGAAAAAATACTCCATCATCTTCAGAAATCTTTAGTAGAGACAAAAAAGAAGGAACAGATCCTAGAGAAAGAAAAAAATAAGATGATAGAAAAAGCCCTGCTGTAGCAG
>JBFNEZ010000186.1:0-7561 GCA_040797825.1 Thermotaleaceae bacterium | reverse complement strand
TAAATTCAATCCTCTTGTGGAAAAATTATATATAAAACGACCAGGTCGAATTTGACTTCTTTCATCTTTTCCAATCCTAAAATTCCATTCTCTACATATACTGGTTGATAATTTTCCTTACTCAGACAATTCACAAGTAATCTTCCTAGATCAATATCATCATCAATAATTAAAGCCCTATGTTTCATAATATTCACCTCATTGTAAATTTTATTTATTCCTTAGAAAAACAGGTACTCAAAGAGCTGTTGTCTTTACGAAAATACTGTAAAACGCTTTCATAAGGAGCCTTGTTAGGTGAATTAAAATGTATAAGATATTCTTCACCTTTATAATAATACAAAATCCAATCGTGTCTACAAATAAATTCTAATTCTCTTTCATTATTACATGTTTGCCTCAAAGCAAATTCTATAATTTGCAAAATAGTACTTTTACCAGTTTCTCTACCACCTATTATGCAATTTAATGATTCTGAACTAGAAATATTGTCATAATTATAGAAATTAGCAACCCACCAAACACATAATCCCAACTAAAAAAAGAAAAAAAGTAAGGATAATAGGTTCGAACACCGTCGATATCTTGCCTTATATGCGATCCTTCATCAACAATCTTTTGCATAACACTTGTAATATACAGAGGATTAATATCATAAATACATGCGCTTAGCAAATATATTATGATTTTCTCTGTAATACTAGGGACAAAAAAACCTAATGCATAAAAAGTTTTATGTTTCCCTTTACAATAGAATAAATAATACAATGCACCAGCTGTATAGGGAAAAACTAGTAGTAAACATTCTTTACGCTCTTGAAGCCGCCAAAGACAACTGTGAAAACTATTAGTAAGTAAGTGGATAGTATAATAAACCAACCTAAACACAATTTGTAAAAATCTTTATATCGCTTTTTCACTTTTACACCTCCCATTTTTTTGTATTGGTGGTGCTTTTCTACCGTCTCATTATCTAAGCATAACTCATTAATGTGTAGTTGATAGCTTATTGTTTCACATGTGGAAATATTAGTGATATGGTCAGCCCTGAACCAATCCCCGATTTTACATCCAACTGAATTGCTAAATCATAAGCCATCTTACTTACTAAAAAGAGTCCCATTCCTGTTGCTTGCCTTGTATACGTACCTCGCCCTCCAGTAAAGCCCTTGTCAAAAATAAATGGTAAATCTTCTTCAGATACACCAGGTCCATTATCATTAATATTTAAAATAGTTTTATCACTCATTTCATCATAAACCGTTTCAAATTTCAGAATTGGAGGATCCTGATTCTGTGAAACATATTTTGTGCTATTAGAGATTATTTGTTCTAATATAAAAGCTAATCCATTGCGGTCAGATAAAATTTGCATTTCTTCACCTATGAACTGTATTTGAAAAGCAGATTCATCTAATAGTGATTGATGGTTCTCAATTGTCTGTTTACAAAATGCTAGTAAGTTTATAGACTCAAAAATATAATCTTTATGAGTAGCCCTAAGTCTTGCAAAATACAAAATTCGCTCTACGTCTCCAAGGATTTGATCTCTGACATGAAACATACGTTGTCTAACAAGGGGAGACATTTCATCACTGCGGTTATCTAAAACCAAGGTCATTAATGACAGAGGCTTTTTAATTTCATGAACCCATCCTTCTATATAGTTTTCATAATCGGTCAACTCAATAACTTGATCATTAAGCTCCGACTGGTATGATCTTATGACACTTCCCATCCTACGGATAAATGGCGAATATGTTTTAGGAGATACATGACATAATCTTTCTTCGTTCATCTCATTCGGTTCTAACAAAAAATCTTGAAAGGCAGCTTCGATTATTTTTTGCTTTCTAATGATAGTGAATACAGACAACGATATCATTGCTAGAGTAAAAACAATCATGAGTCCTACTAAAACATTAAACGTTTCAGGATAGGCCAACCAAGCTAAAAAACTAAAAAGGAGACTTGTAGCCATCAACATAAGAAACCATTGTCCATAAGCATGAAAACAATCATATATTTGCTTTATCCATTTCATAACTTTATCTACCCCCTAAGTCGATAACCTTTACCCCTTATTGTCTCAATTTGATCCTCCAAGTTTAATTGCCGTAGTGTTTTTCGCAAGCGAGTGAGGTTCACTTGAAGCGCATTTTCGTCTATATATTGATCTGTTCCCCATAAAATTTTACTCAGTGTTGACTTGGATACAATCTCAGGTCTATGCTGTACTAAAGCCAATAAAATTCTTCCTTCATTAGCTGATAATAATAAGGATTGAGATCCCTTATACAGAGTAAAGGTATTTGGATCTAGCGAAAAACTGCCACCATCTATCAAGCTTGGTTGTCCTTCAAACCTTCTTAACAGGTTCTGAATACGCGCTAATAATCTATCTCGATTGCATGGTTTTGTGAGATAATCATCTGCACCTAAATGAAGACCATGTAATTCATCTTGTAACTTATCTCTAGATGTAAGAATCAATATTGGACCAATCCCTTTTAATTTTAGACTTTTACATATTTCAAATCCTGATTGTTCCGGTAAATTGACGTCTAATAAGACTAAGTCTGGTGCCAAAGTGGCTATTTGAGCAACTACATCATGGAAGTCTGCAATTGCCATCACTTCATAACCAGCTTTTTGCAATATATCCATTAACTCTTCTCTCATCAATGAATCATCTTCAACAATTGTAATTTTGACCACTTTAAGCCCCCCCTTAAATGTAAAATTTAACTGTTCTTTAATCTATATTTGGCTTCCAACGCAATTTATCTATCTCATGTTCTGCTGAACGGGCAACTGCCACTCCATAAATTACTAAAATTACTATTACAATACATGCAACGGTAAAGGCAATAGGATAAAGTAACGCTTTGTCTTCGATGTGAATAATAACAAATGAAATCATAGCCTTTATACCAACAGCTCCACTGACGCATGCAAGAGATATAGGTAACAGAAAGGTCAACAACACCTGTCTATGCATAGATTTTTTCATTTGATTACGTTTTGCCCCCAACATTGAAAGAGTTAAATAGCGTTGTCTTGTCTGCCTCATCTGTGTCAAAAATTGTAAAGCTAATACCGTACAGGCAATTATCAAGAATAAAAATCCCATATATAGTATCGTATAACTTCCAGCAACAACGTAGAAAAGCTTACGTCCAAAATTTTGTAAATAACTTTCAAATTTGAAGCCTGAAGATTTTAATAAGTCTCTAGCCTCCATCATTGGTTTCATTAAACCTTGCTGTTCTTGAATCTTTTGTGGGATACGAAAATTCCAATACGATCTATAGTTTTCCGTATTTAATAATTGTTCAAACATATGATCAGGGACTATAAATGCTGAAGTAATTTCTACAGAACGGTCTGCTACTAATCCTCTCATTGGAATTGATGGGTGTATATATATTGCCTGATCATTAATGCTCATCAAACTTTGCCCTTCTTTTGCAGCCTTTTCAAGAATATTGTCTAGTACAGGCATGCTCTCTAGATTATCCTTAGGCATAAAATCCGGATTAAAGTATAAAGCAATTTCATCTGAATGTAGGTTCAGCGGTTTTTCTCCTATAGTTTCTAAAAGTCCATTATAAGAGGATTCAGGAATGAGGTAAGGTTTTGTTGCATCAATCTCTAGAGCCCCAAAAAGATTAAGTGCTTCAGGGTTTTCCGAACTGATAGTGTAACCCTGCATTTCTCCAGATAAAACTTGTTCTTTATAGTTGCTTGGCAGAGCCATAATTAGTTGCTCTCTTAATTTAGACCAGTCTACCAACGATACAGGCAAGTCGTCTTCTGCACCTTCATCCTGATATTTCATTCTTCCAATTTCTAAAAGATTTAAATCCTCTACATATGGTGCCATTTTTTCTGAAGTAAGAAATTGTTCAACCTTTTGATTATCCCCATTAACAGTAAAATCATATATCGAGGAACTTCTAGTAGAAACACTTTCAAAGCTCATAATAGTTGAAGCACCATTTGTTATCAAAATGATAGACAACGTAATTAGAATAGATGTTACAGCAACAGAAGTAGATCTATTGGCTACGTTCTCTTGAAACTGCCTTAATGTAAATGTGTGCAGCCCTTTAGTAGATTTACGCTCGGACAAGCTTGCTAATAAGCCTAATAGTTTTCCAAATCCCCTCATAAAAAGGATCGTTCCTAAACTTCCGAGACCCAATGCCACAAACAGAAGCAGTCCTCCAAAATCCATAAAACGATATAAAACGATCCAATATGCCGCGCCTAGTAAGATAGAACCTGCTAATATATGAAATATGTTGCTCTTAACATGCCCCATATCTTGCTTCTTATCCATTTGCTCATTCAGTAATTGATGTACCTCTTGATTAAATAATCTTCCCCCAAGAATGACTAATGCTATAAACTGGATAAGTAAAAAACCGATTATGGTAAAGAAAATCGCACCTACTGACAAACTTATTTGATGACCGATAATTCCCTGACCGACTAATTTAGAAACCGTCAAGCTGATTATTTCTGCTAAAAATCCGCCTATTAAAATGCCTCCAATGAGTGCCAAAATAGAAGTAATTAACCCCTCCACTAAAAGTTGAAGAACAAGGCGTTCCTTGCGCATTCCTAACATGAGATAGAGCCCAAACTCTTTACTCCTTCGATTTAATTGGTACTGATTAGCAAATAAAATCAAGAAAAACAATAAAAATAATGCAAATAGATATACAATTGGCATTAGAGCTAAAAGTTTATCGATTGAATCACTTTCAAATTCCTTTAAAAATATAATAACATCTTGTCTACCAAGTGAAAGAATGATATAAAACGATGCTATTGCTGTTACAAGTGTTGCAAAGTAAATTAAATTCTCCTTACGACTACGTTTAGCATTACGATAAATCAGCTTAGAGAACATTTGCACTTCCACCTCCAAGCTGAGCCATTAACTGCAAGATTCTTTCATAAAATTTCTCGCGAGACTCATCATGTTTGCGGCGCAGTTCATGAAATATTACACCATCTTGTATAAAAAGGATTCTAGAGCAAAAACTTGTAGCATTGGGATCATGGCTAACCATTAAAATAGTTCTTCCACTACTTCTATTGATACCTTCCAACTTATTCATTAAGATTCTTGCAGAACGTGTATCTAATGCTCCTGTCGGTTCATCTGCCAGAACAACATCTGGTTCAGAAATCAAACAGCGTGCAGCTGCTACCCGTTGTTTTTGTCCCCCAGACATCTGAGATGGAAATTTATTAAGAATATCAGCAATTTCTAAAAAATCTGCTAGTTCATCTAATTTAGCACGTGCTTTTGCAAAATCCATTCCATGAATAGACAGTGGTAATAATATATTTTCTTGTCCAGTTAAATTATCTAGCAGTGCAAAGTCTTGAAACAAATATCCAATTCGACTACCTCGATATTCCGCTAAATCCTTACTATCAAAAGCACTAATGTTTTTTCCATTTAAAAACACACGCCCTGATGTTGGCTTTATAATCGTTGCAATGCAATTTAATAATGTAGTTTTACCAGAGCCACTTGGACCCATGATTCCAAGAAACTCTCCTGGAAAAACATCAAAAGTAATTCCCTTTAATGCAACGGTTTCACTTTGTTCTTCACCATATGTCTTATATACTTCTTGAACTCGAAGCAACTTATCTGAAATTTTCATATCATATCCCTCCCATACTTTTCTCTATTAACACTATATAATGAAAATTTACCAATTAACACTTACAGTTGTTGTAAGGTTGGTAATAAGAGGAATATCTCCTTTATTAAATTAATAATCAGGCACCGTTACCCTTTTGAATTGCCAACGCAATCCAATTTTCGATTTATTTAAAATAATATAAATTGCCCCCAAGGACAAGAGCTATCCTTTTTTATCATATCTACACCAAATTCACTTTTTCATCTTATAACACGCGGTTTGCCCTATGTCATCTATATTTTGCCCTAAAAATCAGTTTCAAAGATGGTCATTTTTCGCCTTTAACCACAACATGTTGTGGTTAAAGTGCCTTATTTATCCTTTTATTCACAAGACATCATCAGAACCACACATTCCACGTGTGTCGGTATCACTATGGGAACACGGATTATTATCTTGATTTTTAGTTTTCTTCTTTTTACTATTCTTTTGTTCTGTGATATCCAATGAGTTATTAAATCCTGTTTTATATACAAAAGTTACTTTATAGGGATTAGGTGTTCCATCTTTCTCATAGCCTCCAACTATAACTTTCTCAATTATACTTTCAAAAACAATACAATCAAATTTCTGTAAAACTTCATTTGATTGTATTGTTTTTTTAAATTTCTTTAATCTATCTTTAAGGTTTTTTTCATTAATAGCTTCATTTTCTAAACCTTTTCTATTACTTGCTAACTCTTCAATTTTCTCACTTAACTCAATAAATTTACTTTCATATGTATCTTTGTCAATAATACTCTCTAATCTCATATCAACTAAGTTAGTTTTTTTAGTTTCAAGTGAATTTATTTTTTTATTTTATCTATTTGATTAATTGCACTAGAGTCTTTTAGCATATCTTCTAGTCTTTTCATAAATTCATCTACAATATCTTTATTGTTATTAGTTATCAATTTATATGAATCTAGAAAGGCTTTTTCAATCATCTCCTCTTCAACACCTTTACATTGAGGACAATATTTCTTACCTTTTTAATCCCAGTAATACATTGCCAAACAACTTTGGAATGCTTTTTCCCGCTATGCCAATTTCGCCTAGATAAATTACTTCCACAAAACCCACATCTAAAGCATACTACTAAATGCATATTGTCTACTATATTTTTCCCTTTTCCCAGAAGGATTTCCTCTATTACTCCCTCGTTTTAATCTAATCTTCTGTACTTTTTCAAATACTTCTTTGCTTATAATAGGTTCATGATGATCTTTCAAGTAAAACTGATCCTCTTCCCCCATATTATCTAAGCGTCTTTTTGATATTGGATCAACAGTAAATGTTTTTCCTAGTAATATATCTCCAGTATATTTTTCATTTTTTATTATGCCTCTTACTCCTGAATCATTCCATACAGAATTCCCTTTTTTCGTTTTATATCCTAAGTTTGTCAATTCTCTAGCTATTACATAACACCCAACACCTTCAATATATCTATTAAATATGTATCTTACAATTTCAGCTTCTTTCCCATTTACTGAAATACTTTTATCTTCCTTATTATAATCATATCCCAGACATCCATGAAAACCTACTAGTTCACCACGCTTCATTTTCATTTTTAGTCCCATTTTCACATTAGATGAAATTGTTTCTACTTCCTGTTGGGCTACAGAACTTAATATTACTAGCAATAGTTCTCCATCCATCGTCAAAGTATTAATATTTTCTTTTTCAAAAAATACTGCAATATTCTTTTCTTTCAATTGCCTTACATATTTTAAAGTATCCAATGTATTCCTAGCAAACCTTGCTATGGATTTGGTTATTATCATATCTATTTCACCATTCATACAATCATTTATTAATCTTTGAAAATCTTCTCTTTTTTC
>JBFNEZ010000185.1:0-7594 GCA_040797825.1 Thermotaleaceae bacterium | reverse complement strand
GCTAGATAGATTAGGAGGGATACTGATGTTGAGAAGAAGAAAACGTAGAAAAAAATATATGATTGCTTGCGTTATTCTACTCTTAGCAAGTTTTGTATATGGTTATGTTTCAAATGAAACAAAAATATTTACTAAGCCCAACAAAGAAGCTATAGATCCATTGAAAATTTCTCAAGAGCAGCCTACAAAGGATGCAGAAAAGAATAATACGGAAGAGAATAACACCAATAATACCCGATTTTTGTTAAAGACCTATTATGAAAATACGAGAGATACTATCACAAAAGAAATTAAAATTCCTACAGATATTGTAGGTAAAAATCTTGAAGAAGTTAGAAATTATCTTGAAAATGCGTATGGAGAGTGGGATATACGCGAATTAGATAAAGAATTAATTGAGTTATATCGTATTCGGGAAGGGATTTCTCCCAATCATTATATTGTTAAACAAAGCAATGGTTATATAGCCATTTTTCATGTAGATGAGGACGGAACACCTATATTGTTAGAACAGACCAATATTCCTGTTTCAGCATTGACAGAATTGGATAGAGAGAAATTACTTCGTGGTATTATCGTAAAGGGAATGGACAGTGTTACTCAAATATTAGAAGACTATAGTAGTTAAGTGCATTTTAAGATGCACTTTTTCTTTTGCTTAAAACCTGTAAAGTAGATCAGATATGAATATATAAGAAGAATATGATAGAATAAAGAAGGAATTTGGGTTTAAATTATCGAATATATGTTTGGACATAAAATGAGGAGTGTATAACAATGGTTATTATGGGAATTGACCCTGGCATTGCAATTGTAGGGTATGGAATTATTGAATACAAAGGGAATCATTTTCGTGTATTAGATTTTGGGGCAATTACAACAAAGTCTGATGAAAATTTACCCGAGCGTCTGGGAAAGATATTTGTGGAACTGGAGGCCATTATTGAATGTTATAGGCCTGATGTAATGGCAATAGAAGAGTTGTTTTTTAATAAGAATACAAAAACCGCCCTCATGGTGGCACAAGCAAGAGGCGTTGCTATATTAACAGCTTCTATAAAAAAAATAGAAGTTTTTGAATATACTCCTTTGCAGGTAAAACAAGGGGTTGTTGGCTACGGAAGGGCAGATAAAAAGCAGATTCAATCCATGATCAAAACAATCCTTAATCTAGAGAAGGTACCCAAACCAGATGATGTAGCCGATGCATTGGCCATTGCTGTTTGTCATGCCCATTCTGGTGCCTTTGGTAGTTTATTTAAAATCAAATAATATGGAGGGGTTACATTGTTTCATTTTATAAAAGGGAATCCTGACTTTTTTGGAGAAGATTTTGTTGTTATAGAAAATAATGCTATTGGATATAAAATATTTACTTCTCTTACTACCATGACAAGTGTACGACAACTAAAAGCCAATGTGATGATGTATACACAATTGGTTGTGCGGGAGGATGATATGAGCCTCTTTGGTTTTCACACGAGGGAAGAATTAAAAATGTTTCAACTATTGACTACCGTATCTGGAGTAGGGGCAAAGGTTGCACTGGGTATATTATCATCTATTGAACACAGTCAATTGGCAGAGATAATTCATTCTGAAGATGTAAATAGCTTAACAAAGGCCCATGGCGTTGGCAAAAAGACGGCCCAGAGAATTATTTTAGAATTAAAGGAAAAGATTGATATTCAAGATGTGGCTGCTATAAGAAGAATAGAAATCCCTGAAACTTTAGGAAATATTCAAAATGAAGCAGTTGAAGCATTGGTGGCTTTGGGTTATGGCAAAAATGAGGCAGAACTTACTGTATCACAAGTAAGTTCTGAGAATAACAGCACAGAAAAAATAATCAAAGCTGCGTTAAAAACTCTAGCTAGATAAGATGGTGAGGGATAGAAATGATAAATGAAATAGAAAATAACAGAGTGGTGACTTCGTCTGTTCAAGTAGAAGACTTTGATATAGAAACAAGTCTTCGTCCTAAGAGCTTGGATGAGTATATAGGGCAAGATAAGGCAAAAGAGAAATTAAAAATTTTTATTGGAGCAGCAAAAATGCGCAAGGAATCACTTGATCATGTTTTGTTATATGGACCTCCTGGATTGGGTAAAACAACACTGTCTAATATCATTGCCAATGAGTTAGGGGTGCAAATTAGAATCACATCAGGTCCAGCCATAGAAAGGCCAGGTGACTTAGCAGCTATTCTAACAAATCTGGGAGAAAATGATGTCTTGTTTATTGATGAGATACATCGGCTTAATAGGACGGTTGAAGAAATTTTGTATCCTGCTATGGAGGACTATGCCTTAGATATTATTATTGGAAAAGGACCCAGCGCTCGTTCTATTCGACTAGATTTATCTAAGTTTACTTTGATTGGTGCTACCACACGGGCGGGGCTATTGACTTCTCCTCTCCGAGATAGGTTTGGTGTCATATGTAAGCTAAATTTATACGACACAGCAGATTTAAATAAAATCGTTATGCGCTCAGCCTATATTTTAGGAGCGCAAATCGAAGAAATAGCAGCACGGGAAATAGGATTACGTTCAAGAGGAACACCTCGTATTGCCAACAGATTGTTAAAAAGAGTCAGAGATTATGCTCAAGTCAAGGGAGATGGCACAATTACTTTGCAAATTGCTAAAGATGCCTTATCTCTTTTAGAAATTGATGAATTGGGATTAGATAGTGTTGATAGAAATATATTGTTAACAATCATACAAAAATTTAGTGGTGGGCCAGTAGGACTAGATACATTAGCTGCTTCTACAGGGGAAGAAAGAAATACAATTGAAGATGTCTACGAGCCATACCTATTACAAATTGGATTTTTACAACGTACACCTAAGGGAAGGATTGTTACCAAACAAGGGTACTTACATCTGGGACTCCCCCAGGAAGAAGGTAGGTGATAAGATGGAATCTTTTGCTAAACAAATTATGTTTTTCAGTATTGTATTGTTTGTCATTGGATTCATACTATTTGTAGGTTCCAAATTTGGTCTGGGTAGATTGCCTGGAGATATCTATTATAAAAAAGAAAATCTCACTATCTACTTTCCTATTGTGACCAGTATTTTATTGAGCATTGTCTTATCTATTCTATTTAATGTTTTTTTTAAAAAATAGCTGTTTTAGAAGAACAGCTATGACTAGATGAAAAATTATTAGAATATTTCAAGTTTATTACAGAAAAGAAAAAAATGCAGGATATTCTATGTTCTTGTCGAAAGCTTATGAAAAGCCCGCGATTTACAAAAAGGAGAGAAGAACATGTCTAAATACCGCTTTAATTTATCTACTGTTATCATCATGCTTATTTGTATTCTGCCTATTTTTGCATATGGTATGGATAGTTCCAGATTACCTCAACAGATAAAAATAGGAATACGTCATAAAGAAACGGCAGCTCCCTTAGTTTACTTATTCTCCTTAAGTGGCTTAGAATTGGGCTATTATACGGGAAACCAATTTAATCGAATTGAGAGCTTTATAGAAAGTGACGATATTATTGTAAGAAAAGATGGGTACTTTATGAATATGAATGGTACTTTTATTGAGTATAGCTTCAACGAACAACGGGATTCAGGCAATGGAAACTTACATGGGCCTATACATATACAGATTGGGGGAAAATTTAATACGCGGCAAGAGGCAGCAGCTTACTTAGAAAATATATCTCGTAGTATTACCAACGCCTACATAGTTTATGAGGATGGCTGGCGCGTTTGGCAGGGCTTATATACTACTGCAGCCAATGGGCAAATAGGATTAGAAAATATAAAAACTCTATTGCCACAAACGAGTCTCTCATTGATCACACAGGATTCAAAACGGATACAGGTTTTAAATAAAGCAGGTAAAGTATTGCTGATGTACAATCCTGGCAATGCTGATTTTTATTTTCAGCCAATATTACAAAAAGACGGTGCAGATAGGATTCGCCTAGATTCTAAGGATTTTAGGGGAAGTATGATCGTCAAAAGATATGGGGATAGCGATCTAACAGTGATCAATCAATTAAGTTTAGATGAGTACCTATATGGGGTGGTACCTAGAGAAGTATCGGGGACATGGCCTTTAGAAGCACAGAAGGCTCAAGCTGTGGTGGCCAGGAATTATGCAGCAACTAAAATGAATCTACATAGAGAACATGGCTTTGATCTTTGTGCAACTACCCATTGTCAAGTTTACGGTGGCAGCGGCACAGAACATCCCAGCAGTACGAAAGCAGTTAATGATACCAGTGGAAAGGTTTTAACCTATAATGGCACTATTGTTGAAGCATATTATCATTCAAACAGCGGAGGGCAAACAGAGGATAGCGAAAACGTATGGGCCAACCCATTGCCATACCTTAGGGGTGTAGCAGACCCTTATTCAATTGGTGCTCCTAATGATACTTGGACTTATGTAATAACAAAACAGGCAGCAAGAAATGCTTTGATAGCTCAAGGGCTAGATGTAGGAGACATTGCAGATATAAAAGTTACAGAGTATTCAAAAAACGGAAGGGCCATAAAATTAGAAATTAGCGGTACGGCAGGAAAGAAAATTTTAGAAAAGGATAAGATTCGTTCTGCATTTGGTTATAATAATATCAAAAGTACATACTTCTCAATCAATGGTGGTGCCAACAGGGGTGGAGAATTATATGTATTGGGAGATTTGGCGCAGGGCGTTAAAAAATATGAAAACAGCTCTGTCCATTTGCTAACTGGTAATGGATTAAAAGAAATTGGCAGCATAGAGTCTCCTGTTTTATTCGATGGGACAACCTATAATACAACTCAGAAGAGCGCCTCTACCAGTAATGATATCATTTTTAACGGCAAGGGTTGGGGCCATGGAATTGGTATGAGTCAATGGGGTGCCAAAAAGATGGCAGATGAAGGCTTTAATTATGAGCAAATCTTAAACTACTACTATACCGGTACAAAAGTTGAATAATCTAAGGAGTAATATATATGGATAAAAAAGACTTTTTTTTTGATTTACCTAGTGAATTAATTGCTCAAACTCCACTTAAAAATAGAGATGAATCCCGTTTGATGACTGTAAATAAAAAAAGCGGAGATATCGCCCATAGATATTTTAAAGATATCATTGAGTTTGTAAGACCTGGAGATTGTCTTGTTCTAAACAATACAAAGGTAATTCCTGCCCGTTTGATTGGACATAAGGAAAAAAGTGGAGGACAGATTGAATTTTTACTATTAAAGCGCCTTCATGGAAATCAGTGGGAAACTCTTGTGAAACCGGGAAAGCGAGCTAAGATAGGTGATACTATTATTTTTGGAGATGGTTTATTAAAAGCCCATATCATTGGTTTAGGAGATGAGGGAACTAGAATTATAGATTTTAAATTTGAGGGAATATTTGAAGAAGTATTGGATCAATTAGGTAGTATGCCCCTCCCCCATTATATTAAAGAGAGGTTAGAAGATCGAGAACGGTATCAGACGGTATACGCAAAACATGAGGGGTCTGCAGCTGCACCCACAGCAGGGCTCCATTTTACAAAACAGTTATTAAATAAGATTGAAGAAAAAGGGGTTCATATTGCCTATATTACTCTACATGTAGGCTTAGGAACCTTTCGTCCTGTGAAGGCCGAAAACATTTTAGAACATAAAATGCATGCGGAACTATACATCGTTGATGATGAAACTGCAAATAAAATCAATCGTACTAAGAAAAATGGTGGAAGAATTATAGCAGTAGGCACTACTTCTGTACGTACCTTAGAAAGCATAGCCGATACCCATGGTGCCATTCAGCCATGCACTGGATGGACAGATATTTTTATATATCCAGGCTATAAATTTAAAGCTATAGACTGCTTGATAACAAATTTTCATCTGCCAGAATCTACTTTAGTGATGTTAGTGAGTGCTTTTAGTACAAAAGAAATTATCATGAATGCATATGAAGAGGCTATAAGAGAACAATATCGCTTTTTTAGCTTTGGAGATGCCATGTTCTTATATTAAATCTAGGAGGATTGAATCTAAAAATGGCAGTAACCTATGAAAAAATCAAGGAATGCAAACAGAGTGGTGCAAGATTGGGACGTCTGCATACACCCCATGGCACTATAGACACACCAATTTTTATGCCTGTGGGTACGCAAGCAACTGTAAAGGCAATGACTCCAGAAGAGCTCAAGGCAATTGAAGCACAGATTATATTAAGCAATACTTATCATTTGTACTTGAGACCGGGTCATAAACTTATAGAAAAAGCTGGTGGTCTTCATAAATTTATGAATTGGGATAGGCCTATTTTAACTGATAGTGGAGGATTCCAGGTATTCAGTTTAGGAGACCTTAGAAAAATTTCGGAAGAAGGAGTAGATTTCCGTTCTCATTTAGATGGATCAAAACACTTCATTAGCCCTGAAAAGGCCGTTGAAATTCAAAATGCTTTAGGGTCTGATATTATAATGGCCTTTGATGAATGTGCTCCTTACCCAGCAGAGCGTCATTATGTGAAGAATTCACTGCAAAGAACGACCCGATGGGCAAAGCGATGTAAGCAAGCCCATCAAAATCCTGATAGACAAGCGCTATTCGGGATTATTCAAGGTGGCATGTATAAGGACTTGCGAGAGCAGAGCGCTCAAGAGATTATTGAACTAGACTTTCCTGGATATGCTGTAGGGGGACTGAGTGTGGGGGAGCCAAAACCATTAATGTATGAGGTCCTAGAGTATACGACTCCATTGATGCCTCAGGATAAACCGAGATATTTAATGGGGGTGGGTACACCAGATTGTTTAATTGAAGGGGTTATCCGAGGCGTTGATATGTTTGATTGTGTATTGCCTACAAGAATTGCAAGAAACGGTACAGCCATGACTTCCATAGGCAAAGTAGTTATAAAAAATGCAAAATACATTGAAGATTTTTTGCCGCTTGATCCGAACTGTGGATGCTATACGTGTAAAAACTATTCAAGAGCTTATCTAAGACATCTTTATAAAGCAGAAGAAATTCTTTCTGCCAGATTGGTAACCTACCATAACCTATATTTTTTAATTGATCTAATGAAAAAAATTCGTACAGCAATATTAGAGGATAGGCTTTTGGATTTTAGAAATTCTTTCTTCAAGCAATATGGTTATGAAGTTTAATCTAGCTATTTTTGTATATAAAAGGAAATAGAGTTTTTTTGTTGAATATATAAATTGAATAAATTATGGAGAGGGGGAATAGATAATGAATTTTGGACAATATTCACCAATCATCATGACAGCTATATTTTTTGGTTTCTTTTATTTTTTCATTATAAGACCACAGCAACAAAAAGATAAGCAAATTAAAGAGATGAGAAACAATGTAAAGGTGGGAGATAACATTACTACCATTGGTGGTATTTATGGAAGAATCATAAAAATAAAAGAAGATATTTTGACGATTGAGGTAGGGGCAGACAAAACAAAACTTCAAATTGCAAGATGGGCTGTTGGTAATGTAATAAAGGATGAAGTGAAGGAATGATCAAACATAAAAAGAGGTGATAATAGCACCTCTTTTTATGTTATTAAAACCCGAATTCATGAAATCCATAAGACTCAGGTATAAAT
>JBFNEZ010000184.1:0-7649 GCA_040797825.1 Thermotaleaceae bacterium | reverse complement strand
TTAGGCACGCCGCCAGCGTTCATCCTGAGCCAGGATCAAACTCTCAAATAAAAATGCTCGCTCTCGTTCAAACTCAATTGAACGGGTTTGCGCTTATGCGCTTTTTTGCTGGCTTTAATTCTTACACTGTTTAGTTTTCAAAGACCAATTTTGTGGTCAGTGTCTGTGTGACACCGACTTAGATATAATATCATATTAACTGCTTCATGTCAATCACTTTTTTATTGGAAGTTTTTAGTTAACTTCTTTCGTTGACGACGAATACTATATTAACATAACCCTATAGCAATGTCAATCATTTTTAATGTCCATATTCTTCCACGAGGTAGAATTTTTTATTCATTAAGGGGTTGTGCTTTTGATATGCAGATTAATATATCATGCTTTTAGATTTTTGACAAGCTTTTTTTATTTACTGCTAACTACCATTGTATGCAGATATGTTGATTTTATTCTATATTTTTTATTGCTATTCCTAAACTTTTTCAAGTCCTATTAAAAAGAAGATAAAAGAGCCTGGCTTTTTACCAGGCTCTATGACTGCTATTTTTCTACGGGTTTCATAGTTGGGAATAAAATGATATCTCTAATGGAAGGTGAATCCGTAAGCAGCATAATCAATCTATCCACTCCAATACCTAATCCACCAGTAGGAGGAAGGCCCACCTCTAATGCATTAATAAAATCCTCATCCATTGGATGAGCCTCCTCATCTCCCGCTTCTTTTTGTTTCAATTGTTCTTCAAATCTTGATTTTTGATCAATGGGATCATTAAGCTCTGAAAAAGCATTGGCGATCTCCCATGTGTTGGCAAAAGCTTCAAACCTATTGGTAATCAAAGGATTATCAGGATTCCTTTTCGCCAAAGGCGAAACCTCTACTGGATGGTGCAATACAAAAGTAGGCTGGATAAGATCCTTCTCACAGAATTCTTCAAAGGCCAGACTAACAAGATGTCCTCTTGTCATACGGGCTTCTACTTCTAAATGCAATTTTTCTTTTGCAATCTTCCTCGCCTCTACATCGCTTTCTATGGCATAAAAATCTACTCCGGTTTTTTCTAGTACCAAATCATGCATAGAAACCCTTCTCCAAGGTGGTTTAAAGTCTAGCTCTGTTCCTTGAAAGTTGATGATTGTGCTTCCGTTGGCTTTCTCTGCACAATAGGCTACGATATTTTCTGTAATTTCCATCATATCTTTATAATCATGGTAGGCAGCATAAAGCTCTATATTCGTAAATTCAGGATTGTGCTTGATAGAGATTCCTTCATTCCTAAACATTTTTCCCATTTCATAGACCTTATCAAATCCACCTACAATTAGCCTTTTAAGATAAAGCTCGTTTGCAATCCTCATTTGCATATCTAAATCCAGAGTATTGTGATGGGTGATAAAGGGTCTGGCTGCAGCACCTCCTGCGATGGTCGTCAGTATTGGCGTTTCCACCTCTAGATAACCCTCATTATCAAGGAATTCTCGGATAGCCTTGATGATTCTATTTCTTTTTAAAAATGTCTCTTTCACCTCGGGATTTACAATCAAATCTACATATCGTTGTCTATACCTCAATTCTTGATCCTTTAACCCATGCCACTTTTCTGGAAGCACTTGAAGAGATTTTGAAAGTAACAATACCTCAGAAGCCTTTATAGAAACTTCTCCCTGCTTTGTTTTAAATACAGTTCCTTTAACACCAACGATATCTCCAATATCATATGTAACAAGAACTTGATATTCCTCTTCTCCAATGGCGTCCTGACGAACATAGCTTTGGATCCTTCCCTGCTTGTCTTGGATATCCAAAAACGCAGCCTTTCCCATGGTCCTCTTTGCCATGATTCTACCAGCAATGGCAACTTCTTTGCCTTCCATTCCCTCAAAGTCACCTTTTATATCTTGACTAAAAGCAGTAGCTACATATTTTTCAACTTTAAAGGGGTCTCTCCCCATTTCCTGTAGTTTTTTCAACTTTTCTCTTCTGACTCTTAGTACTTCACTAAGACTCAATTCTTCGCTCATCTTTTGTTCCCCCTCTGGCTATCTTTTAATTTCTAAAACCTTATATTCTGTTACTCCATCTGGTATTTGGACCTCAACAACATCTCCTACCTTTTTTCCTAATAGAGCTCTTCCAACGGGAGACTCATTTGATATTTTCATTTCATAGGGATCCGCCTCTGCAGAACCTACGATCGTATATTCAACTTCTTCGTCAAATTCAATATCCTTAACACGTACGGTAGCACCGATTCCTACTGTATCTATAGAAATATCATCTTCATCTATAATTTTTGCTTTTCTAAGCATCATTTCTAATTTAGCAATTCTTTCTTCCAATTGAGCCTGTTCATTTTTTGCTTCATCATATTCTGAGTTTTCGCTGATGTCACCGAAGGCAATCGCTTGCTTAATCCTTTCTGCTACTTCTTTTCTCTTTACGGTTTTTAATGTCTCCAGTTCGTCCTCAATCCTTTTGAGGCCTTGTGGGGTCAATAGTACCTCCTTGTCAGTCATCTATTCCCTCTCCTTTTCTGAGTATTTATAAATGTTCGATAATAAGTATATGTAGCAAGTACTTATTTATTCTTAATAAGCCCATGTCAATTTGTCCACGATTAGTATAAGAAGCACTGAGAGCCCAGTGCTTTTTATGATTTCGTATTATATGCGAATAATTATAATGGAGTTAGAATACCTTGTCAAGCTATATGACAGATATTTTGCTCGGCAGTACGCTATCCACTGAAATGGGAATATCCTTTGGGATATGTTATAATTCTTGGCCTCAGTCCAATACGCTGGCTCATCTTTTCATAATCCCTTTCAGTGATCTCTTCCATAGGCTTTCCAATACAAGTAAGGAGTATGGCTTCGATAACATTGGTTCCAAAGGATCTCCCCATCAGTTCTGGAGTTGTGGTAATTAATTTCAAAACACCTCGTTCCCCCAGCTCTTGTATATCCCTTTGAGTGACCGTATTGGTAATGATGGTTTTTCCCGATAAGCTCATTGGCATAAAGCGATGGATATAGTGAAAATCTCCTGCAATAATATCTGTTTGCTGATAAAATCTTTCATATTTGTAAGAGACGTTTTTCTCTTGTTCTTTTCCAGTAGGATATAATAGATGAAAAGGCATCTTTACAGCCAAGGGTGCTATCATATTAGCGATCCTATAGAATTTTTTTAGGGATCTAATGGGATAAGGTAGCCCTAAAGTAAAAATTAAATCTCCACAGATTAATTGACTTCCTACACTTTCTAATGCCTGGGCCATACCAAATCGATCAGCTGCTGACACCAGTAGGACAGCTTTATCTTTAAAATCTACCAGATTTTTTTTATCTAAATAATGAATAACGCTTCTTTCTAATGTGTTTTTTAATCCAGATCCATCTACAATCGGCGTTTTCTTTGGTGCATTCTTTAAAGGCAATGCATCTCGAATGGTATACCTTCTATTTCCCACGTATACATATAAATCAATCCCACCCATTCCGAAGGCATCTGCCTTTCCATCAAGTTCCTTCAAAATAGTTAGAGCTTTCTGCATATCTCCATCGGTTCCAATTCTTTCTACTATATATTTCTCTCCTAGTATTTTCATCTCTGCCCGATGATCTCTAGCCGAAGATCCGATACTAACACTAACAATGTATTTCATATACTCACCCTTCTCTTAAGATTGCTGCCTTAAGAAAATTGTGTCCAATCACTGAGAATATTAAACTTTATTTTAAGCTCTCTAGTAAATTTAACAGTAAGTCTTTCATCTCTTTCTTGCTGTTGACTTGATTAATGCTCCCACGAATCTGTGCGGAGTTGCGAATCCCTTTTAAGTACCATGCAATATGCTTACGCATTTCTCTTATTCCAATATATTCTCCCTTATAATCAATTACCCGCTCCATATGCCTCAATGCCATATCTACCTTCTCTTGGGGTGTAGGAAGGGCCAATCTATTCCCTGTTTTTAGGTAATGTACAATTCTTTCAAAAATCCAGGGGTTCCCTTGAGCACCTCTACCGATCATGATACCATCACATTTTGTTTCCTCTAGCATTCTAAGCCCATCTTCCAACTCAAAAACATCTCCATTACCGATTACAGGAATACGCACAGCTTCTTTTACTTTTCTAATAATACTCCAATCAGCCTTTCCGCTATAAAACTGTTCTCTTGTCCTTCCGTGAACTGCGATAGCCTGGGCCCCATTTTCTTCAGCTATTTTAGCTATTTCCACCGCATTTATATGATTTTCATCCCATCCCTTTCTGATTTTTACAGTTACAGGACGATCTGTGGCACCAACTACTGCTCTTACAATTTTTCCAACTAATAAAGGCTCTTTCATTAAAGCAGAGCCATCTCCATTTTTTACAATTTTAGGTGTAGGACAACCCATATTAATATCTAATATGTCATGATTAAGTTTGTTCAATTTATCGGCTGCTTTTGCCATGAATTCTGGCTCTGAACCAAATATCTGTAAGCTTAGAGGCCTTTCCTTTTCATCAATCTTCAATAGGGCTTGAGTATTTTTATCGCCGTAACAGATCCCTTTAGCACTAACCATCTCCGTATAAACGAGTCCACAATCTTTTTCTTTACAAAGTAATCGAAAAGTTAAATCAGTTACCCCTGCCATAGGGCCCAAGGATAGTTTGTTTTGTAATTTCACTTGGCCAATTTTCATGTCATCAACCCCTTATTCTGATAGCATACCCATTTTCTATACAAAAATAGCCAGGATTTCTCCTGGCCATAGATTATTCCCTATTTCTCTTGTAAATAATTCTTAATCCTTCAAGGGTTAACATTTTGTTTACCTCGTCAATCGTATCGGATTCAGAAGCAATAAGCGTAGATAATCCTCCCGTAGCAATTACTTTGGTATTGGGATGATCTCTTAACTCTTTTTTCATTCTCCGTACAATATAATCTACCAGTCCAATATAGCCATAAACAATGCCCGATTGCATACTGCTGACGGTATTTTTACAAATCACATTTCCTGGCTTTACCAATTCAACCCGCGGTAGCTTTGCTGCGTGTTGAAATAGGGCTTCGCTAGATATTTTTATTCCAGGGGAAATGGTGCCGCCAAGATATTCACCCTTTTCGGAAATAGCACAGAAGGTAGTAGCTGTACCAAAATCTACAATAATCAAAGGCCCACCATAGGTTTCATATGCAGCCACTGCATTAACAATACGATCTGCACCTACCTGTTTAGGATTATCATATTTGATATTCATACCTGTTTTGATACCAGGGCCTACAACCATTGCTTGTTTTTGAAAGTAAGACATTGCCATATGCTGTAAAGAGTACATCAAAGGAGGTACTACAGAGGATATAATAA
Organism: Thermotaleaceae bacterium; assembly: GCA_040797825.1. Taxonomy (GTDB): domain Bacteria; phylum Bacillota; class Clostridia; order Peptostreptococcales; family Thermotaleaceae; genus Geosporobacter. The sequence continues at coordinate 2,279 of JBFNEZ010000184.1, read as the reverse complement.
CGTCATCTACTTCTTCCATATTTAGACCTTCATATTGGAATAACTGATATATTAACATCCCATATTCATCAGATGTTTTGCTTTTATCAGTAGAAAACCGCCATGAATTGATTAACTCAGTGCCTTTGTAAACACCCAATACAATATTGGTGTTCCCAACGTCAAATGCTAACAACATAGCTTCCTTCAACCTCACTTTGATTACATTGAAAAATTTTTCTTGTATATTTTAAAGATTTTTAGCGCATCATTTTTTTAAGAGATTTTACCACTGCTACAACTATTAGTGAAGATATGATCACTTCTGCAGTTCCATTAATACCCGCAATCCCTAACACTACATTTAATGGCAAATATCCGAATGCAAAAATAAGGGCAAGTACACCAACTGTATTGGTTAATGTTCCTACAATAGCTGCAGCTATTGAGCTTTTTGTCCATTTATAGGCATAATAAGATGTAAATCCAATCATTAATCTTGGTAGTATGGCGATAATAGGATTGGCAAAAAAAGGTGTGTTCGCTCTTAAGAAGCTAGATATACCAAAAATCGCTCCTACAATCGTTCCTACCAAAGGCCCAGATACAATGGATGCAATAATAACAGGAATATGCATGGTAGTTGCATTTACATTTGCAAGCCAAGGGATTGGAATGTACCCAAGGGGTGTCATGCTCAAAGCAATAGCTACGGCCCCCAATAAGCCGGCTATGGTGATTTGTCTTAGGGACAAAGACCATCCGTGATTTGAGATTCTTTCCATGTTTTCACCTCCGTTCCAGTTCCACATAGGATACCGGACAACTATGTTACATTGACTATCAAATTTTTATAATAACATAAGTCCAGCTCAATTTTTGATGCTGGCTACTTCCCTTAGATATCGTACCATTTGTACCTTGACTTTGCAAGTATAATATAAAGCTGACAAACTATTTTTTTATATTTTAGACCTATATTTTTGTTTTATTCTTCTATAAAAGTATTCCCGAATCTAAAATACCCTATTCTTTTGTCCTTAGTCTTGCTAAATGTAATCAGATAACCCTCGCACAGATACCTCTCCTGAAATCACTTTCTCTATATCTCCCTTTTCATTTTTTATAAGTAACTCTCCATCCTCGGTTAAATCTAAGGCTTCTGCAAAAATAGTCTTATCCTTACTGATGATTCGCACCTTATTTCCTAGGGTTACAGAATATTTTTTACATATATCGACGCTTTGATTTATATTTTTTGTTGTAATAAAATCAGAATACAATTCTTCAAAGGCTCGTAATATCTCTAGAACAATAACTTTCCGATATACGCTATGTCCTAGGTTCTCTTTAATAGATGTAGCTATTGCCCGTACATCCTCTGGAAATTCCTCCATATCCACATTTACATTCACTCCAATGCCTACAACAATGTAATTAATAGAGTTTAACTCTGCGCTCATTTCAGTTAAAATGCCACATACCTTCTTTTTGTTGATGATGATATCATTGGGCCATTTAATCCCTGCTTTACAACCAGTGGCCTTCCTGAGACCAACGGCTACAGCCGCCGCTGTTAGTTGCGTAATCTTAGCGGCTTCTGTGGGTTCTAATTCTGGCCGAAGAATGATAGACATCCAGATGCCTGTACCCCTTGGGGATGTCCAATGTCTTCCCAATCTCCCCCTGCCTCCAGTTTGTTCTTCGGCAATAATGATAGTCCCTTCAGGCGCTCCTTCTCCTGCCGCCTTTTTTGCAGCATTGTTTGTAGAATCAACGTTTTGAAAATAAAGTATTTTACTGCCCATATATTTGGTTTTTATATCCATTTGCAGTTCATTGGGATCTAGTGTATCGGGCTCTTGAATCAAACGATATCCCTTTCGGGATACGGATTCTATTTCATATCCTTCTTCTTTTAACTGTTTAACATGCTTCCAAACAGCAGTCCTAGTAACACCAATTTTAGTACTTAATTCTTCTCCTGAAACAAATTTTCCTTTATCAGTTTTTAGCGCTCCTAATATTTCTTTTTTCATCTCAACACATCCTCTACTCCCATTCTAAGATGTCCATTGTTCTAATGACTATTGTACCACATCTTTGAGAAATAAAAACCAAAAAGTAAAATGGGCCCTATAAGAAATAGGACCCATTTTACTTTTTGGTTCATAAATGAATGTATTGAAAGGCCTTAGCCTTTTAACCGAATATGGATAGTAAAACCCCAGCTGCAATGGCGGAGCCGATAACACCAGCTACGTTTGGTCCCATGGCATGCATTAGTAGGAAGTTAGAGG
>JBFNEZ010000183.1:0-7686 GCA_040797825.1 Thermotaleaceae bacterium | reverse complement strand
GGTCTAGAATGGACGACTTACAATCATATTTAGATAAAGCACTGAAGGAAGTTCAATTAGTAAAAGCTGATGATAAACCAAATTTTACGGACTATGATATTGAAGCAGAATTATGTGATCTGATTACTAATACTCGAAATCAACTCGGTATTACTCAGAAGCAATTGGCTGAGAAATCAGGGGTTTCTCAGGCCAATATTAGCAAGATTGAAAATGGAAGTTATAAACCGAGTATACCAGTATTAAAGAGAATTGCTGACGGGCTTGGGAAACGTTTAGTAATAGAATTTGCCGACCGTGAGGAGGTGTTGTAATGGCGAATCATATTGAAAATATAGATATTGTACATTTTAGAGGGATTCATAGTCTTACTATCGATAATCTGAATCATATCAACATCATAGCAGGAGATAATAACAGTGGAAAAACCAGTGTGTTGGAGGCTATGTTGTTATTGCGTAATCCAAATGATTTTACTAATATACTACGTATTGTTCGCATGCGAGATACTAATACTTTCTTTAGTGGGACACCTGTATATGAAAGCTTTATTAATCTGTTCCCGAGAGATATTGCTAGGTTGGAAGTAGCACTGAATGCAAAGTGCAGAGGTAAAAACATAGCATATAAGGTGCATGGTGAACAGAAAAAGATAATGATGGATCCCGAGGATGTCTTAAAGAAGCTATATCCGGCAAAACGTAATCGGATGATGCGTGATATGGATTCTGAAATGATTGAAGTAGATTCTTTTAACGGAGAGCTTATATATGAAGTCGATGGTATGCGTGATAGAATGCCTGTTGAAATTGATGCCTATGCGACTACTTCTGGAAGAGAGATCAAGAAGAATAATTTTATAAATATGGTATACCTATCTCCAACAGATCATGTTAGAGGTTTTGTATTCGATCGCATAATACGAAATGACACATACAAAGAAATATGTCTGCGGATCTTGCAACTATTTGATTCGGAAATAGTCGATCTTGTGATATTAAAGAATGAGGACAATAGCCGCTCGACGGAGTACATTAAGCATGCAAAGCTGGGCAACATGCCTCTATCAACTTACGGTGATGGAATAAAAAAAGTATTATCCCTGGCGAATGCTATAGCGCAAGCTGCCGGTGGGGTGTTGCTAATCGATGAGGTGGAAACCGCAATCCATTCAAAATATTATGATGATATCTTTAGATTTTTAGTAAAGGCTTCTTTGCAATTTGATGTGCAGGTTTTTATCACAACACATAGCATTGAAGCGATAGATGGATTACTTGCGACTCAAGACTATGACCATCAGGATCAAAAGGATGACATTAGTGTCCTGACTTTTAAGAAAAATAGCAATGAGCGTAGAACGTATTCTCGAGTATTAAGTGGAAGGCATGTTTATGCAAACCGTGAGCAGTTCGGTTTTGAGGTACGTCTATGAACAAGTTAATCTTATGTGAAGGAAAAACAGATGCAATTTTATTGAGCTATTATCTAGAGAAAACTTGTGGTTGGACACATCGGAATGCCCCCAAAGGACTCGATATTAGAGCTGATGAAACTAGAGGTGAGTCAGCTTATTGGTATCGAAGAGAAAGCGAAAGTCTTTTAATCTGTGGTGTAGGTGGAAAGGATAATTTCGGAAGCTTCTTCAGAGAGAAAATACAGTCGGCAATAATTGACACAAACGCATTTTCGAAAATTGCAATAGTTACGGATCACGATGACCATGCTGAGAAATCTATTATTGATTCATTTCAGGCATCGCTCGGACCAATAATTACACAAATTGAGAATGGGAAATGGATGACAAATTCTTACGAAAATAGCTATAAGCAAGAATCCTTCGTTGATTTTCTGTTGGTGATAATCCCATCAGATAAAGAAGGTGCATTGGAAACTTTGCTATTAGAAGCGATTTCAGAAAATGGAGAGGACGAAGCTATTGTAAAAAGAAGTATTTCATACGTAGATGAGATTCGACCACTTGCAGCTAAATATTTATCAAAAAACCGATTAAAGCTTAAAGCTTGTTTAGGCGTAACATGGGCTATTCAATATCCAGAGAAGCTCTTTTCTTTTATTGATGACCAGATTCGATCGGTTAGATGGGAAGAGTCACAAGTCCTTGCTCAATGCTTTGAGCAACTTAAAAACATATAGGGTTTAGATGGGGGTGAATTCTGTGGATTTCAAGTTTGTAAATCAAGATGAACGAGAAGCTTTATACGACGAAATATGGACCGATCCTGTTATTACAGTAGCCAAGAGGTATGGGATATCAGATAACGGTTTACGAAAGCATTGCAAGAGACTTGGAATTCCACTTCCCCCTAGTGGTTATTGGGCAAAAATAAATTCTGGTCAAAAGATACCTAAACCTGCATTGCCAAAAGTAACAGGAGAACTAAGAAAACATATTCGCAATTATGCGGTAAAAGTGAGAACCGATGTTAATCAAATGTCTGACGATGAACTGAATATTGATGAGGAATTTCACCTTTTCAGGGAAGAAACAAAAGTATTAATAAAAGAGATTTGCTCAAATATACAGGTAAGGGGACAACTTAGAGCTCCGCATCATTTAATTGAAGACCATAAGGAAGAAGTTATCTATAGACGGAAGCGAGACAAGGTGTTAAGCCGGTCGAATATAAGCCCAAGTTATTACGCGAGTGTGAAAAGCAAATATAGAGATAATAAACCTATCGTCCCAATATATGTTTCTGAAACTAATGTAAATAGAGTTTATAGAATTCTGGATGCAATGATAAAAGCTCTAGATGAAATGGAAGGGCATGTTCATGTAAGCATTGAATCGGGCAAAGATAAAGCCTATTTTTCAATCATACATTCAGTGTTCTATTTTGAATTTAAAGAAGAGCCAATAAAAAAGAGCAAAAGCAGCGACATCGCAGATTCTCAGAATAACATCGTATTATCAATGTCAGCTAAAAGTTGGTTTACTGATAGTGGACAAAGTAATATGACTTATAAAGATCATGATAATGAGCCGCTTGAAAATCAAGTTGGAACAGTAATTTGTGAGATGTTTATCTTAGTAAACAAGCATCTAGCTATTGATGAAATGAAAGATAGAGAGCAAAAAAGAGAATGGGCGGAACAAGAGCGAAAATGGCGTCTTGAAAAAATGAGAAAGGGCCAATTAGAAGAAATGAAGCTTCTTGAACAAGCCGTAATGGATTGGGATAAGGCTGAAAAAATCCGAAGTTTTGCCGATCGCATGGAGAAAGAAATAAACAATGTGGAGGATATTGAAAAAAAGAAGAGGCTTATCACGTGGCTTGATTGGGCTCGGTCAAAAGCAGATTGGATAGATCCGCTGATTGAAAAGGAAGATGATCTTTTGGGCAAAAGCAAGCATATCTTTGAATTGATTGATGAATCATTTTAAGGATATGCTTAGTTGCAAATTCTTTAGACTTTCTGACTATGGATGTGATTTTGTATAATGGAAAAGTCAAAATCACATTTATAAAGGAGAGAATGAAAGTGCAGCAAAAGGACATTACAATAATCCCGCCAGATCCTAAGTATGACTCACATATTAGGATTGAACACAAGATCTTAAATGTAGCAGCATACTGCAGGGTCAGTACAAGATTTGAACAGCAGGAAAACAGCTATGAAGCTCAAATAGCTTATTACACAAAAAAGATCGGAATGAACAAAAGTTGGAACTGTGCCGGCATCTATGCTGATGAAGGTAAGGCAGCCACCGGTACGAAATTTCGTGATAGTTTCAATGATATGATTGAGGACTGTTATGCTGGCAAGATTGATCTGATTCTAACAAAATCAATAAGTCGGTTTGCTAGGAATACGGTAGACTGCTTAAGGATTATCCGCGAGTTAAAAGAAAGGCAAATCCGAATTCTATTTGAAAAAGAGAACATCGATACAATGGACAATACCGGTGAGTTACTAATCACCATCTTGAGTAGCCAAGCACATGTGGAGACGGTTGTACTTCTTTCCCACAAAAAAGCAGACACACATATTAACGTAAATGTGGAGTTTGGCGAAGGTGAAGGGAAAATTCCAGTGGGCAAGATTGTTGAAAAAGCTGGGGAAAAATAAGAAGTTTTAATAAAATATCATAATATTAGAGGCTAAGTCTGAGTCAATAAAATGGCATGTAAACTTAGCCTCTTTTTTGTATAATACTGGGAATATTTTGATGAAACGAGTATAATAAAAGAAAAGTGTGCAAGGAGTATGAATATGAACTCTGAAATTATAATGTACCAGACCGAAGATGGATTGACAAAAATAGAAACTACTTTTGACAATGATACCGTTTGGCTATCTATTGACCAAATGGCTGAATTATTCCAGCGAGATAGAAGTGTGATTGGTAAACATATAAGAAATATTTTTAAAGAAGGTGAACTTGAAAAAAGTTCAGTGTGGGCAAAATTTGCCTACACTGCTTCTGACGGAAAAGATTATCAAGTTGACTATTATAATTTAGATGTAATTATTTCTGTGGGCTATCGTGTAAAATCTTTACGAGGTACACAATTTAGAATTTGGGCTAGTAATATTTTAAAAGAATATATGAAAAAAGGATTTGCCATGAATGATGACCTTCTAAAAAATAATGGCGGAGGAATTTATTTTGATGAACTGCTGGAGCGAATTCGTGATATTCGTTCATCAGAAAAAGTATTCTGGAGGAAAGTTCTTGATATCTACGCGACAAGCGTTGACTATGATCCAAGAATGGAATCTTCAATGTTGTTTTTTAAAACAGTGCAAAACAAAATGCATTGGGCTGCACATGGACAAACTGCTGCAGAAAAGATTTATTACACAGCAAATGCAGATAAACCTCATATAGGGATGCTCAGTTTCAAGGGAGAGCAACCTACACAAGCAGATGCGCTAGTAGCAAAAAATTATTGTACAGCAGATGAGTTAGCTGCTTTGAACAGTGTTGTGTCTGCTTATCTTGAATTTGCTGAGATGCAGGCGAGAAGAAGAATCCCGATGTATATGTCAGATTGGATTGAAACATTAGATGGATTTCTAAAATTGTCCAAGCATGAAATTCTTACTCATGCGGGAAAAATTAGTGCTAAGACTGCTGAACTTAAAGCAAAGGACGAGTATAAGAAATATAAGGCTTTGCATTTAGAGGATATTTCTAAGGCGGAAAAGGATTATATTACGGCACTGGAAGAAATGGAAATGAAACTGCAAGGTGAAGGAGATAAAAACTAAGTGTGCATTATAGTAATAACAGGAAGTTCAAAGAATAATACAAGAAAAATTGAGCACATATAACGGATAGAGAGTAACAACTGCGCCAAATCGCTTAATGAGTTTTTAGGAGCGCAAATACTATGGTCATTCCGGTTGCAAAGCTTTTCGACTTTAGATGAAGTGGATTGGTAATTTAGGAACGTTGAATGTAACGGACGAACTAATAAATAGCTTTGCTATAGCTGTGTAAATAGGAGAAAATAGTATGTTTAATACAGATAAGCCAATAAATAAAATAAGTGAAGACAAGCTTGGACGGAGTTCATTTGCTAAACAACTCGCAAATGCAATAATGCAATTTAAAACAAAAGATAATTATGCAATCTCACTGCAAGGAAGATGGGGTTGTGGAAAGACCTCCGTCCTAAATATGACGGTTGAAGAAATCAGACAATCATCCGAAGTAGTAGATAATAACGAAAAAGTAATTATTGTACAATTTAATCCTTGGAACTTTACTGATACTAATCAACTGATAAATCAATTTTTTCTAACTCTCTCGAATTCTTTGAAGTTTAATGATAAAGAGCAGAAAATGCAAAATGTAGGGTCTGCAATTGAAAAATATTCGTCCGCTTTAGAGTATTCAGAGTATATACCAGTAGTAGGACCATACTTAAAACTATTGCCTAAGCTGTCTGCAATGCTAGGTAAGTCAATGAAGGATAAGGCGGAGTCAAAACTAAATGATGTTTCTTATAGAAAAAACGAAGTAGAACAAGCGTTAAGAGAGTTAGATACTAGAATTTTAGTAGTAATTGATGATATTGACAGACTTTCGAATGAACAAATTCAACTTATTTTTCAATTGGTAAATGCTGTTGCTGGTTTTCCAAATATAACATATTTACTTTCATTTGATAAAGATATTGTGGTACGCGCATTGAGCGATGTCCAACATTGTGATGGAGAGGAATATCTGGAAAAAATAATTCAGGTCCCGTTTGATGTGCCACCATTAAGTACTAAAAGGCTTCATAGTATTCTATTTGAAAAGCTCGATGATTTAGTTGAAGTTCATGGCGGCATGGAATTTGATTCAGCACGTTGGTCAAACGTTTTTAATTCTTGTATCAGTCCATTTATAAACACATTGCGTGATATTAATAGATTTTGTAATGCTTTAGCATTTATGTATTCGACAGTAAAGGAAGAAGTAGATTTTATTGATATGGCTGGGATATGTGCCTTGCGGGTATTTGCTTCTTCGATTTTCGAGTGGATTAGGGATAATAAATTTTCTCTTGTTGGGGGTTATAATGGTGGAGGTATTTCTCTAAATGATGTAAGAAAACGAGAGGAGGAAACGTTACAAGGTTTTCAAGAAATTTATCCGGAAAATCCCCAAGTTATGCTAAAGGCTGTTGCTAGTTTATTTCCTATGTTTTCTAATAGAATTTCATTTTCAAGTGGTTCTCAAACACCCTCTGAAATTCATCAGGCAATGAGAATAGCTTCTGAGAGTAAATTTGATTTGTATTTTTCACTTTCTTTAGACAATATAAAAATCAGCAGAAACGAAATTGATGATTCTTTATTGCGCATGAAAGAAGATGAGTTGCGCTCATATATTGATGTGCTTAATGAACGCAACCTGTTTGATGTTTATTTAAAGGAAATTAAGTATAATTTGTCAAGGATTCCTGAAGAAAGAATAGAGCTTATTTTGAGTGTGTTAGTATTTCAAAGTGGAAGAATTGCAGAGAAAGAAATGCCGTTGATAGGTGTAGATTCAACAACAATTAGTGTTTATACGATTTCGGATTTACTCTTTAGAATTAGTGATGAAAACATTCGCTTCAATATTATTGCTAATATGCTTTCAAACACGGACTTTTTATCATTTCAGTTTTTATTACATCTTTTACATATAATTGAGCTAACTCATGGAAGAATTGCTGAAACATCTAGTTCGCAAGAACCCAAACTTATTAGTCTAGATAAATTGTATAAGCTTGAAGCAATATTTTTAGAAAGGACAAAAAGTTTTGTAGCAATTACGAATTTATTCGATTGGAAAGAACTGCGAAGAGTTTCTTTTCTTTGGGAGTTTATAGAGGAAAAAACATATTCAGAGTATATAAAATCTGCAATAACCAATGAACTTAATGCTATTAGATTTTTGGCATTACATGTAGCTACTTGGTCAGCTGGGGGAAAAACATGTGAATATGAACTCAAAGATGATTCTTACACGAAATTTATCAGTACTGCGGAGTTTATAAAAATAGTTGAAAGCGCGCGAGTAACCGAAGAATTTTGGACGTTAGATGAAAATATTATTGAATCATCGGTTGCCCTTGTCTTAGCGACAGAGCTTCCTAATGTAAAAAAACTAATTGAACCTAAATTGAAATCAAAGATGTCAAGAAAAGGATTGACAAATGGAAAAATGAGTTACCA
>JBFNEZ010000182.1:0-7710 GCA_040797825.1 Thermotaleaceae bacterium | reverse complement strand
ATGGTTTGCTGTCTTTGATTTAAGCTTCTAATAATCCAATAATAATCCTGCTTTTTTTCCTGAAGGTATTGGTTTGCATCTTTTTCTTGGTAGGATGATACTTTATTAAAGTAATTATGGTTAAATTTAATATTCGATAGTAAATCGTCCATTATTCTAACTACAAATTCATCCCCATGTTTATCAATAATGACATCTGGGATAACGTAATGGGCTTTTTCATATTTGAACATAGAAGAAATTCAAGTAATTCATTCGATGAATATTGTAATAGCTGAATTGCTTGTGAAAGTTCTTGGGTCATTTTTAGTTTGAGGATTTGCTACTCTACAATATCTACCTTAAATTTCATCTTACCTCCCTCTTTCCTCAAACAGATCTTAAACCTGTTACTTTACAGCAACACTAAAACTTATTTCGTGAGGTGTTTTACCTAATGGAACTTTTTTGATTACTTCGAGTGTATCTGCATTCACTATGGCTAAGTCATTCGAGTCTTTATTCGTTACATATAACTTTTTAGAATTTGGTACAAAAGAAACATGATTCGCTGTCTTTCCTGTAACTACTTTTTCTAGTATTCTATTATCCTTTAAATCCAGCTTCACCAAATCATTGGTGTTACGGTTGGCTGCATAGAGGAATTTTCCATTTGGAGATAAAGCTAATCCATGTGTTCCCTCTCCAGCTTTAATGGTCTTAATCTCTTCCTGTTTAAGGATATCAATAATGGAAATCGTACCATCTGCCACATTGGCTACATACAAAAATTTATCGTCCTTTGATGCCTCTACTTCGTTTGGTATAGTCCCAACTGGAATCGTTGCAATGATCTCCATTTTTTTTGTGTCTATAAGAGAAATTTCATTGGACATTATATTTGCTGCATAAGCGAGGCTGCCGTCATGGCTAAAATCAATATGTGACGGGCTCTTAGAATTTGTACGGATAGAATTAATAATTTTATTTTTACCGGTATCAAATATACTAATGTAGTTATATTCCTCACCTTCCTTTAAATCTCCACTGGCTAGGTAAAGGTACTTTCCGTCTGGGGTCATATCAATTCCATGAAGGTTCTTACCTGTTTGAACTTTTTTCTTAATTTTACCGGTTTTAACATTTATGATTAATAATTCCCCTTTTGAGTAGTTTCCAGCATAAATCCATTTACCATCACGGCTTGATGCAATTCCATCAGATAATTTACTTTGAACCTTAATATTTTTGATCAATTCGTCTGTATCAGTATTGATTATGGATATGCTTCCATCATCGGCATTAGGGATAAATGCATACATTCCTTCTTCACTATTATTTAGGAACCATATGATAAGAGCGGCTAACATAAAAACGCTGAATGTAGTATATGCCTTTTTAACATTAATTCCTCCTATTTCGCTACTATTTGATTTAAATACTCTTTTTGATCCCAAGAAAAACTTCGCGAAGGAATTTCAGCAATATTTTGAAGTTCCAATTTTATGAGAGAAAGATCTTCTGGGATTGGACCAACCCACTTAAGGTATCCTTTCTTATGATGTGTGTCATCATTCATAGTTTCCCAAGTAAAATCTCCTAATGTAGTAACTGTGGTTCCAAAATACAGCTGTGCTATTTTTGACAAATCATATTGGTTCAAGTCTGTCGAATGGGTGTTCATAACAATTTCAAACACTAATTCATTACTAGCTTTCGGTAACAAAGTCGCACTTATTACTACAGCTCCCTGCGAATTGGAAATGGTTAATGAATTCTTTTGACCAGTTACATCTTCTCGTGTCTTTTTTGTTTCAGAAACATTCACTTGCTCAGCAACAGTTCCAATATTATTCATAGCTTTACTGGTAAAGTAGACACCTCCTAAATAGCCTGCTATACCTAGACCAAAAATAATTAAAACAATTAAATATTTACTCATAAAAAACACCTACCATTTCTTAATTTAAAATTAAATGAATATGTTCTATACTTAAAACTTTAGCCTTAATATATGAAGAAACTATTGAGTTTCTTTGGAGAAAACGTGAAGTTAAATTGTTTTTTGTACACATCATGGAGGTAAGTAGAAAAAATAAAGGGCTGCGACCAAATAGGAAGCAGCCCTTTTTTACAATACTAGGATTGTTTTTTTATTAATAAGGCAAGATCAGAAATTTCTTTTCGAAGTTTAGTATTCTCTTCCTGAAGTTTGATTACTTTTGCACCCAGGTCATTACTCCCATTAGATTCATGATATTGCCGATGACCCTTTTGACCACCCATGTGACCCTTCATACAAATAATCATCATTAATGGGCAGATCAACACTAATAAAAATTGAAACCATTCCATAGTTATCACTCCTTTGATATAACTCTAGTTTACAAACGAAGTGTGGAAATAATATGGAGAATAAAATGATTTCATCAATTATTTACTTTTGTGTTTTAACGACCAAATAGTGAAAATCAGGGTAAAGATAATAGAAAACAACAATAGTGGAATAAACATAAAAATAACATGGTGCATCATCATATCTTTCCCCATCATCATCCCCATTGAACTTGGAGGAAACCAGACCATCCTTACAACAAATAGGATAAGACCAATACCTAGAAGAATAAAAAAAATTGGAAGGATCTTTGGCCAAAATTGTCTCATATTCTCACCTTATTCCACTTTATATCCTACACCCCATACAGTTTGAATAAATGTTTTTTCGATTCCAGAATCCTTTAACTTCTCACGAAGGTTTTTAATATGCGAATCCACTGTACGATCCTCTCCTTGAAATTCCAGTCCCCATACTACTTCAACAAGTTGCTCTCTGGTCAATACTTTCCCCCTATTGTTAACAAGTGAAGTAAGGATATCAAATTCAGTTTGAGTTAGGGTGATGTCCTTCCCTTGATACTTGACAACACGGGCACGTATATCAATTATAATTCCTTTAAGTCTTATTATTTCTTCTTCTTGGCTTTTAATATGGGCTCTGCGTAAAAGAGCTTGAACTCTTACATCTAGTTCCGCTCCATCAAAAGGTTTTACCATATAGTCATCTGCTCCTGCAGATAAACCCATTACCTTATCTTGAACAGCTCCTTTTGCTGTTAACATAATGATTGGTACATCGGAAACCTCCCTTATTTTTTCAAGAGTCTCCCATCCATCCATTTTTGGCATCATAACGTCTAGAACGATTAAATCAAATTCACGCTTTTGAACCAATTTATAAGCCTCTTCACCATTCTCTGCTTCCTCAACAAAATACTGATCTTGAAGATAGATACGAATTAATTTCCGCATTTCTATTTCATCATCGACAATTAAAATTTCTGCCATTTATCTATTCCTCCTCAAAAAATAATTCAGCTGTTTAAATAAATACTGAAGGTAGATCCTTTTTCGTCAGTACTATTAACGTAGATTTTGCCGCCATGAGCTTCGACTATCTGTTTTACTACATATAAACCAAGGCCAGTTCCGCCTGTCTTTCGAGTTCTCGATTTATCTACTCGGTAAAACCTTTCCCAAACCTTTGGAATATCTTGTTTAGGAATGCCGATACCTGTATCCTTAATTTCAATTACAATTCTTTCTTCCTGTTGATATGACTTTACGGTTATTTCGCCCTTTTCTGTATATTTAAGGGCATTTTCAATAAGGTTATAAAATACTTGTTCCATCCTTTGTGCATCCATACTAATTTTAGGTATATTACTATCTAGATGCTTTCTTAGCAGAAGACCCTTTTCAACAGCAGCGGGAGTAAAGTTCATGATCACTTTATTAATAATTGAATTGATGTCTGCCCGCTCCATCGTTAGCTGAAATTTTCCTACTTGAAGCTTACTCATTTCAAATAAATCGTTTAAGAGGAAGGTTAGCCTGTTTGCTTCCTTGTTTATAATGGCAGTATAATCAGCCAGTTCTTTATCATTTTTATATTTTCCTTTAGTTAGAATATCACTGTATCCTTTAATATACGTTAACGGAGTACGAAGTTCATGGGACACAGCTGCTAAGAAATCGTTTCTTGTATCCTCATATTCTTGAAGCTGCTCCCCAAGTTTTTGGATGGCTTGACCTAGTTGAGCTAATTCATCATTTCCTTTTGTCACTATTAGTTGTTTATACTCTCCCTTTGTTATTCTTTTAGTTGCATCTTTCATGGCCAATAAAGGCCTTGTTATCCTTTGAGAAAGAATACCATTTAAACCAAGGGAGAAAAAAATCGTTCCAATAAAGGTCAGCATAATTAGGACTTTTAGAATAACAACTATTTCTCTTATAATGTTTGCTGGATAATACATGTACAGATAGCCATTTCCATTGCCTATTGATGAAACTGCGATAAGGTAATCATGTTCCTTCCAGTCCTTTACTAAAATTTTATTAATATTTTCATTCCCACTCTTTATAACATGACTTATCATATCCTGATCTGGCTGTTCCGAATAAGCAATAATTTCACCAGAAGAGTCTGTTATTAAAACTGACGTTCTTGCTCCCTTTTCCATTGTAACAACGTGGTTGATAGTATCTTGTGTAAAGTTCGCCTCTAGAATTTTGGCATGATTTGTTCCTCTTGCCAGCAGGTCCTGGGTTACATAATCTACAAATATGTGCGTAAATACGGCATATAAAACCACTTCTAAAATGAACGTCAAAATTAGGAAAACAAAACTAAACAACAAGCCCAGTTTCAAAGATATACTATTTATTTTTAATTTCATTAATCTACCCCTGTTTTGTAAAGTCGTTATATATCCTATCATTTATAATATAATCTAAAATTTTCAAGAAACAATGAAGAAATTAAAAAGTTTTTAGTAAACTGAAAAGGAGATACTCCCTTTTTAGAAAGTATCTCCCTTTTCCATTGACTCTTTATTTATTGTATAGCTTCTTTTTCTTGTACTTGGACTATCTTTTCCTTTTTACTTTTGAATGGAGCTTTAAAAGCGGCTATATCTTCAGGAGTAAAAATATTTTTTGCTTCTACAAGTATGCCCCCCAATAAGCCAATGATAAATACTACAAAAAAGAACTTAATTAAAAAAGTTAATACCAATGTAATTCCTACTCCAAGACCACCTAACATTATCATAGCCTCCTTAATTTTCCCTTGTGATTAATGCATGCTTCCCATTCCGTTATTGTCTGTTTGCTTCTGCATATTCATATTTTGCTGCATTTCCCCGCCATTCATACCGCCTGGGTTATTGTAAACAATAACTTGTTGCAACGTCCAAAGGAGTGCTAGGCTTATTATGATACCTCCCAAAGAAACTAAAATTAATTTAACCCAAGGATTATTCAGTTCTGACGCACTTTTCAATTTATTCTCCTCCTAACGAATTTTTCTTTCACTAATATATAATGCAAGTTATATGCCAAATTAACTGTATGGAAAAGCCAAGGTTATAATCCATTTTGACTTAATTATCATTGATTCCGATAAAACTGTAGAATATTTTACATGTACTTGGGCAATTTCCCACAATTGATTTGAATTATTTTAAATTATATTTATCCATTCTATATATAAGAGCATGTCTGGACATTCCAAGAAGCTTAGCTGCATGAGTTTGATTTCCCCTAGATCTCTCTAATGCCTGTCTAACAAAACTTAGCTCTAATTCTTCAAGATTAATCCCCTCTTCTGGTAGGATAAAAGGATCTTTCTTATTTAAAAACGCACCTCTGACGATTTCTTTAGGGAGCATGGAAGCACGAATAGTCCCATCAATGCTTAGAATCACCATTCTTTCAATAAGATTCTCCAATTCTCTAATGTTTCCGGGATAGTCATAATCAATTAACAAATCAAGTGCATCTCTTTCAATTTTTAATTTTTCTTTATTGGTTTCCCTGCAAAATTTATCAATAAAATGTTCGACTAAAGGTTCTATATCTTCCTTTCGTTCCCTCAAAGGCGGTAAATATATTGGAATTACTTTAAGCCGATATAATAGATCTTCACGAAATTCACCCTTTTGAACCATTTCTTCAAGATTTCTATTTGTTGCAGCTATGATTCTAACATCAGATATAATCACCTCCGTCCCACCCACTCTTTCAAACTCTTTCTCTTGTAAAACTCTTAGGATTTTAACTTGTAAAGCAAGGCTTAACTCTCCTATTTCATCTAAAAAAAGCGTACCACCTTGGGCTCTATCGAATCTTCCTAATTTTCTGGTATTCGCTCCTGTGAAGGCTCCCTTCTCATACCCAAATAATTCACTTTCAATTAATGTGTCAGGAATAGCACCACAATTCACTCTTATGTACGGCTTATCCTTTCTCCTGCTTTTATTATGGATAGATGCTACAATCCCTTCTTTCCCAGTTCCACTTTCACCCATAACCAAAACCGTAGCGTTTGTATCAGCAATTTTATCAATCATAACAAATATTTCCTGCATTTTTTTGCTTTGACCAATAATCTTATTATGAGTATTTGTTGATGATAATTCTCTTAAAAATTCAATTTCTTTATTTAATTTATCTATATTTAAAACTTTTAATATTGTTAGTTTTAACTCATTAATATCAAAGGGCTTGGATATAAAGTCAACTGCACCGAGCTTCATTGCTTCAACTGCAGCATCGGTACTACCATGTGCTGTTATCATAATAACTGGGATCTTGTTATTAACTTTTTTAATCCTTTTTAAAACCTCCATACCATCAAGCTTTGGCATTTTATAATCTAAAATCACCATATCTGGAGCTTCATCTAAATACATATTAAAGGCTTCATCACCATCTTCAGCAGATACAACAAGAAAACCCTCGGATTTTAAATTCTTTTCAAGAATCCAGCGCATATTTTTTTCATCATCCGCTATTAATATCTTCAAGGGACTCCCTCCTTTATTCATCATTATTTTTTACTGGAAATAACATTTCAAAGGATGTTCCTTTTCCAGGCTTACTAGATACCTTGATAATTCCATGGTGTTCTTCTATTATCCTGTGGACAATCGAAAGTCCCAGGCCAGTTCCTTCATCTTTAGTCGTGAAAAAAGGGGTGAAAATTTTCTCGAGATTTTCTTCTGCTATCCCATCACCCTCATCATGAAATTCAACTTTAATCCATTTATCATGTGCATAATCTGTTGATATAGTTAGTTCTCCGCCTCTTGGCATTGCATCAACAGCATTAAATATAAGATTAACAAAGGCTTGTTTTAATTGTTCTTTATCAAACTCTGAATATGGTATTTGGGCTTTATTAAAACATACATTCACATTATGTTGTGTGGTATATTTATTTATAATGATTAAAACATCTTCGATAATCTCATTTAAGGAATAGATGTTCTTTAAATTTTTACTTGGCTTGCCAAATTCCATCAATGATTTAATCACCTTGTTGGCTCTTTCCACTTCTTCATCGATCACTTGGAGTTCTACTACCGCTTCCTTATTCTCCTTTAATTCATTTTGCATTGTCTGTTCAATCATTTTTATAATGGCTAAAGGATTTCTTATTTCATGGGCGATTCCTGTCGCTAATTCCCCTACTGCAGCTAATTTTTCATTCCTCTGCATTTGGTCTTTAATCTTTTTTATTTCTGTAATATCTTCCATGATAATGACGAGACCTTTATTTTCATTATCTAAACTTAAAGGATATGCCCCCATTTCAATGATTGCAGCCTTATTATCAAGCCAAATATTTTTTTCGACATTTTTAATAGGTTCTCCTGTATCCATTAC
>JBFNEZ010000181.1:0-7790 GCA_040797825.1 Thermotaleaceae bacterium | reverse complement strand
ATGAAGAAGATGAAGAAGTAAATGAAGAAGATGAAGAAGTAAATGAAGAAGATGATAAAAAATTATTCTCGGATGTTCAAGAAAATCACTGGGCTTTTAATGTAATCCATGAATTAAGGGATAAAAATATTGTTAAAGGCATAAGTGAAACTGAGTTTGCTCCTGCTAAGTTAATGACAAGAGCTGAATTTGTAACTTTGTTGGTAAATAGTTTAGAGCTAGAGGCTGTAGAAAAATCTAAATTTACCGATGTAGCTGAAAATGCATGGTATGCCAACACAGTTCAAGCTGCCTATGAAGCAGGAATTGTGAAAGGCATGAGTGAAACTACCTTTGCACCAAATAAAAGCATTACTCGTGAAGAGATAGCAACCATGATTCTAAAAGCCTATGAGTTGAAACAAGGGCAAGCAGTAGAAGAATCATCAGAAGCAGCTTTTATAGACGAAGCTCAAATCAGTGGATGGGCTAAAGAAAATATCAATAAAGTAGTTGCTTCAGGTCTTATGATGGGTAGAGCAGTAGATCAATTTGCTCCACAAGGAATTACAACTCGTGCAGAAGGTGCTCAAGTAATCTATAATTTATTAAATAAGTAATATTAAATCCCAAGCCTATTAGGCTTGGGATTTTTTGGAAAATCAAACTTTATTGTGCCATTTTTTTATAGTTTTCATATTTTTCTTGAGCATCTTTTTCTGCCTTAGCAAAAAGTTCCTCAGCCACTTCTGGGAAAGAATTCAACAAGGAAGTATATCTTACTTGGCCCATCAAGAAATCTCTAAAACTTGTTTTTGGCTCCTTCGAGTCAAGGATAAAAGGATTTTTGCCTTCATTTTTCAATGTAGGATTGTATCTATAGAGATGCCAATAACCAGATTCTACAGCTTGTTGTGCATTGGCTTGGGTACGACCCATGCCTTCTTTTAGCCCATGGTTGATACATGGTGCATAGGCAATAATGATAGAAGGCCCATCGTGCTTTTCAGCTTCTATAATTGCTTTTAGGAATTGGTTTTTGTCAGCACCCATAGCCACCTGTGCAACATAGACATAACCATAAGTAGCTGCAATCATACCAAGATCCTTTTTCTTCATTTTTTTACCGGATGCAGCAAATTTAGCAACGGCACCAACAGGGGTGGCCTTTGAAGACTGTCCACCGGTATTAGAATATACCTCTGTATCAAATACCAATACATTTACATTTTGTCCAGAAGCCAATACATGATCTAGGCCACCATAACCAATATCATAGGCCCATCCATCTCCACCAATAATCCAAACAGATTTTTTGATCAAATAATCTTTCTTATCAGCGATTTCGGCTAAAATTTCTTTTCCTTTTTGGTCAGAAATTTCTCCACTTAACAATGGTAGTAGGTTTTTAGTAGCAGATTTGCTGGCTTCTGCATCTTCTTTGCTCTCTAACCAGGACTTAAAAGCATTCTTATATTCTTGTGGGATGTTCAACGTTAAAGCTTCTTGCATAAGAACAGCTAATCTATCTCGAATCTGATCAACCGCAACAGCCATACCAAAGCCATATTCAGCATTATCTTCAAATAATGAATTTGCCCATGCGGGTCCCTTGCCTTCGGCGTTTTTGCAGTAAGGTGTTGCTGGAGCAGAAGCACCCCAAATAGAAGAACATCCGGTTGCATTGGCTATAATCATTCTATCACCAAAAAGTTGTGTAATTACTTTTGCATAGGGCGTTTCACCACAACCAGCACAGGCCCCAGAAAACTCTAATAAAGGTTGTGCAAATTGACTTCCTTTAATTGTTGTTAGAGGCATTAAATCATCTTTTATTGGAAGGGTAACGGCATAATCCCAGTTTGGAACTTCCGCTTCAAGTTGAGACTCCAATGGCTTCATAATAAGTGCCTTTTCCTTTGCCAAACAAATGTCAGCACAATTGCCACATCCAGCACAATCCATTGGACTTACCTGGATGCGGTAGGATAAGCCTTCAAAGCCTTTTCCAGTGGCCTGTTTGCCTTTAAATGTTTCAGGAGCTTTTGTCATTTCTTCTTCAGTCATTAAGAAAGGACGAATAGCTGCATGGGGACATACAAAAGAACATTGGTTACACTGAATACACTTGTCCATTTGCCATTCTGGTACATACACGGCGATACCACGTTTCTCATAGGCAGCAGTGCCCATAGGGAAAGTACCATCTTCCATACCTACAAAGGTACTAACGGGCAAGGTATCACCCTCTTGCTTATTCATAGGAAGGAGTACATTTTTGATAAAATCAGGTACTTCGCTGGTTGCTGCCGCTTCTTCAGCTGAGCTAGTCCAATCTGTAGGGACTTCAACTTTTACAAGAGCATTGATACCTCTTTCTACAGCAGTATAGTTCATATTGACAACAGCTTCTCCTTTGTTTCCATAGGAGTGATCAATCGCTTCTTTTAAATAAGCTATAGCAGCATCTAGGGGAACAACCTTAGCTAATTTAAAGAAAGCAGATTGCATAATCATATTTATTCTATTGCCTAGACCAATTTCTACAGCAATATCAGTAGCGTTGATTGTATAAAACTCTATATGATTATCAGCAATATATTTTTTCATGGCAGCTGGTAATTTGTCGCTTAACTCATCTACACTCCACTGGCAGTTTAGTACAAATGTTCCACCTTTTTTTAATCCTTTAAGTACGTCATATTGATATACATAGGATTGATTGTGGCAGGCTACGAAATCTGCTTCATTAATCAAATAGGTTGATTTAATGGGCTTTTTACCAAAGCGTAGATGAGATATTGTAACGCCACCAGATTTTTTGGAGTCATAGGAAAAATAACCTTGGGCATACATATCTGTTTTGTCTCCAATGATTTTGATAGCATTTTTGTTTGCACCTACTGTACCATCAGAACCTAATCCCCAAAACTTACAACGGATCGTTCCCTCAGGAGCTGTATTTACTTCTGCCTTGACATCTAAGGAAGTATAGGTAACATCATCATTGATACCAATGGTAAATGCATTTTTAGGATTTTCTGATTTCAAATTTTCATAGACTGCTATAATTTGAGCAGATGTTGTATCCTTAGAGCCCAGTCCATAACGCCCACCGATAATTAATGGCGCTTTATCAGCGTTATAGAATAAAGTTCGAATATCTTGATACAAAGGTTCACCCAATGCACCTGGTTCTTTCGTTCTGTCTAGTACAGATATTTTTTTCACAGTGCTTGGCAATACATCAAAGAAATATTTAGCAGCAAAGGGTCTATAGAGATGGACTTTAATCAAACCAACTTTGTGCCCTTGCGCAGCTAAATAGTCAATCGTTTCTTCAATGGTTTCAGTTACAGAACCCATTGCAATAATAATGTTTTCAGCATCAGGAGCACCATAGTATGTAAATGGCTTATAACTTCTCCCAGTTATTTTGCTAATTTCATCCATATAATCAGCCACAATTTCAGGAATTCTTTCATAGTAAAGATTTGACGACTCGCGGGCTTGGAAAAATATGTCAGGATTTTGAGCAGTTCCTCTAGTAACTGGATGTTCTGGATTTAATGCACGATCTCTAAAAGCTTTAATAGCATCGTAATCAACTAGCTTTGTAAAATTTTCATAATCTATTAGTTCGATTTTTTGAACTTCATGGGAAGTTCTAAAACCATCAAAGAAATGTAGGAAGGGTACCCGAGATTTAATAGCAGATAAATGGGCAACACCGGCTAGATCCATTACCTCTTGTACAGAACTAGAAGCAAGTAGGGCAAATCCAGTTTGTCTTGTAGCCATAACGTCAGAGTGATCCCCAAAAATGGATAGAGCGTGACTAGCAACAGCTCGAGCAGATACATGGAAGACACCAGGTAATAATTCACCTGCAATCTTATACATATTTGGGATCATTAATAATAAGCCTTGAGATGCTGTAAAGGTGGTTGTTAATGCACCCGCAGCAAGGGAACCATGGACAGCTCCTGCAGCACCTGCTTCAGATTGAAGCTCTACAACTTTAACCTCCTGACCAAAAATATTTTTTTGTCCATGAGCAGCCCATTCATCAACGTTTTCAGCCATTGGTGAAGATGGCGTGATTGGATAGATAGCTGCAACATCTGTAAAAGCATAGGATACATAAGCAGCAGCAGTATTTCCATCCATGGTTTTCATTTTTTTTGCCATAATATAACCTCCTAATTAAGACTTATAAGTAATAAAGTAATCATTAGAGCTAAATGTATAATGTATACCATTAGCAAGCAAAAATAAAAATCTTTAAAGGAAAACTTTACAAATTCTGTTAAGAATATCATATCATAAAATAAATTTTTGCACGATAAAAAGTTAAAAACTTTAAAAAATTTTAAATAAAAGTAATATTGATAGAGGAATATAGAAATTCCTATGGAAATATTCATTAGTAGCATTTACATTTCGAAAAGTCAAGCGGAGGGGTATACTTGTTAAAAACTAAAATTGAAGAGTTTTTCCAGAAGGAGACAGGAAAAATATCGGTAGTGTTAAAAAACCTAACCAATGACGAATGGATTTATCAGATAAATGAGCAGAATAGCATTCCTTCAGCTAGCATTATCAAAATTCTAATTATGGTAACCGCGCTAGAGCAAATACAGCAGGGTAGATTTCAGCTAGAAGATAAAATTTCTATCATGGAAACAGATAAGGTCGATTATAGCATTATGAGTAACTTAACTACAGATGCATATACACTGCATGATATAATAACTTTAATGATGATTGTCAGTGATAATACAGCTACCAATGTTTTGATTGATCTATTAGGTTTTGATGCTATCAATAATATGGCCGCCATGTTAGCTATTAAACATACACAACTGCAAAGAAAAATGATGGATTTTAATGCTGTCAGAATGGGTAGACAAAATACTACTTGTGCTGCAGATATAGCTAAATTAATGGAAGAGATTTATAAAGGACATATTTTAAATGAAGAACATACTAGATTGGCTATAGACATCATGAAAGCGCAGAAAGATAGAATGATGTTAGGACGGTATATTGACGGACAAGTAATAATTGCCCATAAGACAGGAGATCTCCCGAACTTAAATCATGATATAGGTATTTTTTACCTTCCAAAGATAACCTATTTATTAGGTGTTTTTGTTGTTGATGCAGAAAGTAATTTGGCTGCACAGCAGACGATTGGCAGGATATCCAAATTAGTATATGACTTTTATATTTCAAATTAAATATTAGGAGGTTATGCAAGCATGGAAATGCAAAATGGAAAATGGGCTGTGGTAACCAGTACAGTTGCTTCATTAACGAAAAGGCCAGATTTTCAAAGTGACTTATTAGATGAAGTATTATTTGGAATGGTTGTAGAGATCATTGAGGATGCTTCAGGAGATTGGTACTATGTTAAAACCCATTATGATTATAAAGGATATATTCATAGAAAAAACCTTTGGATTGATAATGAAGAAGCTTTAAAATGGAAGGAGAAGGCAGATTATATCGTCATTCATAATTTTGCTGACATTATGGGTGAGCCTAAATATGCCAGTTATCCAATAGCACTTTTAACCAGAGGAGCAATGCTTCAAGTTACTAACTATGAAGAAGGAGAATGGGTACAGGTAGTCTTGCCTAAAAATCAAATTGGGTGGGTTAGAAAAATATTAGTCGAAAAAAAACCGCAACAGAGTATCACTAAAGATGAAAACACCTTTAGACAAAAGCTGGTCGATACAGCACTTCTATATTTAGGGACTCAGTATCGTTGGGGAGGAAAAAGTCCTCTAGGAATTGACTGTTCAGGACTTTGCTCCATGTCCTATATGTTAAATGGTGTACTAATCTATCGCGATGCTGTGCTAAAAGAAGAATATATGAAAAGCATTGCCCTTAGTGAAATTAAGCCTGGGGATTTAATATTCTTTCCTGGCCACGTAGCCATGTATATTGGTCAAGATAAGTATATACATGCTACTAGTAAACCGGGATTGGTATGCATTAACAGCTTAAATCCCCTAGATGAGGATTATAGGGAAGAGTTATACAATGAAATATCGGGAATAGGAACTATTTTTTAAAATCAGCCCCTAGAGGCTGATTTTTTATATGATAGAAAAGTTTTACTTTTCTATCATATAAAAAAAGGGGTTGTAGGGGATGAAATCCCCTGCCGCCTTCAGGAAGGTGCTCAGACAGCTTTGCTGTCGTCGAAGGAAACCTAGGGTTTCCTAGCGAAAGCGTCGCAGACGCTATTTTTAATAGCATTGAAATAAAAGGATCTTTTAAATAAATTTAGATAAAAAGAGACTACAATAGATTGATATATGTTATACTATGTTAGAAATTTTAGGTAATGGGTAATCCTATGAAGAAGGCCTTAGAATGCATGAATAATTGAATAGCCATTTATAGCAGAATATGGATTAAAGAAACAAGAGGTGTTTATTAGTGAGAATGAATATTACAGAAAGTGACATTAGGCATAATGCCAGTAATTCTTCAGTTTTTCTCAGAGGTATAAATTATTATATAGAAAATCGGGTAAGAAATTTTTACTATAATGAACTCCAACAGACTGCTCACGCCAATGTAGTAGGAGAATATACCTATAATGTAGAAGTATCCTTTGGAGATAACGGAGAAATCACTTACTATGAATGTGATTGTCCAGCCTTTATGAGTTATGAAGGAGCCTGCAAGCATATTGTTGCAGTTATTAAGTTTACACAGGCAGAATTACTAAAGAATAATTCCTTTTCAAAACTGCGTACTGCAAACAACGATTTTGATATTTTTACTTATTTTGATGAACTTCATCAGGGGAATATAAAAAAGGAAGTACAAATCGAGATAAATTATGAACTGGAACATAGCTATAAGAGTATGATTTCTGCGATTGATATGAAGCTTGGAGAAGAACGCCTTTATGTAGTTCGAAACATGAGAGAGTTTTTGGAAAGCATAGATAAGGAAAGTGATTTAGAATTTGGAAAGAGATTTATATTTCGTCCAACAGAACATAGTTTTTCACCAATAGATCAATCGATTATTAATCTACTATTGGAAATCTATGATGGAGAAAAAATGCTGGAAGGACTCTCCACTTCTTTTTATCGCCATGAAACAGCTTTTAAAGGCAAAAAAGTATATCTGTCTCCTTCACAGACAATAAGGCTATTATCTATTTTAAAAAATAAATCCTTTTCTGCAAATATACTAGGAAAAGAAGTATCCAATATTTCAATTCTAGAAAGAGATATTCCTTTAGCTTTTCAACTCTATGAAGAACAGCAGAAAATGTGTCTTCAATTAGAAACAGAAGGTACTCTAATTCCCATTACTAAAAAGGGAGAATATATTTTTTATAAGGAAAATATCTACCAACCCACAGAGGAGCAGAGAAGATACTTCTTGCCCTTTTATCAAATGTGCGTAAAAGGAAATAAAAAGAAGATTGATTTTTCCTCTAAGGATAAAGGGAGATTTGTTTCAGAAATTCTTCCTTATATAAAAAAAATTAGCAATGTAAGGATTGATCCAAAAATTGCTGAAAATATACTTGAAGAAAATCTAGGAGCAAAAATTTATTTTGATAAGATGGAAGATGGTATTTCTGCAAATGTAGAATTTCAATATGGAGAGGAGATCATTCATCCTTTTGAAGGTGAATCAAAACTTTATGCAGGAAAAAAAGTAATCGCTCGAGATATGATAAAAGAAAAACAGATTCTTTCTTTTTTTGAAGAGGCAGATTTTAAAGTTTCAAAAGATAAGGTTTTTATAAAGGATCAGGATAAAAT
>JBFNEZ010000180.1:0-7970 GCA_040797825.1 Thermotaleaceae bacterium | reverse complement strand
CTTTAATTCTTACACTGTTTAGTTTTCAAAGACCAATTTTGTGGCCAGTGTCTGTCTGACACCGACTTAAACATATTATCATAATTTTGATGTTATGTCAATCACTTTTTTATTGGAAGTTTTTACTTGTTTTTCCGTGGTGACGACAAATACTATATTAACATTTTCAATCAATTATGTCAACCATTTTCTATTACCACTTTTTTCATTCTCTTTCTGTTGACAACGAATATAATCATACCATGTTCCATTCCTTGTGTCAATCCTAATTTAATTCCTTTTATATCCATTATACATAGAGATAAGCTGAAAGTTTTCCTTCAGCCTATTCCTTAGTATGTCCTTTTAAAATCACCCTATACGGATCTTCCATAGAAAACCCCTAGGCTTATATTTGTTTCATTACTGTGTTAAGTATCCTGTCTTCCTTCTTCCTCTCAACTACCCCTTGAAGCCTTTTACAAAATGCCGAGCTGCAATTTTCATAGAATTAAGTGTAGGTATAAGAACTGCATCTTCTGAAAGAGCCAAAGGAATTTCAGTACATCCCATAACAATCAAGTCAGCACCTTTCTCCTGCAAATGCTTGGCAGCATCCTTTAGCAACACTGTAGGTTTTCCATCTGTATATCCTGCTTTAATCCCCTGCTCTCCGTAAATAGCTTGCATAACCCACTTCTCTTGTATTTCATCATCAGGATAAAGAACAAGAGAATCTTGCATTTCTTTATCAAAAATCTTGCTTTCTTTTGTACCATTGGTACATAGGATACCAATCTTCTTAGTACCTTCATACTCCGTTTTTATATGATCATATATGATTTTTATTAAGTTGGCCATAGGAGTCTGAATACGCGCCTGAATTGTTTCTATGAAATAGTGAGCTGTAAAGCAGGGCATAAAAATCGTTGTAACACCTGCTTGTTCTAGTATCCTTGCAGCCTTTACCATCTCTTCTACAGGACTTTCACCCTTCCCTAATATAGCCTGTGTTCTATCGGGTATTTGAGGATAACTCAATAAAATCGTTTTTATATGATCTGCATCACTTTTAACTGGTGTTGCTTTAATGAGTTGTTGAAAAAAATAGGCGGTAGCTTCAGGACCCATCCCTCCCAATACTCCTAGTATCTTCTCTGCCATTGTATTTCCCCTTTCAATATTAAATAGAGTGT
The DNA here is from genome assembly GCA_040797825.1 of Thermotaleaceae bacterium. Lineage (GTDB taxonomy): Bacteria > Bacillota > Clostridia > Peptostreptococcales > Thermotaleaceae > Geosporobacter. Next base: position 6,795 of record JBFNEZ010000180.1, on the reverse strand, counting down.
GTATCCTTTTACAATCCATTATTTATTATAAATATTTTTCGCAACCCATACAATGCGTTTCCTGCGATTATGTGTCAGATTTCTTAATCCTTACATTATATATCATTCTTTTATTATATTACTAAATTCTTATACTGAAAAGGGAATGGATATTTTTATCCATTCCCTTACGCTATATTACTTAACCTGTTCCATTCCTTTTTTCAACGCTTCTATATTTATCTTTGCAAATTCATCCTTCACATTAGCTTTAACTGTTTGTTCCCAATCAATATTTTCTAAACCCATAGCCTTTGCCATAGCACCTACCATCACAACATTCATAGTTCTAATGCTTCCTAGTTCTTTTGCAATTTCTGCTGCCTTAAAAACTGTGGTCTCAGCTTTTTCTTTTAGGCTCTCAATTACATCATCAGGATATTTTTCTTTTCCCACTAGTATCGGTGCAGAAGGGATTTCATAATCGTTTATAACAACCTTTCCTCCTGGTTTTAGATACTCTATCCACCTTAGTGCTTCCATTTTTTCAAAGGCAACGATGATGTCTGCCTGACCTTTTCCAATAATAGGTGAATAAACTTTTTCTCCAAAGCGAACTTGTGTGGTTACACTTCCGCCCCTTTGAGCCATTCCATGGACCTCGGACATCTTTACATCATATCCCCCATGTATCAGCCCTTCCGACAGAAGTTTACTCGCTAGAATAATACCCTGTCCCCCAACGCCTACTAACAGTATATTTTTCACATCTGACATATTATTCACCCACCCTCTCAATTGCATTGAAAGGACATGCTTGAAGACATACTTGGCACCCTACACACATATCCTCATTTATATTGGCCTTTTCTTTAAATCCAATAGCAGGACACCCTGTTTTAGTGCAGACTCTACAGGCTTTACATTTTTCATTATCCACTCTACAAGTTATTTTTTTATTCCCAAATTTTTCAATATCTTCCTCAGTAAGTTCCTTCAATACGCAAGGCCATTCAGTAATAATAACTGTGGGTTCTGTTGCCTGAAGAGCAGCATCTATTGCTTTTTTACATGCATCCAAATCCAAAGGATTGATGATATAAATATTTTCTTTCTTTACTCCCACAGCTTCACAAAGAAGAGGGATACGAATCCCATGGGTTTTATTTCCCTGTAGTGTATATCCCGTACCAGGATTTTCTTGATGGCCTGTCATTCCTGTTGTTCTATTGTCTAAAATCACGGTTACAGCTGTTCCATGGTTATATACGATATCCATTAAACTTGTTACACCTGAATGAAAAAAGGTAGAATCTCCTATAATGTTCACTACTTTTTTATCTATTCCATTGAAGGTGAAAGCTTTTTGAGCACCATGACCGGCACTAATGCTTGCACCCATACAAATACAGGTATCCATTGCTGATAATGGTTCGGCGGAGCCAAGGGTATAGCAGCCGATATCGCCGGATATCATAATATTTTTCTTTTTGGAAAGCATATAGTAGAATCCCCTATGAGGGCATCCTGCACACATGGTAGGGGGACGGTTCACCGCTGACTTGCCGACTTCTACAACTTCTCTTTCTACTCCCAGTATTGCCTTGGCAATAATATCGGGATTTAACTCTCCTATATTTGGAATCAATTCCTTCCCCATACAAGCAATGCCTGCAGCCTTTATTTGTTCTTCTATATAGGGCTCCAGTTCTTCAATAACATAAAGGGTTTCAACCTCCGAAGCAAAAGCTTTAATTTTCTCCATAGGCAGTGGATAGGTAAAACCTAGTTTTAGATAAGAAGCATCTTCACCGAATACTTCTTTGGAGTATTGATAAGCAACACCAGATGTAACAATACCCACCCTTTTCGAATGCCACTCAATACGGTTTAACTCTGTAGCATTACTGAAATTTTCTAGTTCTTTTAATCGTTTTTCCACTTTCACATGCATCATACGGGCATTTCCAGGAGTGGCTACATATTTGGGAATGTTTTTGCTGTAAGACTTAATGCCTACCTCTTCCCTGGCCCCAAAGTTTACCAGTCCTTTACTATGGCATATTCTAGTTGTCACTCGGAAAAGTACAGGTGTATCATATTTTTCACTGATTTCTAATGCTATTTTGACAAAATCTTTAGATTCTTGACTGTCACTGGGCTCAACCATTGCTACTTTAGAAAATTTAGCATAGTACCGATTATCTTGTTCATTTTGTGAACTATGCATTCCTGGATCATCAGCAGATATCAGAATAAGTCCTCCATTGACTCCAGTATAAGCATAGGTAAAAAGTGGATCAGCAGCCACATTGACGCCTACATGTTTCATTGCAGCCAAGGATCTTGCTCCTGCGATTGAAGCTCCAATAGCCACCTCTAATGCAACCTTTTCATTTGGTGCCCATTCTGCATAAATATGTTCTTTATAAGGACCAATGTTTTCTAGTATTTCCGTACTGGGTGTTCCAGGATATGCAGCAGCAAAGGTTACTCCTGCTTCAAAGGCTCCTCGAGCCATTGCTTCATTCCCTGTTAAAAATTTTTTCACAATTTTTCCCCCTTTATTCCTTTAATCCATACAGGCTGCAATCACACTACCTAATGCGATAGAGTTCAGCTTTGCTTGGTGGGTATCTGCTCTAGACACTAATACAATAGGAACCTTTGCACCCATAATGATTCCTGCAGATTCAGCCTTGGCTAGATAGGTTAATGCTTTGCCAATACCATTTCCCACTTCTATAGTGGGCACCAATAAGACATCTGCATCTCCAGCCACTTCACTTTGAATATTTTTAATTTCAGCAGCTTCTTTTGATACGGCTAGGTCAAAAGCCAAAGGCCCATCTATAATCACATTCTCTCCAAACAATCTTTTTTCTCCCATCTCTTTTAAAGCTCCAGCATCAACTGTCGCTGGCATCTTTGGATCTATTTTTTCTTTTGCGGCCAAACAAGCTACTTTTATTTTTTCGCTTCCTAAGGCCTTAGCTGCTTTTACAACATTCTTTGTTATTCTTACCTTTTCTTCTAAACCTGGAGCAATATTCATCCCTCCATCTGTAAGAAATATAAGCTTATGATAGGTAGACACTTGATAAACCATTACATGACTGAGCTGGCTATCTGTTCTCAATCCAATTTCTTTATCCAAAACTGCCTTTAATAAAATAGAGGTATCTAAAATCCCCTTCATTAAAAAATCTGCATGACCAGAACTTACCAAATAAACAGCTGTTCTAGCAGCATCATCTAAATCTTTTTTTTCAATAATGTCAAAAGAACCAATACTTAAATTATGTTCTTGGGCAATCTTATATATTTTATCTCTTTCACCTATTAAAATTGGCTCTACTATTCCTAACTCCCAAGCATTACAAACTGCTGTTAAAACCTCTTCATCTTGGGCAGCTGCAACTGCTAGCTTTCTTGCCTTTCCTTTTTTCGCACTTTCTATTAGCTCATCAAAGTTTTTTATCATATTCTCACTCCTTTAAAAATTTTATGTAGAATTACAATTTTTTAAGAACTCTGAGCAAAAATTTTTTCAATTCCGAACTAGTCCTATGAAATTTAGAGACCCTAATAGTTACTAATTTTAAAATGATTATACTACATTTTTTTGATAGGTTCAACTTTTTTTGTATATTCAAAACACCGCTAATTAGCGGTGTTTTGAATATACAAGGTTTAATTGTTCCATACATTGTCTTGTAATAGGATCCTCTGGGTTAAGGGTATAGGACTCATTTAAATAGGTTTCTGCAAGATCATATCTGCCTAATTCTATGTAAAGCATTCCTAGATTACACAGTATTTCACTATCATTTTCCTGTAATGTTAATGCTTTTTTTAGATATTTCTCAGCCTTGGTAAAATTTCTGATTTCTGCATAGCAAAGCCCTAATTCATTATAGGTATCTGCTTGAGATGGGTTGATCTTTATGATACGTTCCAAATAAGCTATCGCCTCGGAAAAATTACCTAGCTGCCGATGAGCTAGAGCGATAAAAAATAGTAAATTCCACCATTCTTTGTTGTTTTCCTCTAAAGGAACTAACTTTTCTAATCCTTCTTGAGGAAGATTATTTAAAACCAGGTTATAGCCTTCCTCATATTGTATATGATTCCTTAGACTTTCTATCTGCATACATACTTCCTTTGCTTTCTCTTCATCGAGCCCTAATTCTACAGCCTTTTCCCAAATAAGTTGAGCTTTTTTAAAGAGCTTCTGGTTGGCATAATGGAAACCAAGATAATAGTATGCCCCAGCAAAGTCGGGATATTTCTCTATTAACGCTTCAAAGACTTCTATCGCTTCTTTTGTGTAATCCTTTATCTTTTCTTCATCATCAGTCTTTAAAGCAATATCTTGGCAACAGCGACCATAGTTATAAAATCCATTGATATTTTCTTGATTTATAAAAAGTAGTGCTTTAAAATAAATCAGCGCATCATTTAACTCCTCTGCTTCTGCTAGTTTTAATCCTTCATAAGATATGTAGTCTTCGATCTTAGAATCATAATTTTTTAGAAATCTTTTATATACTGGATTGAAATTAAAGTGTTGATCTAGACCCATGATAAATATCATCCCTCTGATAAAGGCTCGAATAGATATACCCTCCATGTCATTTCCTGACCCTTTAACGATTTGAGAAAGTTCTTTTACCAAGATGGGCATTGATATATCTTTCATATAAGGAAATCTTTCTAATATATCTTTTGCCTCTTCCTTTAGTTCAATAAAAACAATTCCTTCAACCTGTTCTTTGATATGCTTTTCAACCCGTTCAAACATAGAAACCTCCAATTAATAAATTTATCTTCAGTATAGCCTTTTTCTCATATAATTTATTTCATTAGCAAAGAAAAAATACTTAATTCATCATAATATTTTATGAAAAATCAAATCATCTATATATTTTTGCTCTTTTTCGCTGTAATGATCCTGATAGATACAACCGGAAAGGGTAAAATCACAGGATAAAACGGTATTAATGGAAGAACGATTATCACTAAAAATATAGACCCTGACAAGTTTTATTCCTTCTTCTTTCAATCTTTTCATTCCATAGCTTATAACTCCTTTAGCAATCTGATTTCCTCTATAGTTTCTATCTACCGCATAGGTTAATAATGCCATATGTCTCCTGCTTTCCTGCCCTCTTGTAGCTCTAAAGACTCCGATAAGCTTTTCTTCATAAAAGGCACCGTAAATATATATGTCATCATCCTTTAGCCATCTGTCTATTTCATCATCTGAAACTACCTCTGTAAAAGACACTTCTACATCTTCTATTGCTAGATCTGCAAAGAAAAGGAGTGTCTTAGAAATATCTGCTTTCTCTAATTCTCTATACACTATCTTCATTTTTTCACCCCATTCTTTTTTCTTTTCACATAGGCATTTTCCTATTATTCTTTTTCAAAAAGCTATTTCCTTCTTTTTGTGCATTCCTTTATTCTATCAATTTTAGCATAGAATTCCTTTGAATTTTTTCAGATTCTTACTATTTCATACTTATTTTTCAAAACATATTTTTCTTTCCACAAGACATAATGAATAATAGAGGTGATGACATGAAATACACTGATGACGGAACAAAATATAAAATTGTAGCCGTTCGTAAGTACAATGACGGCAGTATAGAAAGTGTCAAGTTAGATAATGGTAATGTATTGGCCATTGGCAGAGCCATTCGTGTTACCAAAGAAGGTCTTATCACCAATGCTTCTATAGAAATGGATGATGATGGAAAAGAATTTATCAAACCCGTCAATAGCGCCCAACAGGAAGGCAAGTTTGAGAACTATCCTATTTTCTAAATAGAATAGGTGACCAATCAGGTCACCTATTCTTATCGATACACATTTCTCATATACATTCTTTTTCTCCTGGTACTGGAGCTTAAAAGCTGAAAAAGGAGTCCCCTATAAATCATCATGAAGGACAGGAATAGTTGGCCAATTACATAAAGTACAATTCCCCGTAGAGACAAACTTAGGAAGGGATTTCCTAGAAGAAGATTCACTGATAGTACTCTTCCTGTGAGCAATACAAACAATGCTCCCAAAATAATATTGGGCAAAAACCAGTCCAACCAATTTTCTTTAATAAATTCCACACAGTAACCAAAGCTTTCTCCCACCATATAATGCTTCTGATAAATTACTTCTGGCAGACAGTTTAACAGTATAAGGGCAGCTAACTGCACCAATAATCCTAAGGAAACAAAGCCTATTTGCACTCTTAAAAGAGGACTTAAGAATAATGATAAACCATAATTCGCAAACCAAATCACTACCATAATTCCATAGATTTTCCAAAGATACACCGTAAACCCCTGCTTAAAGTCATCTAAAGAAATTTTTCCATATCGAATGATATTCTCAATTAGATACAGGTAATTAGATAGTAGTGCACTTTGCACCATCGTAACAACAATCCCAGCCAAAATCCAAAAGAAGGAAGCCACCTGGAACAAGAGAAGTATGATAAAAGAATAGACAAGGCCAGTAAATAAAATAGGCCAATTTTTAATAGCTAGTGGAACACTTTTCTTACAAATCTCCCTATTGGTTTCAAGTATATCCTGTAATATTTGCATAGTTTCTCCCCCCTAAATCTCCACTTTGTAGAATTTAGATTTTTTTAAAACCTTATATCTCAGATCATAATCAAAGAGCAAAGTTATCTTTTTTTGTCTAGGCTCCTTTACTTTTGGATTATCTATCAGCTTTGTAACATCATAGATGAAATTCTCGAAATGCACTTTTTTTATAATCTGTTTTGCTGGTATTCCTTGATAG
>JBFNEZ010000179.1:0-8018 GCA_040797825.1 Thermotaleaceae bacterium | reverse complement strand
ATACCTCTTCCAACCTTGGGATCCTTTCCCCTGTGAAGCTTTCACCAAACCAACGACCTGCATCCAAACAGCTTAATTCTTGATAGGTTTTGTATTGAAGCATGCCACTGCCATTGGTAGTCCGATCTAGGATTTCGTCATGACATACAACCATATACCCATCCCTACTGAGCTGTACATCAATCTCTATACCATCAGCCCCCAGTACCAGTCCCTTATCTATGGCTGCCATGGTATTCTCTGGAGCATGGGCTGCTGCACCCCGATGTCCAATAATAAAAGGTCTTTTCATAGGCCACCTGCTTTCCTATTTTATTTCTACTATTCTATTAGTCTTCTTAAAGACATAACCCAGCAAATTTGCTGGGTTATGTCCCTATTTTTCAATACATTCCACAAAAGCCCTATGCAAACTGACTTTAAGGGGGTAATTTAAATCTCTCAGTACCTTATTTAACGCTTTTAGTGTCACATATAACTTATCTTCATGGCAGTTTTCACCCATATGGCCAATACGGAATACTTTATCTTTTAAGAAGTCAAAAGCTCCTGCAATGAGAATTTGATGCTCTTTATACATTTTTTCATAAACTTCATGAAAAGAAATCCCTTCAGGAACTATAACTGTTGTAACAGTATTAGAAAAACCTTCTTGAGGATACATTTCCAGTCCTCCCAAAACCAAGCTTTCTCTTACAGCAGCGCCGATCCGAGCATGTCTCTGGATTGGATTCTCTTGACCGAGCCATCGATCTACAGCTTCTTTCAATCCATATATCTGACTAATTGGTTGGGTATAAGGAAACCATTTGTTCCCATACCAGTTTTTCCAGATAGACAAATTACTATAAAATCCAGAAATAGGTGCCTTTCGATTTAAAATTTTTCCCCATGCCGTATCACTAATGCTTAACATGGTCAATCCAGGAGAAGCGGAGAGACATTTTTGAGAACCACCTAAAACCATGTCTATTTCCCACTTATCGGTCTCTAAAGGTTCCCCACCCAAGGAAGATACGGCATCTACCACCGTAATTATGTCATAGGATTTTAGAAGAGGACAAATTTTCTCTATTCCATTAGTAATTCCCGAAGGCGTTTCACAGTGAACTAAGGTTGCTATTTTAAAGTCGTGATCCATTTCCAGAAAATTTTTTAGAGCTGCTATATCTATGGATTTGCGATAATCAGATTTAAAATAGACAGCTTCTCCGCCATACATTTTGATAAAATCTCCAAAACCATTGCCAAATATGCCATTATCAATGCATAAGACTCTGTCCCCTGGCTCAATCAAAGATGCACAGGCAGCTTCCAGCCCCAGTATGCCTTCACCACTTAAAATAAGTATCTCATTTTGGGTTTTATACAGTTTTTGAAGCTGCTGACAAGTTTCCTTATAAAACTCATAAAAACAGCTATCTAAATCTGGATTTGTAATAGGCCGAGCCATGGCTAATCGAACATCTTCATGTATGGTTGTAGGCCCTGGTGTCATAATCATAGTATTTTTCATTGTTTTATACACTCCTTAAAATAGCTTTGTTCTTTTTAGAGCAGCAGCCAGAGGCAGACCCAATAAAATACCCATTAAAATCTGCAGCACATTTCCCGGGATAGAAGTAACTGGCGCAATCCAATTTCCATAAAGAACACCTTCCGTAATATAATACCCCCCAATCATCCATAGCCCACTAAAGAAAATAGCTATCAGGTTCCACAACATATGATTCCCATTTCTACCCTTTGCATATGCAATGCTGCCGATCATATATCCCATAATCCCTCGGATAATAAAGGTAAAGGGCGCCCATAACATCCAGCCTGATACCACATCAAAGAGCCCCATGCCTACCGCACCTGCTGCTGCACCTTTTTTCTTTCCAAAAACTAAGGCTGCTGTAAAAAGCATGGTATTTCCTAAATGAATCAAGCCCCCATTAATAGATATGGGCAACCGCAAATTAATAAATTTAGTAGCAATAAACACCAATGCAATGAGCAAGCTTGTTACAACTAAATCCTTAGTTTTTTCTTTGTATTGTACCGATACAATATTTGTTTTTTCCATCATTCCATCTCCTTTTTTACAATACTTTTATTCTATTCACTAGTATATTCCATAAATTGTTTCGATGCAATACATTTTTTACCGATACAATTATAAAATTTTAAAGCCATATTCATTGTACTGAATATGGCTTTTTTCTAATACTACCTGTTTATATATAATATTTCCTGACTCACTTCTTGCAAATTGTTACATCCAGTCATTAACATGGCTTCTTCCAGTTGAGCACCGATTCGATCGGTATAGGCCGCAACCCCTTCCCCACCAGCGCCATAGGCCGCTACAGCGTAGGGTCTTCCGATAAGTACTGCATCAGCTCCTAAGGCTACAACCTTTAGTACATCCAATCCTGTACGGATACCTCCATCAATGAATATTTTCATTTTTCCACTGACAGCTTTTACGATTTCTGGCAGTACTTCCACAGTAGCCGGTGTTTGGTCTAACACCCGCCCCCCATGATTGGAGACAACGATCCCATAGGCCCCAGCTTCTAATGCTTTTTCAGCCCCTTTAGCCGTCATAATGCCCTTTAGAATAAAGGGGGTTTTTGTCGTTCCGATAATTTCTTTTAGTTCTTCAACAGGTTTAGGGCTAACAGGCTTTCCAAGCATTGCCAGAAGTACCAATCCTGCAGCATCAATATCCATAGCAATAGCTGGTACTCCTGCCTTTTCAGCCATTTGTATTTTTTTCATTACCTCTTCTTGCTTCCATGGCTTTATGGTTGGAATCCCCCATCCTTGATTCTCTTCGATTACTTGGAGTGGCTGGGAATAGAATTCATCCTTAGCTCCATCTCCTGTAAAGCCCAAGGTTCCTGCAGTTTTGCAGCCTTCAATAATTGCTTTTGCATACAGGTAGTCATCCATCCGATCTGCTGCTCCATAATTTGGAGCCAAACCTCCAATAGGTGCTGCAAAAATAGGGTATCTGAATTTTTTACCAAAGAGTTCAATGGAAGTATCTGTAGATTTTTTCTCATAAATCGTATCCAAGTGAACTTTTATTTCAGCCAATTTCTCGTAGTTTCTGACAAATGTATCTCCAGAATCCTTGCCTCCAGGACCCGGGACTGCTCCTCGACATGCTTTCCCATTACATTGTGGACAGACCTTACACCTAAATCCTTCAATCCCTTTGGCATTTTCTAATACTTCTCTATACTCCATCTTCCACACCTCGTCTCTTTGTTTTTGAATTCCTTTAATTCTATTTTCAAGTAAATTCATTAGCTTGTCAAGCAATAGCCCATCATTGTCAACATACATTAAAGACACTAAAATCTTTTCGCATCTCATTTTTCTATTTAATTTTGTAACAGCTTACAAATTCTATCTTTCAAATTCAGCATTATTCATAATTGTAAAGTTCTGTAAAATACAATATAGTTTTTAGTAAATAAATACCAAAAGGGGTGAGCTTTATGGCGAAGGTAGTTTTAGAAGGGATAAAAAAGGTTTATCCTGGAAATGTAACTGCTGTAGATAATTTTAACATGGAAATCGAGGATAAGGAATTCATTGTTTTAGTAGGTCCCTCCGGTTGTGGTAAAACCACTACCCTTAGAATGATTGCTGGATTGGAAGAAATTTCTGAAGGCACGCTCTATATTGGAGATACATTAGTAAATGATATTCCCCCCAAGGATAGGGATATTGCAATGGTATTTCAAAACTATGCCCTCTATCCTCACATGAGCGTGTATGACAACATGGCCTTTGGTTTAAAACTTCGTAAAATGCCAAAGGAAGAAATTCGTGATAAAATAATGAATGCTGCAAAGATACTAGAAATAGAACACTTACTTGATAGAAAACCAAAGGCTTTATCGGGAGGGCAACGACAAAGAGTAGCTTTAGGAAGAGCAATTGTTCGAAATCCCCAGGTTTTTTTAATGGATGAACCTTTATCCAATCTAGATGCAAAATTAAGAGTTCAAATGAGAACGGAGATTTCTAAGCTTCATCAAAATCTTCAAACCACCTTCATCTATGTAACCCACGATCAAACAGAAGCCATGACCATGGGTACCCGAATTGTTATTATGAAAGATGGCATTATTCAACAAATCGATACTCCCCAAAACGCCTATACCCATCCTGCCAATCTATTTGTTGCAGGATTTATTGGAAGTCCTCAAATGAACATATTTACAGCTATGGTTATTGAAATGGATGGTGAAATCTATCTGCAGTTGGAGGAAGGCCCTGCCTTCAAGCTGCCTCCTGAAAAAGCCTTGCTTTTAAAGGAGCAAGGCTATTTGAATACTCCTGTCTATATGGGCATACGACCGGAATGTATCCAAAAGTACGAAGAAGAGAATTTTAGTTTGCATGGAACTTCATTTGATATTACAATAGAAGTTAGAGAAATGCTTGGTGCAGAAACCCATCTCAACGCTACCCTGTGTCATAGACCCTTTGTCGCTCGGATAACATCCATCACAGAAGATAGAGTTGGTGATAGTGTAAAGTTGATGCTCGACGGAAATAAAATTCATGTATTTGATAAGGAAACAGAAAAAACAATCTTCTAGAGTCGGACAAAAGGAGTGGGGGAATTGGAAAAATTCGAAGAACTCATAGAAAATCTAAATAAACTTCTTGGGAAAAAAATATTCATAGCTTCCCATAAAACCTTTTCTAGTCAATTGCCTTTTCACCCCCAGTTCTTTTCTCTGAATGAAATTCAGCAGCATCCATTTTCAAATTATAAGGGCTTTAATATTTTTCAGATTCAAGGATGTCATGAAGATATCTACGTATTGATTGAAGGGAAAGCCTATGAAGAATCTGAACAAATTAGAGCCCTTCTATCTATTCTTCAATTAGAATTAGAGCGATTGTCTCCTTCCCATGAGCCAATAAAGAATTTATTGGATGGAGAACTTCCCTATAACAATTTTTCCCATTACGAGAAAAATTACAGTCTACTAATCGGTAAATATTTCTTGCTTTTATCTTATCCCCAGAATCTATGTGAAGAAGAAATTCAATATTTATTAGAAATCTCTGTCCATTCTATGGATCTACAGTTAGCCCTCAAACACCATAACATGCTTGTGCTCATAGCAGAAGAAGAGAATCTATGGCAAAGCTGCAACAACTTGATTGAGAATATTTTATCGGAGCTTTATGCTGCGTGTACACTCTCCCTTGGTGGACAAATCCATACCCTACGTTCCCTTCCTGAAATCTATCAAAAATGCCTGGAAGCGTTCAAGCTAAAATCCTCCTATCATCTTACAGATTCCATTCTAAGTTACGATAATATGCAGTTGCATCGGATTCTATTCACTATAAATGACGGGCTTAAAGAGGACATTATAAAATCCGTCTTTACAGATCAATTTGCTGAAATATTGGATAATGAATTGGAACATACTATCGATGCATTTTTTAGAAGCAATTTAAACGTAACCGACACAGCCAAAAACATTTACATCCATCGAAACACCTTATTATATCGCTTAGAAAAAATATACAAATCCACAGGATATGATCTAAAAAACTTTGAAGACAGTATGCTATTTCGCATTGCTTGGCTTTTGCGCAGGCAAGCTGAAAACACTTAAGGCTTTCCTAATAAAAGTTCTCTATATACTTCCATCTCATCCTTTTTCTGTGCCCGTTGATTTTGATGTATTTGAATGGTTATTTGGTTTTTTAATTGAAGGGGAGGACCTTCCAGTATATGAATATGATCCGCCATGTACAAGGCTTCCTCTATATCATGGGTTATGAATATAAAAAACTGACTTTTTTGATTCCAGTATTGAATTAAGTAATCCATAAGATCTTTTTTTAATTCAAAGTGAAGTCCCTTAAAGGGCTCATCCATCAACAAAACATCTCCCCCATAGGCAAAAGCCCTTGCAATGGAGGCTCGCTGCTTCATCCCACCACTTAACTGTTCTGGATAGCAATCCTTAAATCTCACAAGATCTACTAAGGCTAAATATCTATCTACATTATCTTGAATCTCTCTTTTTTCTCTACAGCTTTCCAAAACAAATTGAATATTTTCCTCTACAGTTGACCAAGGCAGCAGGCGATCCTCCTGAAAAATGCAGGAAAATGTTTTGTCTTTAAAACCACTTACCTCACCTCTATCAGCCCTGTCAATCCCTGTTAAAATATTTAGCAAAGTTGTTTTTCCACAGCCAGAGGGTCCAAAAACACAATGGATTCCCGCTGCAGAAAAATCTATATTAAAGCCTTTCATAACCTGTAAGTCTCCATATGCCTTAAACATATCTTTAATTTGAAGTTTCATTTTCATAGTCTCCTTTTTGAATCCCATTATCTCTAAATGTCCTTTTTCTGCTTAACCTTTCAATGAATGCACCAATCAGTTTTTCAAACAAAAGACTTAAAAGGATCACTACCAGAGTCCAAGCAAAAAGCTCCTTAGATTCTAGATATACCTTAGCGCTATATAGATAGCTGCCAATAGCATTTCTAGGGTGGCTGAGAACTTCTGCCGCCACACTAACCTTCCAACCTAAGCCTAGCGCAGTAATACAAGCCGATGAGATGTAGGGCATAATAGAAGGCAAGTAGATTTTTTTTAGGATCAGCCATTTCTTTACACCATAGACCCTGGCCATCTCTAAAAGCTTCTTATCTACATTGCGAATCCCTGTGACCACATTGGTCCAAATAATAGGAAAACACATGAGAAAACAAATGAAAATCGGTACATTAGAAGACGAAAACCAAATCAATGCAAGGATAATGAAGGAAAGCACAGGTGTCGATTTAATTGCTACTACCAAAGGATGGAGCAAATCATAGACTATAGGATTTAAACTAGAAAAAATACCTAACACTATGCCTGTGAGGATAGATAGAGAAAGTCCTAGGATAACACGATAAATAGAAAATCCAATGGTTTTCCAGAAAAACCATTGGCCCATCAACTCTTTTAGTGTGCTAAACACATGAAAAGGAGACGGGACATAAATGTCCCGTCCAATTATCCAGTGAACACCTTGCCAAATACTTATCCAGAAAAAGAGAATGAATAGTTTATATAAATTTCTTTTATTATTTTTTATAATAGAACCCTTCATCCGCCAACTTCCCTCCTACAGATTTAGGATCAAAGTTAAAGAGCACTTCATAATAGTCTTGTAGATATGGCTTTGCTTCTTGAGCATCCATATAAACAATATTTGAGTAGGGAATCGAATTCTTTGCAATGGCTGCATTTGGTAAAATCCCATATTTCTCAATCAGTGCAGCCGCTTCATCCAGTTGTTGATTTACAAAATCCACAGACTGACGATATTCATCTAAAAAAGCTTCCAAGGCTTCAGGCTGTTCCTCAGCAAATTTTTTCTGCACAATCATACAGCCCATGGCCAATTGTCCTTCTTTTTCCATGGCTTTATCCCATTCTTCTGTAATATCCAATGCAATCCTCAAATCAGCATTGCGCATCATGGCAGAGGTCACATGGGGCTGAGGAAGCAAGGCGATATCCACATCTCCTGCAGCCAATGCGGCTGCCAAGTCTGCATGCTGAAGTTTGTAGTCTAAGATCACATCTTTATCTGCTTCCAATTGATTTTTTTTCAAAATATATTGGAATATAAAATCGGGAGAAGCACCTTTACCACTTGTATAAACATTTTTTCCTTTGAGGTCCGCTACAGAGTGAATACTATCTCCTTTCTCCAGTACATACAAAACACCTAAGGTATTAACCGCCAGCAGTTGAACAGCGCCCTCTGTTCGATTATGTAAAACCAAGGCCAAATTGGTAGGCACCGCTGCCACATCCACTTCTCCGCTAATCACTTTACCTACCAGATCATCAGGGCTATCCACTAATGTAAAATCATAGTCCAGAGCAGCCTCTCCAGTTTCTTGACGCTCCATTAGCTCTACCATACCCATTCCTGTGGGTCCCTTTAAAGCAGCTACCTTCATCTTCTCTT
>JBFNEZ010000178.1:0-8027 GCA_040797825.1 Thermotaleaceae bacterium | reverse complement strand
CTTCAAATGTATTCAAAAGATTAATTGGTATTAGAATCATCAGAACCGCGATTAATACTACAGAAAATACAATCATCCAGTTTCTAAATTTAAAGAAGATTTCATGAATTCCCATTAAGTAGTTAATAGCAAGCTTCTTATGCTTATGTAGTCCATCTTTAATAAGGCCTTTTTCCTTTCCAAATCCATCTCCAATAACCAATGCATCAACAACCGTAACCTTTTTTAGCTTCTTTAATACTTTTTTACAATAATAGTCCATTAGCAAATAGACAAAGAAACTTACGACTAGGTATACTATAAATGTAAAAACCGATAATCTCATACTTCCAAATGTAGCACTTATATGTTTTGTAAATACATTATTAATAAGCAATGCAAGTATATATCCCAATACAACTCCTACCAGTGTAATAGCCCTGTACTTGTAGAGATAAAGATTCCTTATTTCAACAAAGGGCAGACCAATAGCTTTCATTGTTCCTATCTCAGCAAATTCTTCTTCCAAAGCAGCCATTATAGTATACTTTATGCAGATAAAGGAAGTGAAGATTAAAAGTATACTAACAAGAAGTAAAACAAAAACAACAACTATATCAGTTAAAGCACTTAGGATAAAAATTATAGTATAGGTTACTGCCTGACCATTCTGTGGGAGCCCCGCATTTTCATATTCAGTTTGAAAATTTGATGCTTCATTTAAATCTGTAAAATATGTCTCTATAAGATATTCATACTCTCCAACCTTACCTTCAAGCATATGATAATCTTCATCACTCAACAATATCCTTGTTGAAGAAGTCATTGTTGAATTCATCATGGAGTCCAAAATGAATTCTTTTACTACAAACTCCTTATTTAAATCATTGCTAGTCAAAATAACCTGGTCGCCGATTTCAATACCATACATTTCTCTTAAAAGTATAGGAATCCCAACTTCACCTTCATGTATAATTACCTTTTCGTGCTCTGAATTTAATAGTAAATCCCTTTCCTCATTTTGCATTACCAGACCAATATCAAGGCGTAAATCTGAAAGGCTGTATATATCATTTTTACCAACTATTTTTATACTTTCTCCATAAACGTCAATCATTTTATTGGTTTGCCAATACACGACATCCTCATATCCAGTCATAAACTCATCGATTTCCTTCTGATCTATCTCCCCCTTATGCATCTGAACAAAATGAGGTGGTTGTGCAATATCATATAATTTCGATATGGATGTAATTGTTTGTTCCGCAGTCAACACTGACGAGACTGCAAGACTTGCTGAAAAGATAATAAATAATAGTAATGTCAAATTAATAACCTTATTTCTCTTAAAATCATTCTTAATCATGAACCAGCCCATCAAATTCTCACTTCCATCCCCCTGATATTTTTTCTATACCCAAATATAAATGCAGATGCAAACATTATGATACCAGTTATTATAAGCATTAATCCGATTCCACGTCCTTCTCCCGTACCTATGATTTGCCCTATGCTCCCTGCTAGAATCCCATCTTTCATTAGCATTGGACCAAATACATAATCGGCCAATATCCCACAAACTGCATAAGCAAAAACATAACCTATCTGCGTAAGAACACTTATTATTCCCCAAACTCTGCCCTGTACTTCATTTGGTATTCTAATGCGAATTAGTACATCAGCACTGGTATTAATAAAGGGTAATGCTATAAAAAACAAAATGCAAAATAGCATGATCAAGTTAATATTCGTTGTTGTTCCTGTTAAAGCCATAAAAATTCCAGCCGTCATCAATGAAATCGTAAGAACCTTGGAATAACCTTTCTTAATATTTAAAATACCAATAGCTATACTCCCAATCAACATACCTACAGCACTTACAGATTCCATAATTCCAAGGGTTCTGGTATCAGCAAAAGCAAGAATCATCGGGGTCATCAATGTTTGTATAAAAGCAATAAAAAAACACATTAATGCCATTAATATTACTAAACTGCTTACCCCCTTATCACTGGTAATACTCTTCATTCCTTCTTTAAATTCATCAAGTAATTTGAATTTCTCCATATTAGGCTTAGCAATCTGTATATTCTTTCTCACTGATGCTACGGCAAATACGGTAATGAGAATCGTTGCCATATCTATTATTAAAATTGCTCTAATATCAGTAAGAGATAAAATCAATCCAGCTAATACTGGTGATATCAAATACTTGGAGGATCCTGCTATCTGCACCAAACCACTTGCCTTTACATATTCCTCCTCAGAAAGAAGATCTGTAACAGTAGCCTTATAAGCAGGCTCAAGTGGCGCTACGAAAACGGAGCTTATAGTAATTCCTATGAATATCGGTAGAACTCCAACATTACCCATTTGAATGCATACAAGCATAAAAAGAAGACCAATGGCTGACAATGAATCCCCACATATCATCATCAACCTTCTGTCATAACGGTCAGCAAGTATGCCTCCGACAGGATTCAATAAAATTGTCGGAAGATATGCCAGAAGTGCTGCAAAAGATACCAATGTAGCACTACCTGTAAGCTGATAAACATAAATTGAAACGGCAAATGCGGTCATACCACTGCCAATACTTGAAATCAGTTCTCCAATCCATATAGTTAAAAATTTTTTCATCTTATACCTCTAATCTAATTTATTTTTTAAATCCAAATTTGATTTACATCATATGCTGAATAAATAAATTCATAAATAAGTCTTTAGGAACATTCAATACCTTTTCAAGTATAGAAATTAGTGCCGCCATTATACTCATCTGAGAATCAGCATCTAATTCAAAGATACCATCATCTGTTAAAGTCAAGGAAGCAGCTAGAAAAATTTGCATATATTCTAAGGGGTATCTACAACTCCAGACCTTTTTTTCAATTCCTTCTTCAATAATTTTGACCAAAATCGGTGCCATAGCTGTAACTATTGCATTCAGACTTTTTACGTGAAATAATGCATTCCCAGTCTTATGCAGTTCATCAAGCATTTCATCTTCAACATTATCACTAACCTTCATTGTCATAAAGGTACGCATCAATTTTTCAATAGGATCTATATCAGCATTGCTAAGTACCTCATTAGCTCTTCTGATTATAACATCAGTATATCTGGATACAATTGCATCCAGCACCTCTTCCTTGGACTTAAAATAATAATAGAAAGTTCCTTTAGCAATGCCTACCTCTTTAAGAATTTCATTAATAGTACACTTCTCATATCCTTTAGTGCGAAATAGCTTTTCAGCTGTATCAAGTATTTCATTTCTTCTTTCATCATAGTCTTTAGTAATTCTCATAACTACCTCCATTTCATTATCGACCGACCGTCGGTATACTAACACTATATTCTTATGTTATCTAATTGTCAATAGTTCTTTTAAAACCTGCACTAAAAATCTTAGAAAAGTACTTGACATTGTTAAGTAAAGAGCATATACTAATAATCGTTAAGTAGATAATAATATTTAGTACTATCTGGTGGTGAGAGCTTTGAATAAAGAAATGCTGAAAGGCACAATAGATATTCTTATCCTGAGTGTCCTCAAGGAGCAAGATAGCTATGGTTACGAAATATCAAAAATTATCAAAACAAAATCAAGTGATTTATTTGAAATACTGGAAGCAACTATGTACCTTGCGTTGAAAAGGCTTGAAAAACAAAATGCTATCGAAGCCTATTGGGGTACTGAAACGGGTGGTGGCAGGCGCAGATATTTCAAAATCACTGATTTGGGCAATGAGCAACTGACACAGTTGACTTCTGACTGGAAACAAACCGTGCGGCTCGTAGATAAGTTCATTTAAGGAGGCTTTGCTATGAATAAAATAAAAAGGATTTATAACCTTTCGGACATAAAATATCCGTGGTTGCTTTTAATTTCAATGCTGGCGTTCATTATTGCTCTCTGTTTCAACAGGTTATATCCTGACGCTTTTACAAGGATTGAAATTGTAGTTTATGGCGCAACTTTTCTTGTCGCCCTGCTATGGAGTATATTGAATTATATAGGTCACTTGGAAATAAACTCAATTTACAAAAAGCATGACAACATAGAGGCCTTTATCAAAAGGCTTACAATGAGCAGGGAGGAAAAGGTTGAACTTACAGCGTATCTGAATGATTTTGTCAAGGATTTAGAAGAAAACGGCAGTTCACATGAAGAAGCTGTAAAAACAGCCATCAGCCATTTTCAGGTGAAGGAGTTTACCCAATCACAAGGCAATATATTTGAAACTCCGATACACTACTATTTATTGGGCTATGTATCAATCTTTGTGGGGCTTATCATATTCATACAGTGTATTGACTTGATTGTATCCCTGCCATTCATCGTTCTGGCGCTAAGTTTTATGCTTATGTTGTTCAGTGCCGCATTTATATGTCTATTCTTTATCTATAAACTGATAGACATAATAATTGCGAAAGGGTCATTATAAAAAGGCGGTTTTTTGTATAAACTTCCGCCATTTTTTTACTTAACTACTTAACATTATTTAGTAGTATAAAACATTAAGATATGGGAGGTTTTTCTATATGAAAATAATTGAGGTTAAAAACTTAACAAAACAGTACGGCGGTTTTCAAGGGTCAAAAGGTGTGGCCGCACTTGACGGCGTAAATTTAACCACACAAGCAGGGGATTTTATCGGCGTAATGGGACCGAGCGGGAGCGGCAAAACCACACTCTTGAATGTCTTATCGGGTGTGGATAATGCGACCGATGGCGAAATTTTGATTGAGGGTAAAGACATGGCGAAAATGCAGAGGGACGATTTAGCATTGTTCCGCCGCCGTAAAATCGGATATATTTTTCAAGACTTTAACTTGCTAGACAGCTTGACGGTAAAGGAAAATATAGCCCTACCCTTGATTTTAGATAAAGTGCCGCCAAAGGAAGTTGAAAATAGGGTACGAGAAGTGCTGACCTTTTTCGGTATTTCCGAAATATCGAAAAAATATCCCTATTATGTGTCGGGAGGGCAAAAACAAAGAGCGGCGGCGGCTCGCGCTCTTATTCCAAATCCCGCTATAATATTTGCGGATGAACCTACCGGGAATTTGGACTCTAAATCCTCTGCTAACGTCATGCAAATGCTGTCTGATATGAATAAGGAGCGCGGCGCGACAATTCTAATGGTTACACATGACGCTTTCGCCGCCTCTTGGTGCAAGCGGATTATTTTCATAAAGGACGGGAAAATCTATAGTGAAATTCACAGTTCCGGCAACAGGAAGGATTTTTTTGATAAGATTTTAGAATCTCTGCATGTAGTGGAGGGGGAGGTACAATGACTTTTCAAAGTATTATTTGGCAAAATCTTCGCTATAACGCGAATAAATACCTGTCGTACTTGTTTGTAAACAGTTTCGTGGTGGCGGCTCTTTTTTTATATGGAAGCCTGTTGTTTAACGGTAATTTGACGCAAAACACCGATGTTAAAGTGGCAAACTTGTATATTTATATCGCCGCCGTTGCGATTATCCTGTTCTGCGTTGTGTTCGTTACCTATACGGGTATCTATTTTGTCAAGGCACGGGGACGTGAGTTTGGCGTGTACCTTACACTCGGAATGAGTAACCGTGACTTAATGAAAATGGTACAATTAGAAACAGCGGCTATTGTGTTCGGCTCTGTTATATGCGGTCTGTTAGGCGGGCTTGCACTTTCGGGTGCGTTCTATGCGCTCTTAGCAAAAATTCTAAGCCTTTCTATGGCAATATACAGTATTACCTGGAAATGTTTTGCGCTGACACTGGGCGTGTTCGTCTTGGTAATGCTGTTTAATATGATTTTTACGGCTCGTTTTTTGAAAAAGCTGTCAATCGCGCAAATTACAAAATCACAGAACACAAGAGGAAAAGATAATTCTCGCCCTGTTTTGGGAATATTAGGCATTTTGATGTTTATTTTCTCGATGTGGTTTTTCCACGCGCTCTTAAACGGGTATACTTTTCTGCGAGACGCATCACGAAATTACGGCGAGATTATGTTGATACTGACAATGGTACTAATGCTTTCTTCCATGTATGTTGCTATCGCTTTTTTAACAAAAGGTGTACAGTGGTCGCTCAAGCTGTTTCCGGCAGCATATAATCGTTGTATTTTAACCATTAGCGATTTATCACATAAGTTTTTCACATATAAAACTACCCTGTATATGGTATCAGTTCTGATTATATTTTCCATATTTTTTATGGGCCTTGGTATGGGTGCATTTAGTCCTGCCATAACAGAAAAGAAAGTTGAGGAAGCGCTCCCATATGATTTTATGATTGAGAATATCGGGAGCATAAACAATATCAGCGAAGATGAAATTCAACGCATCGTAGCAGAAAACGGTGGGGAAATAGATGAATTTCATACACTGCCCTTTCTCATTGATATGAATTACCGTAACTTGCCGGAATTTTTCTTGAATTACAGAGTAGATAGTATGTTAATCAGCGAAAGCGCATTTAACGCTTTGACGGGAGAAAACTTAAATCTCGCGCCGGATAACATGTTGCTTGTTTATACAGATGAAAAAAGCAGTAAACGGCCAATGGATTTTGATAGCGTAATTACGGTTGAACCTTGGCGGGAGGGGATTGTCCGTGGAGACGATTTCCGCTCCAAAGAACCTAATGAACCAAATATGAACACCTTTATTAATGAACTGGATATTCCCTATTTAACGTATACAAAAGAAAATACGAAAGTTAAATATTTGCCCTTTATCAATAAATATGGCGATTTTGAATTTGCGAATAGGGTCGTCAATGTGGTTGATGACGGTATCTATGCGGAGTTGTCGAGGGACGCGCAAATAAATAAGCTCTATCTTTTCAATTTGAAAAGCGGAAACGGTGCAGGGATTTACGAGGGACTTTTGAACGCTCTTCGGACGAAAAACGGCAATGTCGAATTGTGGAAAAACGGTGCGGCGGCGGTTGGCGTGAAAGATGATGCAGAAAGTCTGCGCCCTATTTACAGGGCTGAGCGCAAAGATACGGCCTTGAAAATTTGTGGATTTCTGTTGTTTGCCATGATGTTTTTGGGACTATTATTTTTGCTTTCATCAAGCGTGGTGTTATACTACAAAATCAGCGCGGACAAGAACGAGGAAAAAGAGAAAGCGGCTCTACTGCAAAAAATCGGTGTAACCTCCCATGAATACCGTAGGGAGTTGTCTTTACGTTTTGGTATATTGTTTTTTGCACCGCTTATATTCGGCGGAATATTTGGTCTGTTTTTAATATATGAGGTAATATCCGTTTCAATGGCGGCTTACTCGGATTACCTAATAGGGCGAATGCTGTTTGTATACGGCGCATTTACTGTTTGGAATTTGATGATATACTTTTTGCTAAAACGAAAGATAGTATAGGGCACTTTTTAGCTTCGGGACAACTGTCCCGAAGCTAAAAACAAAAACCTTGTAATCTGGAGGCTTTGCATATATCGAGCGAGGCCAACCACTATTCTTCTATCTTTGCTTCTTTCATATAGTGATTTATCTGTTTTTGATAAAAAATCACTGGTATAATCATAATAACTCCAAATATGCCAAATAGAATAATTTCATTTGATGGAGCTTCATTCTGAATGAAGCACCAAAGCGAAAATGCAACAAACATTGCAGATAAAGAAATCCAAGCATTCCTAATAGGTTTGAAGTATTTTGCTATATCAGCATTAGATGTATGCAGTTCAAAAGGACGTCCATCATTTTCCTTTTCTATAATTAGTATCTCCTTATTATAGCTACCTGGATTTGTTGATATTTGACCTGCACCACTTCCATAGGGTCTCCATCTTACTTTACCAATAGAATAATTTAAATTTATATTCTTATAAAACACTTTATATCCAATGCCTTCTAAAAATGTTCTATATTCCTTCCCGCTTTTAAAGGACTTATCTGCAATAAATTCTATACGGTATTGGTATTCATCTGGAAGACATTCTTCGAAATCATAGGATATCTTTCCAGCCTTAACAAGCCTATACCCCTTCCGAGCAATTTCATTCAGCCACTATTCTTGAATATTCA
>JBFNEZ010000177.1:0-8051 GCA_040797825.1 Thermotaleaceae bacterium | reverse complement strand
TTGGTCTTTCCTTTTTTATTTTTTTACTATTTTCCACTCATGTTTCTTTCAGCTTGCTCGATCAATCTTTTCACCATATATCCGCCAACATAACCATTTTGTCGAGCAGTTAAGTTTCCTTTGTCTATTGATTCATAGTTAGAAATTCCTAGCTCTCCAGCAATCTCAAGTTTCATTTGATTTAATGCTGAACGTGCTTCTGGTACAACAGCTCTGTTTCTGCTTGCCATAAAATTCCCTCCTAATGTTGTCTGTTTTTTTTCAACATCTTCTTGATGTTGTACTATTAATTTAACCATAGACCATTAAAAATATGTTAGTATATTATGTAATCCTGAATAATATTTGGATAAGATACACATAAATAATAAATTAACAAATTTTAACTGTCTATATTCATAGGGTGAATAGATTGAACAGGATAAGGAGAATCATATGAGCAAAGAAAATCAACTAAAAGAAAAAATACTAGAATGGGGAGCTGCGAAGGTGGGTTTTGCAGACTTAACAGATTTGCTTCCAGAAGAGTATTCCCATCTTCAAACAGGAATCGCTATAGCAATAAGGTTGTCTGATGAAATTATTCACCAAATTCAAGATAGGCCTACGCATACTTACTTTCATCACTATAGGACCGTTAATGGATTTATTGATCAAATTACTTTAAAAATTACTGCTGCTCTTCAAGATAATGGATATCTGGCAATGGCTATTCCTGCTTCTCAATCGGTAAATATAGATGGTAAAAAGTTTGAAGCCATCTTTCCTCACAAAACTGTAGCCACCAGGGCAGGCTTGGGCTGGATTGGTAAAAGCGCCTGTCTGATTACGGAGGAATTCGGACCAAGGGTGAGATTAGGCACTGTATTGACCAATTGGAAGCCCATCTATGATTCACCTATAAATGAATCCAAATGTGGTACATGCAGTCGCTGTGTAGAAAATTGTCCAGCTTTAGCTATCCAGGGTAATCAGTGGGAACTAGGACTGGCAAGAGAAGAATTATTTGATGCAAGGGCGTGCAGCACGCATATGCATCAGCATTATCAGCATATTGGCAGAGGATCTGTCTGTGGTATCTGTATTAGGTCTTGTCCTGTAGGCAAGCGTATAATAAAAAGATAGGGTAGATAAAACTACCCTATGTCAACTTACGATGAATTTTTATTTTAACGTCTTTGCGGATTCCTATTGGATGTCCACTTTCAAACTGTGCTTTCTGAGATTTAGCTTCTCGATGGAAATGTCTATCCTCATGTTTAAAGGTTCTTCTGCCTAATTCGGCTCTTTCGCCTTTTACCGTGGTGTATTGGCTTCTGATAATAGACAAATTCAAGCACTTCCTTTCAATAGTGTGTGAAAGAAGATGGAATCCTACTACATTATTATTTACAGATGTACAAAAAGTATTCTTTCTCATCAAAATATGTTAAAATATTCCAGAATCATTAAATTCTATAGTGCTATTCTGAAGAGACTCTATAATATATAATTAATAATGTCAGATAAGCACATGGGAGGTATCTAAATGAAAAATTATTTTAAGCTTATAGCAATTACTTTGATACTTATTTTCGCTCTTATAGGGTGTAGTAAATCTCAATCGAATTCAGGAGAAAGAGAAGTTCCACATACGGAAGAAACAATGAAAGAATTAGAAGCTGAAGTGGTAGAAGAAGCTGTAGAAATTGATTTGCAAAAAGTAAAACCTAATGAAGCAGGGCAGATTATGGTGTTAATGTATCATAATATTGCCGAACCAGAAGGGGAGTGGACAAGGACTCCAGAGAACTTTAGGAAAGATTTGGAGACATTATATGAAAAGGGTTACCGCCCTATCTCTCTTAAGGATTATGTGACGGGAAACATTACTACAGAGGCAGGTTTCACACCCGTTGTTCTGACATTTGATGATGGATGGCAAAACAATTTTAACTTGATAGAAAATGAAAAAGACCATTGGGTTATCGATCCACAATGTGCTGTAGGAATCTTACAATCCTTCCATGAAGAACATCCCGATTTTCCACTAAAGGCTACCTTTTTTATCAATGACAATATTCCCTTTGGTCAAAAAGAACACTTAGATTATAAGCTGAAGTATCTGGTTGAAAAAGGCATGGATATCGGCAATCATACAGCTACCCATGTGAATTTTACCAATGTGGATGGGGAGAGAATTCAAAAAGAATTGGCTGGTATTGTGGAGTTGGTGAAAAAAACTTTGCCCGATTATGAGATTGATACGTTGGCATTGCCCTTTGGCTCAAAGCCCAAGGACAAAAGCTTGTTGACTTATTTGGAAAAGGGAGTGTATGGAAGGACTAGCTATCATAACATAGGTGTTTTAGAGGTAGGGTGGGATCCCTATAAATCACCTTATCACAAAGATTTTAATCCTCTAGCCATTCATCGTGTTCGTGCCAGTGACTTAGAGAAGTATGTAAAGGGTGTAGGACTGTATGATTGGCTTGATCAGTTTGAAAAGGGAAGTAGGGTTCGCTATATATCGGATGGTGATCCAAATACTGTAACCATTCCTGAAAACTATTTAGAAATAGTGGACAGTCAAAAAGTAAGAGAGAAAAAAATAAGAACCTATCAATTAGAAAAATAATAAGATGGTCTCATGGACTATCTTATTATTTTTTTTGAAAGTAGGACAAGGATAGAAATAAAAGGCATTAATAGCATGACGGTTATCAAATTAAAAAAGGTGTGGGCGTTGGCGATTTGTCGTACTGTGTTATCGGGAGTAAGGTAAATGACAAAGGAAATAAAAAAATCAATAAGAGGAAGGAAAAAAAGTGTTCCCAGTAGGTTGAAAAGCAAATGGATAACCGCTGCTCTTTTGCCGTTTTTATCAGCAGCTATTGAAGAAATCAATGTGGTGGCACAGGTACCTATATTTTGTCCCATTAGAATTGGAAATGCATGAGAAAGGTCAATCAAACCCTGAAAAGCAAGACTTTGTAAAACAGCGATGCCTGCGCTGCTGCTTTGAATAACTGCAGTAATAAAAGCACCTAAAGAAATTGCTAGGGCTCTACGATCTGCTAGGCTATAGATAAGATTTTGAAATTCTAATAAATTTTTAAGAGGATAGAGAGATTGGACCATAATACGCATTCCAAAAAATAATAAAGCAAAACCAGTTAGAAATCTGCCGAATTCGCGGATTTTAGGAGTAAGACGCAAATGATACAGCAAAATGCCTAGAAACAAGAGGTGCGGAATGACAGCAAAGAAATCGTAGCTGATGAGCTGAACAGTGATGGTACTGCCAATATTTGCTCCCATGATGATAGCAGCAGCTTGATAGAGATTTAGAATGTTAGCATTGACAAGGCTGACAACCATTACTGTTGTTCCGCTGCTGCTCTGGGTAAGAGCAGTAATAAAAGCTCCTATCAGGACACCTAAGAGAGGGTGTCCTGTAAAAATTGATAGTATTTTTTTAAGTCGACGGGTAGCTAAGGATAGCACCGCATCAGACATCATGGTCATACCCATAAAAAATATGATAATACCAGCCAAAGCACCTGCTGCAATCGATAGGCCCACAGGTATTCCCCCTTTGTGAATAGCATTATTATGTTTATATTAGTTCATGCTTCTGAATATGCTGGAATAGATAAATATTTTAAGGAATAATGATACACTTCTTGAATAAATTTAATGTATAGAGGAATATATCAAACAGAAAGGGGGATAAGTAGATGAGAATTATCATCATTAATAAAAAGCTCATATTGGGATTATTGATTCTATCTTTTGTTTTTACTACTGGACTTCTTTATTCACAAGACATGAGCAATCGTATTTTAAGTGTTATGAATAAGGATAAACTCCTGCCCATTTATTGTGTGGATGTTGAAGAAAAGAAAGTTGCTATTAGTTTCGATGCTGCTTGGGGAGATCAATTTACCGAGGGAATACTTGAAATTTTGGATAAATATAATATAAAAGCTACCTTCTTTTTGGTAGGTTTTTGGGTAGACAAATACCCTGATATGGTAAAGAAGATTCATGAAAAAGGCCATGATGTAGAGAACCATTCTACCACTCATCCTCATATGTCTAAATTGTCCACAGAACAAATTGCCAATGAACTGAATACGACCAGCGACAAAATTGAAAAATTAACAGGTATTCGGCCTACCTTATTCAGACCGCCCTTTGGAGACTATAACAATAAGGTAATAGAAACCGTTATGGCCAATCAGCATTATGTTATTCAATGGGATGTAGACTCCCTTGATTGGAAGGAATTGGGGGTTGAGCCTGTAGTCGATCGGGTCACGCGAAATGTTAAGAAAGGCTCCATTGTTTTATTTCATAATAACGCAAAATATGTTCTAGAATACCTTCCTCTCGTGATCGAGAGGCTCCAAAAAGAAGGGTATGAAATTGTGCCTATCTCACAGATTATTATAAAAGATAATTTTTATATGGATCATACTGGAATGCAGCGAAAAATAAATACACCACAATAAGGCAGTATAATGATATACTCTCTTCCTATTTGGCTGAGAGTTTTTTTATTTGCTAGGAAACTATCGGTTCCCTTTGAAGAATAAAAGCATTTCTTTTTATTTTATAGGGCTAAATACTTTGGTTCTTTTTAACCAGATGAGCTGCTAATTTATAGGATTTTGAAATAATATTTTGGAATAATACTCTATAGGAATTACTTCGAGGAGGAATAGTATGGGTCAGCAAAGAGAACAATGGGGAAGTCGATGGGGTTTTATTGCAGCATCTATGGGTATGGCTATTGGTACTGGAAATGTATGGCGATTTCCAAGGGTAGCAGGCGCTAATGGAGGAGGCCCTTTTATTATTGCCTGGACGATTGCTTTGTTTGTATGGTCAATTCCCCTTTTAATGGGAGAAATGGTTATGGGCAGAAAAACAGGCTTAGGAACGATAGGTGCTTTTAGGGATTTTGTAGGCAGAAAATATACTTGGATGGGAACCTGGTTAGCCGCTGTATGTTTAGCGATTATGTTCTATTATTCTGTGGTGATGGGATGGTGCGTTAAATACTTTACTTTGGCCTTGTCTGGAGCTTTTCAGCCTGGGATGGAAACAGAGGCTACGCTAAAGATATGGGAAACTTTTACTACCTCACCGCAGCAAACAATTTTTTTCCATTTTGTAGCTATGACAATTGCCGGTGTTATTATCTATAGGGGTATTACATCTGGGATTGAAAAGGCTTCTAAAATTATGATCCCTACTTTGCTTGTATTACTTCTGGCAGCACTTGTAAGGGCTATAACACTTCCTGGTGCAGCCATGGGACTAGAGTATTTGTTTAGCCCCAAATTATATATGTTATTAGAATCACAGGTTTGGCTGGCTGCCTTTACACAGGCTGCTTGGTCTACGGGTGCAGGTTGGGGTTTTATTATTACTTATGCGGTATATACTCAAAAAAAAGAGGATGTAGCTGGTAATTGCATGATTATGGGTTTTAGTGACAATATGGGTGCTTTGATATCTGGAATGACTGTGCTGCCTGCCATATTTGCCCTATCACCAACTGCAGAATTTGCCCATCAAGCATTAACAGCAGGAAATACAGGAATAACCTTTGTGTATTTAGCTCAATTGTTTCCGACGATGCCCTTTGGCAATCTATTAGCAGCCATCTTTTTCTTATCAATGGCTATTGCAGCACTCTCTTCCTTACTACCAATGGTTGAGGTAGGTGTGAGAAATTTGATGGATGGCGGATTGGATAGGCGAAAATCAACTTTAATCGTAGTAATAGGAGGCTTTATTCTTGGAATTCCCTCAGCCTACAGCTTAGATTTTTTAGACAATCAGGATTGGGTTTGGGGTGTAGGATTATTGGTAAGTGGCCTATTTGTTGCTTATGCTCTCATAAAATATGGACTGGAGAAAGTCAGAAGAAGGGATATCAATACACCGTGGTCAGATTTTAAAATAGGAAGATGGTGGAGTATCTGTATTGCCTTATTTCCATTATTTTTTATAGCGATTACAGGATGGTGGATATGGCAGGCAATCACTTGGTATCCAGAAAACTGGTGGGATCCTATGGAAGTATTTAGCGTAGGTACCATTATGCTTCAATTTACTATTGTGTTAGGGATTGCTGTGTTAAGCAACAATTTGCTGGCAAAAAAGATTGGTCAAGGGAGAGACATTACAGAATCGAACTCAGATGATTTGATGGGAGGGGAAAAATGATATGTCAACCACATCTGTGATTATGATGGTTATTACACTGAGTTTCTATGGTGGTGGATTTATTTATCTATTGAACAAAGCCTTTCAATCAAAGAAATGATGTTCAAGGTATAGGAGAGCTTTCTCTTTCACTTATACATATTTAATTAGGGGATAGGAGCACACTATAAATATATACAATAGATACGTTATGAGGTGATTAAGGTGATGAATAAAACCTATAACTTATTCAATGAAAAATTAAATTTTATAGGAATTGTAGATAGTAGTAAGCAATATAACATTTCTCATATGTTGGCCCATATGTTGGAGAAAAATGGAGGGGCTATAGAGATAAAAAATACATTGGATTTTTTTCATGAAAAAGATGCTATCGGGTCTAAAATAATAGAAGAATATGGCATGTATCTCCAGCAGCAAATTGATAAGGGAACAGAAGTTGTTATTTTACAAGTAACATTGGAATTTATGGAAAATTACCATCTCTTTATGACACCCTTCGACATTGTCCTATATGCTGTTTCAGATAATCAATTCAGCGAAGAAGATTATGTCGAGAGAAAGAATACTATAGAAATGGGAAAAACGCTGCTAAGATATCTTCCACAAGAGAGTATTATCATCATGAATACAGATGAGCCCTTAGATAGGGAGGTCCTAAATGATCTAAAAAATCGATTTGTGATTACCTATGGACTATCCTCTCGTGCAACGGTTACAGCCTCTAGTATAGAAACAAGCCCTCATGTAAGATTCTACTCTTGTATACAAAGAGGTATCACTACCAAACAGGGGACAGAGATTGAACCGATGGAGTTTCCTGTTCAATCAAACCCAGCAGAGAGAAATGATGTGTATTCTATGCTGGCCGCAGAGAGTGCAGCTTTAATATTAGGTGTAACACCAGAAAATATCGTTAAGGGATTTAGCGACTTCACTGGCCCCTACAAAAATAGCAAATAATTAAAATATAGAAAATATGTCATCTATTTGATAGGAATAATCATAGTAATTTGAGAAAATTAGATTTTCTCTTTTTTTTTGTATTCTTAATCATAATCTCGTCCTATGATGAATAAATATAGTTGTAGATTAACCCTGAGAAAGCACATAAGAATCAGGAAGGAGCGTGGGGGTTAAATGTCAGATAAGATAATAGAGACAAATGTGGTAACGGTTCTGGGAGAGGTAAACTCCGATTTGAGATTTAGTCATGAAATGTATGGCGAGGGTTTTTACACCTTCGATATAAAGGTACCCAGATTAAGTGAGCACAGCGATATCTTGCCAGTTACCGTTTCAGAGCGAATTCTTGTAGATATAGACATCACTCAAGTGTCTATGGTAAAGGTGGATGGTCAGCTGCGTTCTTACAACAAATACATGGATGGAACCAATAAGTTGGTACTAACTATTTTTGCTAGGGATATTACTGCATGTATAGAGGGGGAAGAAATTAAGAACCCAAATCAGATTTTTCTTGATGGATATATATGCAAAAGTCCTGTTTATCGTACCACTCCTTTTGGAAGAGAGATCACAGATATGTTAGTGGCTGTAAACAGACCCTATAACAAATCTGATTACATTCCTTGCATTGCTTGGGGAAGGAATGCAAGATTTTCCGAAAAGCTAAAAGTGGGAGATCATATTAAAATATGGGGAAGAGTACAAAGCAGAGAGTATCAAAAAAGAATAAGTGAGAACGAGTTAGTAGCTAAGATGGCTTATGAGGTATCTATATCCAAAATGCAAATTGCTGAAGAAGATAAAACTCGACTCGTAAAATGACAGGGGTTATTCTTTATAAAGCACATCTTTATACAGTA
>JBFNEZ010000176.1:0-8095 GCA_040797825.1 Thermotaleaceae bacterium | reverse complement strand
CCCAGGAGATATCATTATGACTGGTACTCCTGCAGGTGTTGGTTTAGGATTTGATCCGCCGAGAACATTGGAAGCTGGAGATGTAGTAGAATGTAAGATTGAAAAAATTGGCACTCTTAGAAATTACATTGAAAAATAGTAGAAGACTTTGAGGACAATTTCTGCTCAAAGTAATCTTTTCGTGTATCGCTTGAGATGGAGGTTGGATAGCATCCGTCAAAACAAGCGCTGTGATAGCGCTTGTTTCCAATTATGATTGAGAGCTCCTCTACCCGCAAATATTCGAGCGTATCCGCGCGGATGATTTCAACAATTTTCTCCGCCTAATATTTATATGCAATCAGATGTTCTCTTGAATATCCGTTCCGTCATTCCCACTCCACCGTCGCCGGCGGTTTTGATGTGATATCATAAACAACCCGTGTAATTTGCTCTATTTCATTGGTTATTCTTGAACTTGCACTTTCAAGCAATTCATACGGAAGCCATGTCCATTCGGCAGTCATAAAATCATCTGTGGTAACTGCACGAAGGGCAACCGTATATCCGTAGGTTCTAGCATCTCCCTTTACACCAACGCTATGAAGGTCTGTCAGAACTGCAAAATACTGGTTTGTCATCTCTTCTGACGAATGCTTGGCGATTTCCTCGCAGAAGATGGCGTCTGCCTCTCTGAGCTGATCTAATTTTTCCTTTGTGATTTCACCAATAACCCTTACAGCAAGACCAGGACCGGGAAAGGGCTGTCTGTATACAAGTTCTTTCGGCAATCCGAGTTTATTGCCGACCTCTCTTACCTCATCCTTAAATAAATCTGCAAGGGGCTCAACAATACTATCAAAGGAAATAACATCAGGAAGACCGCCTACATTATGATGACTTTTAATCGTAGCAGAATCACCCTTGCCGCTTTCCACCACATCGGGATAAATTGTTCCTTGGGCAAGAACATTGATTTTGCCAAGCTTTTTTGCTTCTTCTTCAAATACTCTGATAAATTCTTCGCCAATAATTTTTCGCTTTTGTTCCGGCTCTGTTATGCCGGCCAGCTTTTCTAAAAAACGACTCTCTGCATTTACACGGATAAAGTTCATTCCAAATCTGCCCTTGAAGGTGTTTTCTACGAAATCGCCCTCATTTTTACGTAATAATCCGTGATCCACGAATACACAAGTCAAATCCTCGCCGATAGCCTTATAAAGTAAGGTGGCTGCTACCGAGGAATCCACGCCTCCGGAAAGAGCCAGTAACACCTTCTTTCCGGCAAGCTCTGTCTTGTATTTCTCGACAGCCTTATCAATGAAATGATCCATTTTCCAGTTGCCACTGCAGCCGCATATTCTAAAAAGAAAATTATACAGCATAACCTTGCCATATTGTGTATGAGTGACCTCCGGATGAAATTGTACACCGTATAAGCGGCGTTTTTCATCGCTCATGGCGGCACAGGGGCATTTAGCAGTTCGAGCAATAACAGAAAACCCAACAGGAGCTTCCTTGATGTAATCCGTGTGGCTCATCCAGCAGATACTGTTTTTCGGAATATCTTTTAACAAAGGACTTTCTGAAACTGTAACCGAGGTTTTTCCGTATTCACTTGAGTTTTCTGCACTGTAAATTTTACCGCCCTCCATATATGCCATCAACTGATTGCCGTAGCAAATGCCTAAAATCGGAATACCGAGATTTAAAATGTCAGGATCATAATGGGGAGACGCATTATCATATACGCTATTGGGTCCGCCGGTAAAAATAATACCTTTGTAGCTGATTTTACATATTTCTTCTACCGTGATCTTATTGTACGGCTTAATTTCTGCATACACATGATGCTCACGAACCCTTCGGGCAATCAGTTGATTATATTGACCGCCAAAATCCAAAACAAGGATTTTTTCCTGCACAATTTTCCACCTACCTTTATAATATTATAATGTGATTTGCGCCGTATCTCTGTCAATATCCGAAATCAGGAGCTTTATCTCCGAATTAAAGCGTTCAACCTGTTCGGCACATCTTCCAATGTACTTTTTAGGCTCCAGAAGTTCTTTCATTTCAGCTTCGGAAAGACCAAATTCTTTCTCGTCACTTAATAATTTGAGGAGATTGCACTCGCCGCCGTTTTTCATTTCCGCTGTAGCTTCCATAGAGCATTTGCGAATAATTTCATGAATCTGCTGACGGTCGCCGCCACGCTTTACCGCCTCCATCATCAGATTTTCGGTTGCAATAAAGGGCAGATATTCGCTCACTGTTTTTTCAACGATTTTCTCATTTACATGAAGTCCATCCGTTACATTTTGAGCCAAACGGAGAACAGCGTCGGCACATAAGAAGCCTTCCGGCATAGATATACGTCTGTTTGCCGAATCGTCAAGAGTTCTTTCTAACCATTGAACGGAGGCTGTCATTGCTGCATTTGAAGCGTTTGCTACTAAATATCTCGCAAGAGAGCAGATTCTCTCACAGCGCATGGGATTTCGTTTATATGCCATAGCAGAGGATCCTATTTGATTTTTTTCGAAGGGTTCTTCTATCTGTCTGTCATGCTGGAGCAATCTGATGTCATTTGCCATTCGGTAACAGCTTTGCGCTATTGAGGAAAGACAGTTCAAAATTCGGCTATCCAATTTTCGTGGATAGGTCTGTGAGCAAACAGCGAAGCATTTGTCAAAGCCAAAATCATTGGCAATCAAGCCATTCATTTTATCTATTTTTTCGGTATCACCATCAAAAAGTTCTAAGAAACTCGCCTCGGTTCCCGTGGTTCCCCGGCAACCGAGAAATTTCATATTACCCAGCACAAAATCGATTTCTTCAAGATCGCTCAGATAATCCTGCATCCAAAGAGTAGCCCGCTTACCGACGGTGACAAGCTGTGCAGGTTGGTAATGTGTATAGCCAAGTGTGGGCATCTTTTTATATTTTTCGGCAAAGTCTGAAAGGTTTGCTAAAACCTTCAAAAGCTCTGAACGCAAATAACGTAGAGCATCTCTATAAATAATTAAATCAGCATTATCGGTAACATAGCAACTGGTGGCACCTAAATGAATAATTCCAGAGGCAATAGGGGCAGCTATCCCATACGCATAAACATGAGCCATTACATCGTGGCGGACTTCCTCTTCACGGTTCTTTACACATTGATAGTCAATGTCTTCAATATGGGTTTCCAGTGCAGACACCTGTTCTTCAGAAATCGCCAAGCCCATCTGCTTTTCAGCTTTTGCCAAGGATGCCCAGAGCTTACGCCAGGTTTGATACCGTGTATCGGAAGAAAACAGCTTCAGCATAAACTCAGAGGCGTATCGGGAAGATAATGGTGATTCATATTGGTTCGACATAAATTTAGTTCTCCTTTGTCTTAATGATAATACTATCTCTTTCAGGGCCCACAGAAACATATGTTATAGGGCATCCGATAGATTTTTCAATAAATAGTACATACTCCTGTGCTGCCCTCGGGAGTCTCTCCCATTCACGGACTTTAGATATATCACACATCCAGCCGTCAAGATATTCAATGACCGGCTTTGCGTTTTTTAGTGCAGACGGAAACGGAAAACGGTTTATCCTTTCTCCGTTGAGAGTGTATGCAGTGCATACTGGAATTTTATCCATATTGCTGAGTATATCTAACTTCGTCAGTGCGATTTCAGTGGCTGCCTGTACCTCAATACCGTAGGAGGTTGCTACTATATCAAGTGCGCCGACTCTTCGAGGTCTACCTGTTTTTGCTCCGTACTCGCCTCCTGCATTACGAAGCCTCTCTGCTTCCTCTCCGAACATTTCGCAGACGAAAGGCCCTTCACCAACACAGGTAGAATACGCTTTTACAACACCGAGGATTCTGTCAATTTTAGTACCAGGAAAACCGGAACCAATGGGCGCATACGCCGCTATTGTATTGGAAGAGGTAGTATATGGGTGTATACCATAATCCAAATCCCGAAGCGATCCGAGCTGCGCTTCAAACAGTATTTTCTTGCAATCCTCGGCAGCATTTTTCAAAAAAGCACTGGTGTCACAGATAAAGGGCTTGATTTTTTCACAATACGCCGTTATCCATTCGTCTAACATCTGCTCGGTGTACGGTCTTGCACCGTATACTTTTGTAAGCGTTAGATTTTTCCATTCCATAAGATCAATCAGATGCTCTTTCAATTCCTTTGCATAGAAAAGCTCACCCGCAAGTACGGTTTTCTTCTGATATTTGTCCGAATAAAACGGAGCAATACCTTGCTTGGTAGAGCCATACATTTTGTCCTTGAGCCGCTGTTCCTCCAGTTCATCCATTTCTCTATGCCACGGAAGTAGAAGAGAAGCTCTGTCACTGATTTTTAGATTGTTTCTGTTGATCGTTACGCCTTTATCAGCCACTCGACATATTTCAAGCCACAGATTTTCGGGATCAAGCGCCACACCGTTGCCCAAAACATTTACAACACCATCTCTAAAAATGCCAGACGGAAGAAGATTTAGGGCAAACTTGCCTTTATCATTAATGACCGTATGACCAGCATTGCCACCACCCTGATATCTTACAACAACATCATAGTCTTCGGTTAACAGGTCTACCATTCGACCTTTTCCTTCATCTCCCCAGTTGATACCGACTATTGCACAATTTGACATTATATATCCTCCCTTATATGCCCACAAAGCTTTTTCATTACCTCAGCGTAGGCCTCTTCCGTTCCTCCGAGATCACGGCGGAATCTATCCTTATCTAATTTTTCTTTTGTCTTGCTGTCCCAAAGGCGACAAGTATCGGGGCTGATTTCATCAGCGAGAATAATAGTGCCGTCGGATAGTTTTCCGAATTCAATTTTAAAATCCACCAGAATAACGCCACAGCTCGCCCAAAACGCTTTTAGATATTTATTTACAGCAAAGGCATATTTCTTTACGATTTTAATTTCTTCCTTACTACAAAGTCCCAAAGCAATAGCGTGGTAGCTGTTCAGAAGAGGATCACCGAGTTCATCGTTTTTATAAGAGAACTCAATGGTAGGTGTTTCAAAAGTGATGCCTTCTTCTACACCGTATCTTTTTGAAAACGAACCTGCTGAAATATTTCTTATAATAATCTCTAACGGAAGTATGGTTACTTTCTTTACCACCGTTTCACGGTCGTTGATTTCCTCGACAAAATGTGTCGGAACGCCGTTCTTTTCTAAGCGTTGCATAAGAAGATTGCTCATTTTGTTATTGATGATTCCTTTGCCAGAAATACTTCCTTTTTTCAGACCGTTAAAAGCGGTGGCATCGTCCTTATAGGAGACAATTAAAAGTTCTAGATTGTCGGTTTCAAAAACCTTCTTGGCTTTTCCTTCATACATAAGTTTTCGTTTTTCCATACTGTACCTCTTTCTGTTTATTTTCCGCCACCACCGTAGCTCGCCAAAAATCGGCATATGAATTGTCTATATCGCGGCCTTCTCGTGTTTTGTCGGGTATCCAGCTGGATGTAGCCCATAATAGCAGACGGTGAAAGCAGATTCATTCAGGTATCCGTTGAAAACAAGACTGTCGAAACTTTCTGATATATTTTTCTTCTCTTTTGATTCAAAAAAGATAAAAAGGCGCCTTTCAACATAAATTGAAAGACGCCTTTGCCTTTATGAAAAACATTATACACTATGAAAAAAACTTTATCAACCCCTATTTACAAGACGAACTTAGACTGGCGAGCTGGTTAGCTAAAAGGAGATTATTTCACTTTTACAATGAGTTTTCATGGGATTGCTTTACATTTTATTCAATAAAATGTAAATAATCTTAGATATATGGTATAATTATATGTTATTAAATACCAATAGCTTTAATTACAAGCAAATGTATGTGGCAATTAAAAGAAAGGGGTATCGTTATGAAGTATTCAAAGGAAGAGGTAATACAGTATGTCAATGAGGATGATGTAAAGTTCATCCGATTGGCGTTCTGCGATGTTTTCGGAAAACAAAAAAATATTTCTATTATGCCACGGGAACTGGCCCGTGCTTTTGAATACGGAATTGCTTTCGACGCCTCGTCTGTCGAAGGCTATGGGGACGAAACCCATTCTGATCTTTTACTTAAGCCAGATAGTGAAACCTTGACGCTTCTGCCTTGGCGCCCTGAACACGGAAAGGTTGTCCGTATGTTCAGCAATGTCATCTATCCTTCTGGAAAGATTTCTGAATGTGATACGCGTAATCTTTTGAAGAAGGCTATCAAAGATGCAGCAGACGCTGGAATTTCATTCTTCTTTGGTGCTGAACAGGAATTTTATCTCTTCAATTTAGACCAAAACGGCAAACCTACAGATGTTCCTTACGATGAAGCCGGATATATGGATATTGCACCAGAGGATAAAGGTGAAAATATTCGCCGTGAAATTTGTCTGACACTTGAGCAAATGGGTATCCGTCCAGAAAGCTCCCATCACGA
This sequence comes from Thermotaleaceae bacterium, assembly GCA_040797825.1. GTDB lineage: Bacteria > Bacillota > Clostridia > Peptostreptococcales > Thermotaleaceae > Geosporobacter. The sequence goes on along the minus strand of JBFNEZ010000176.1, from coordinate 1,663 downwards.
GGAAGGTCCTGGACAAAATGAAATTGATTTTCGTTATTCCGATCCCCTTACAGCAGCTGACAATGTTATGACATTTCAAACAGTTGTTAAGACCATAGCTCATCAAAACGGTCTCCACGCCGATTTTTCTCCTAAACCACTGAAAGATCAACCAGGAAACGGATTCCATATCAATATGTCCGTTAAATCCGTTGATGGTTCAGATAATCTGCCCTTTGTAATTGCAGGAGTGTTGGATAAAGCAGTGGAGATGACTGCCTTTCTTAACCCAACGCCGGACTCTTATATGCGTTTTGGAAACAACAAAGCGCCCAAATACATCTCATGGTCAAACGAAAACAGAAGCCCGCTTGTCCGAATTCCAGCAGCGGTCGGCGAATATCGAAGAGCAGAATTGCGTTCTCCCGATCCTACTGCTAACCCCTATCTTGCTTTTACCTTGATAATTTATGTAGGGCTCTATGGTATCAAAAATCAGCTTAAATTGCCGAGGGCTTCCGATTTTAATCTTTTCAAAGCAAGCGCTGAAACTTTTGATAAATTTCAGCAGTTACCAGACACTCTTGAGGCAGCGCGCACTCTTGCAGATCAAAGCGAATTTATCAACGAGCATATACCCAAGGCTATTTTGGAAATTTACTGCAATAAATAATCATACTTTATGAGGAAGGAGGGGAGCATATGAGTTTGAAAGAACAAGTTTACAGCTTACTTCTGGTGTCTTGTTCGGAAAGCTTCAACACTGCAATTGCTGGAATGTTCCCAACTTCACAGTATCAGCCGGTGCGCATTGCAACAAGCGTTAGCGAAGCCAAGAGATATATTGCTACCAGGGATTTTGATTTTGTAATTATCAACTCTCCTTTGCCTGATGAGTCTGGCACTCGCTTTGCTATTGACTGCTGTCGTTCTCAAACCACGGTCGTTCTCATACTTGTTAAAAATGATGTTCATTCCGAAGTTCATGACAAAGTTGCGGAGCATGGTGTGTTTACCTTACCTAAGCCAACCTCCCGTACGACAATGATTCAGGGATTGAACTGGATGTCCAGTGCCAGAGAAAGACTTAGAAAGCTTGAACAGAAAACACTTTCCATTGACAAACGTATGGAAGAAATCCGCATTATCAACCGTGCAAAATTTTTACTTATCAGCAAACTTAAAATGACTGAGCCAGATGCGCATCATTACTTAGAAAGAAGTGCTATGAATAATTGTATTTCAAAAAAAGAGGCAGCTCAGAATATTATAAAAATGTATTCTTGATTATTATTTTTTTACTTTCATGTCAATAATCTTTATTTTATGAACAAATTCTTCAATTTCATCCATAGTAGGAGCTTTTGTTCCTTCTTTGGATACAGCTAGTACAGAGGCTGAAACGCCATAAGCAAAGGATTCTTTCATACTATATCCACTACTTAAATACCCAATCATTGCACCTAATAAGCTGTCACCTGCTCCTACTGTACTCTTTGCTTCTACCGTTGGTACTTTTGCCTGTAAAAACAGGTCCTTACCGATTAATAATGCTCCTTCGGAGCCCATAGAAAGGCAAATATATTCTACATTATTTGAGATTAATTCATTACAGTAATCAACTATTTCATCAAAATGATCAAAAGGTTTCTCTGATAAACTTTCAAGCTCTTCTACATTAGGT
>JBFNEZ010000175.1:0-8113 GCA_040797825.1 Thermotaleaceae bacterium | reverse complement strand
TTGCCAAAGAGTATAGTCAATAAAGCCATCGCTATGGTGGATCAAGAGATTGTATTGTTTGAAGGAACGGTTGGCGAAAATATTTCTTTATGGCAGCAGGAGATTGATGAAGCAAGTCTGATACAGGCTGCTAAAAATGCCTGTATTCATGGGGATATCATATGGCGGGGAGGATATGAGCATAGAATGCTTGAAGACGGACAGGATTTTAGTGGAGGACAGCGGCAGCGTATGGAAATTGCCAGAGTACTTCTACAAGATCCCTCCGTTATTATTCTGGATGAGGCTACCAGTGCTCTTGATCCAGCTACAGAGCTCGAGATTGATAAGAACCTGCGCAGGCTTGGTTATACCTGCATCATTGTAGCACATCGACTAAGCACAATACGGGACTGTGATGAAATAATCGTACTGGAAAAGGGAAAAATCGCCCAAAGGGGAAATCATGACAGCTTATTGGAACAAGAAGGTCTGTATAGGGAATTAATCAAGGATATGTAGGAGGACATATGAGTATAAAGTCTTTGAATCATCGTAATCCTATGGAACTTAAAGAAAATATGGGGTACCATGTCCTTTCTGGGACCATAAACCTTTTTATGGTTATTGATGAGGATAACTCAAAAATACAATATAAACGCCACCTGTTAGCTAGTGCTTCAGAGGGTGAGATCGTATATGGAGGAAGGGTAGTGAAAGAAGGCAGACATTATAAACTTATTGCCCTTGGAACTGCCGATGCAAAAATGGAGTTCTTTGCCATAGAGCAGACTCCTATGGGTTTTCAAGAAAAACTTCTTGGGAAGGTGGAGGAAATCGAAGCACAAACAAAGCAAAAAAAGGAGGAATATAAAAAAAAGAAACAAAATGAAGCAGCCTTGCTTGGCGCAGCCGTAAACCTATTGGCTGATAATGAAAGAAAGGCAGTTTATCCCCAGTCAGGCAGCGATTATTATAAGGTCTGTCAGATAGTGGGAAGTGCCTTGAATATCAAAGTTGAGGAGCCAAAGCAGCTTGAGGTGAATTCACTTCCGCCCCATGCTCTTATGAAGGCATACTTTCAAAAAATGAATATACGATACAGAAGTATCAAGCTGGATAAGGATTGGTGGAAATATACCGACGGCATGCTGATAGGCTTTAATGAGAATAAGCAGCCCGTTGCTCTTTTGCAAAAGGGGAAAGGCCGCTATGACCTGGTAGACCCTCAATTGGCCATGTCAGTTTCTGTAGACGAAAAAACAGCAGAGGGAGTATATAAGGATGCTTTTATGATATATCGTCCATTGCCCGATAGGAAAATGAGCAGCAGGGATTTGATAGGCTTTGGCATAGAAAGAATTTACAAAAAGGATATCCTTCTTTTTGCTTTGAGTTTACTCGGTATTGGATTATTGGGGACGGCTGCACCTCTCCTGATCGGTTTAACAATAGATTGGATTATTCCAATGGGGAATATGCATCTGCTTTCTCAGGCTGGAATATTATTGGCTGTTGCAGCCATAACTTCTTTTTTGTTTAATCTGGCCAGAGGGTTTATTATGCTGAGAGTAGAGGGGCAGCTCGATGTAAATCTGCAGACAGCTATCTGGGACCGATTGCTTAATTTGCCTTTAAGCTTTTTTAAACAATTTACCTCGGCAGAATTAGCCTCCAGGGCTCTGGGCATTACCCTAATAAGAGATATTGTTTCAGGACCTGTAATGGCCTTGGTGCTGACTGGCATTTATTCTTTGTTCAGCTGGTTGGTGCTTTTCTATTATCATGTTTCCTTAGGGATTGTTGTCAGCCTGATGATAGGGGGATGTATTGTAGTCAATTACTTCATAGCAAAAAAGGAAATTCTATATGAGAATCAGATAAACCAATTAACCAATAGGTTAGCGGGATTGTCCTTTCAATTAATCAAAGGAGCTATTAAAATACAACAATCGGGAGCCATTGAGAGGGCGTATTATAAATGGGCAAAGGAACAGGGTGAAAAGCATAGGGCTATACAAAACAAGAGTAGAGTGGTCTCCTGGGTAGAGGCATTTAATGGATTGTTTTTACCGGCTTCATTAGGAATAATTTATTACCTGGTTACAATGCGGCCGAGCTTTGCGCTTCCACTGGGGCAGTATATAGGTTTTAACGCTGCATATATGATGTTCGCATCTGCTGTGTTCAGTATTTTTAGTTCAATGCATATTTTCTTTCAGGTGATGCCTTTATATAACCGGGGTAAAATAATATTGGAAACCATCCCCGAAATGAAAGAAGATAAACGAATACTGTATAAGCCGACGGGTAAAATAGAGGTTGACCATCTTCAATTCCGTTATGCAGAGGACAGCCCTGAAATACTAAAGGATATTTCTTTAGAAATACAACCAGGGGAGTATGTGGGTATCGTAGGAACCTCTGGAAGCGGGAAGTCCACACTTTTGAGACTTCTGTTGGGTTTTGAAGTCATTTACAAGGGCAGGATAACCTATGATGATCAAGATATCACCAGCCTTGACTTATGGGATTTGCGCAAGAAGATAGGTGTCGTATTGCAAACCGGCAAGCTGATGACGGGTAGTATCTATCACAATATTGTTGGCTCCAATCTTCACCTTACAGTAGAAGAGGCTTGGGAGGCTGCAAGGGTTGCAGGTATTGATGATGATATAAAGGCCATGCCTATGGGCATGTATACGGTTATTATGGAAGGAACAGGCACGATTTCTGGAGGGCAGAAGCAGAGGATTCTCATTGCACGGGCTGTGGTGAACAAGCCTAAGATACTCTTCTTCGATGAGGCAACCAGTGCCTTGGACAACATTACACAGGCTAAAATCAAGGAAAGTCTGGACCAGTTTGCTGCGACCCGTATCGTCATAGCCCATAGACTCAGTACCGTAAAAAACTGCGATCAAATCGTTGTTTTGGATCAGGGGAGTATAAAAGAAACAGGGAATTATGAGACTTTGATGGAAAGAAAAGGAGTCTTTTACGAACTGGCACAAAGACAATTAGCATAGGGTGAATAGCCAGAGTTATAAGAGAATTCTTGGCGGTTTTTGCAGAGCCTCTTCATATTTTTCTACCCGTCCATATAATTCATATGCAAGGGGATAAGCCAATAAGTTCGGAAACATTGGGGCGCTTATTATGAAACATTTGAGGAAGTAAAGATAAAAGTTCTGGAGATTATACCATTGGAAAAAGAACATGAGTCAGTTTTTCAAATGTGGAAGAATTATTTGCTGAGGATATGCCGGTGATATGGGAGGAATTTGAAGTAGTGTTCAAATAATAGGATAGATTCGGGAGTGCCGAATATCTATTAGCATTGCAGATATTAAGGCTGCTTAAAAAAGCAGCCTTAGATTGATGAAGGAGCTATTCAGCTACATAAACAAAGGAATGATCTCCTCCTGCTGCGATCATCTTAACATTAGTAAATCCCTCTATTTTAGTGGGAAGAAATCTTCTGTCATAGTCTCCATGGCCTAACTGCCCACCAGAGTTTGATCCGAAGGAGTAGACGTCACCATTTTCCATTAATAGCAAGGAATGATAATTTCCTGCAGCGATAGCCTTCACCTTTCCAATACCTTCTATTTTTGTTGGAGAGAGACGATCTTCTTTGTCTCCAAGACCTAGTTGACCGGAGTGATTTTCCCCAAAACCATAAACCTCCCCGTTATCTGTTAGCAATAGGGTATGCTCCCGTCCCGTGGTAATGGCCACTACATTAGATATCCCCTTAATTTTTGTTGGTGTAGTTCTATCAATGGTGTCTCCATGTCCTAATTGACCTCGAGTATTTACATGATCCTCACTCACAAATTCTCCATCAGAATTAACATAGCGATCTGCCCCAAAGGAATATACATCACCGTTTTCTAGTAAAGCCACAACAAATCTAGACCCTATACGGATATCTTTAATATTTGTTATGCCCTCTACTTTAATCGGTATCTCCCGACCAAATAAAGGTGAATACCACGGAGACATGGGCTTACCTAATAAATAATTTAAGTTATATCCAAAGCCATACAAATCTCCTTTTTCGTCAACCACCAAGGAATACCCTTGGCCAGCTTGGGCTGTTTTCGAGTTAGGCATGTCTTCCTTCAGCCTTGGCTGGAGCACATAGCTCCAGGTTGGGGAGGGTTTTGTGAACCCAACCGCTTGCTGATCATTGTCACCGAAGCCATAGAGATTTCCCTTTTCATCAATTACAAAGCCATGGGATAAACCCGCAGAAACTTCCTTTATTCTAGGCAAATTTGGTATTTTTCTTGGGGTCGGTGATGGTTGAGTAAGCCTACCTATTTCAAAGTTGTCTGCATAACCTAGAAAATAATCTAATCCAAAGGAGTAAACCTCTCCCTTCTCAGTTAAAACTAGGGTCGTAGTATATGTAGTGGATATTTTAGATATATTTTCAAATACTGGCACTACCTGTGGGGTGTTAAAGCCCCTTACCTGCCCTCTAATTTTCTGTAGTTCCGCAGCCTCCCCAAGCCCTAACTGTCCTGTACTATAGGCACCGAAGCCATATATCCCTTTATCAAAAGTGGTAATATTAGCAGTTGGTGTTATTAATGAGCCATCCTTGCTTTTTATGATAACAATCCTAGTTTCAGGATCCCATTCTACACTGGCATCAAGACTTTCCCCTGAAAATCTAGCAGGAACAAGGGTTCGTCCATTTAAAGTAATGGGTTCAACATCCAATAAAACTTCTCTACCGTTAATCATTGCAAATCGATTTCCAACCTGAAGCTTTACAACATTACTGCCCTTTACCCCTGTGGCAGTTTTGGTTCTATCATCCCACTGTACCTCTGCCCCAAGGGCTTCAAATATAGCTCTGAAGGGTACTAGCGTACGACCTTTATCAATTATCGGTGGTTGATCAAAAGCAACATAATTGCCATCTACCATAACTTTTATGTCACTAGAAGCATAAACCTCTGGTAGAATACTAGATGCAATTAACATGATCAATATAAAACTCACGACTAACTTTACTTTGCTGTTTTTCACTGTCCATCCTCCTCTTTTGATGATTCTTAATTTGCATAATTTGTCGTTTCGTGTTACATTATATCATTTAATGCTTATATGTTAAATAATTAACTTGATTTTTATATATATATTTATTTATTTGTGGATTTATTTATATCATTTTAATTATCATCGCAGTAGTACTTTTCGGTGCAGTAGGTGTCTGTTATGTAGAATAATATAGATTTTATTATAAGCAGAAGGTACTTAAAATGGATTAGGGAGTATCGCTTATATTCATGAAAGGAGTAGAAGAATGCGTATTAGGTTAATATTTGGCAAGAATTAGATGTTGGACACCATCCATAATTGTGTTAGAGTGAGCACAAAAAGCAAATATAAATACATCATCCTAAATGAAAGGTATTAAGCGAAATACAGGCCAAGGTACATTGTTAGAACGGAGCGGACCTTTCGAGACCACTGAAAAATACATCCTACATTTTAGAAGAATATACTAATTATAAAGCTTTGAGGCATTTTTATGCTAAAGCTTTAGTTGTCTAAAGATTTGGGAAGGTAGGAGGCTGCCCCTAGTTTCGACGACTTTAGCAGATACCTTATTGGCTATCTCAAGACTTTTGGTATAGGAATAGCCCAATTTCCTAGAAGCCATGACGGCACCAATATGAGCATCACCAGCACCAATTGTGTCCACAACGTCTGCTTTGATACCCATGACATGTTGTAGTTGCTCACCATCATAGAGATAGGATCCCTTTTCACCATCTGTGATGATAATCATATTATTGGTTAAGGAATGGGTCCGGTGAACGGCTCTTTCCAAAGTGGTTGTTTTTGTAAAAGTTAGTATCTCATCCTTATTAAGATGAAGAATCGGTGAAAGCTTGAAAGTTTCATCAATTTTTTCTTTTGCTATCAGAGAAAATCTTGGCCCCGGAGCAAAGAAAATTTGTAGATGGCTATTTTTTTGAAGAAAAGAAATAATTTCATGACCGGTAGGTTCCTCAATTTCGAGGCCACAGATGTAAACATGATCAAAATCATCCATGTCAAGCCCCTCGAGCCACTTAGGGTCAAAGGTGTATTCAGCACCGTGATAGGATAAAAAAGTCCGTTCACCATGAGGTTCAACATAACAATAACAACACCCATTATCTTGATCTGTCACTCGGACAAATGGTGTTAAGCCCATTCTTTCAAGCTGTGAAGCCACATAATTTCCGTAGATTCCTGTACCGACAGGGGAACAAAACAAATAAGGGACATCAAACAGACCGATAATGTTTTGCACATTAAAAGCACAACCACCGATGGACAGGGTCTGCCCGTTTATATGACAGTCCTCAGTGCTAGTGGGGAGTTTGGTTACATTGATGATGATATCGAGTACAGTAGATCCGATGACCAATGTTTTTTTCATAAGCGCCTCCAAGGTTGATGTGAAATAGATTGGTTAGATAATTATAGCATATCTTTATTCTGTTGCGGAAATATGTAAAAGAGCTTTAAAATCAATATGCTTAGGAATACTAGCAAGAATGATGACTTTTCTTAATATCTGTAATCTTGTGGCAATAAAGGGTTGCAGCAGTGTTATCTAATGGCTATCAACCTCTTTGAATCCTCCATAAATGCCAAGTATCGTCACCGACAATGGATACAGCTATTGTCTTTTTTTCGATAACAGGTTTAATTAAGGGATTTATGATCAATTCAAGCAACAATTGGGAAAGAACTATTCTTTTATCGAGATAGCTTTGAAAGGATTGATTATGATTATATTGAGAAGTTTATCGATAATAAAGCTAAATAGGGATAATTTTAATAACTCTACGGAGCGTTTATTGAAAAATGATTTGTCAGCAGTTACTCTTGATATATGGAGGTGATCATTATGAATTGCAAGAAAGTTGGGAATTGATTTAAAGTCTGCATAAAGAGAAGAATTTGACACAAAAGATGTTGCTGATGCAATGAATATTAGTATAAAGCAATCTCTAAACGGGAGCACGGTTTGGGCTCTACCTAGATATATCTTTGCTCATTGAAATTTTTTACATATTAGGAGTAAAAATTCTATTGGGGGAGTTGGATCCTAATGATGCTGACATAGGAAATATGAAGGGAACTAAATTCTATGCATGCCCTAATTGTAGTAATGTAATAAGCAGCACAGGTGAAGCTGAGATTTCACATTGGGGAAGAAGATTGCAGCCAACATGGGTTGTGGACGAAAGGAGTATGACTATGAAAACAAACTTTAATCCAATAGATTTACAAACATGGCCCCGCGGTCAAATGTTTCATTATTTTTCAAAGATGGCACCTACAGGATATTCATTGACGGTAGAATTGGATGTAACTGTGATGAAAGATGCTTTAAAGGAGCGTAAAATCAAATTTTTTCCCGCATATCTATGGCTAGTGGTAACAATGCTCAACAGACAGATTGAATTTAAGGTAGCAGTACAAGATGAGGTACTTGGATACTGGGATACACTTACGCCATTGTATGCTGTTTTTCACGAAGATGATAAAACAATTTCATTGATGTGGACAGAGTATGATGAAAAATTTTCTGTGTTTTACCAAAATTATCTGGAAAATCACCAGCAATATGGAAATAACCACGGCGTTCTATCCCAGCCCGATAAACTACCTCCCGAAAATAGCTGCATTATATCCTGCGTTCCGTGGATTGAGTTTAAGCATTTTTCTGTTCAAAGCTTTGAAAATAAGCCTTACTATTTTCCATCTATTGAGGCAGGACGTATTTTTGAAGAAAACGGATATATGATGTTGCCGCTTTCTATGACTTTACACCATGCCACCACAGATGGATGGCATGTGAAACGGTTTTTAGATGATATACAACATGCTATGAATCATCCACAAGGATGGTTGGAAGGTTACTAAGCTTTGCAGCCCCAGTTCAGAAGCATGAAAAACACAAAACATTATAGGAGAAGTGTAAGAAATAAAGTGGCAACAGAGATTTAAAATCCATACAATGATGAGGATTTTGAATTTACTCTAAGATTAAATTTTAAATTCAAAAATCTCATTTTAAATGGGCTATTGCTCTATCTGATTTTTTAGGTTT
>JBFNEZ010000174.1:0-8131 GCA_040797825.1 Thermotaleaceae bacterium | reverse complement strand
GCGCTTTTTTGCTGGCTTTAATTCTTACACTGTTTAGTTTTCAAAGACCAATTTGATAACGTTTTCATCATAAACCATTTACATTAACTCACTTATTGATGATACACGGTTTTTAGATTTTTGTCAAGCAACATCATTATATTTTACTACAGGTTGTCACTTGAGGTAAAATCTATTATACATTATTTCAGCTTCTCTGTCAACACTTTTTCATTTCCAGTATCTGAGAAGCTTTTTGTTTTGCCTTTGTTTGAAGACAAAACATAATATATCACATATTATCTTCCTGGTCAACAGCCTTTATACTAGCAATTTATTCCATACATGACTTTGCTGTTTAATGGGTTACCCCTAGTTCTTACACTTCTATCTTCTCTTTTCTGGTTCATAGGGATCTTCTTCGTAATCAAACTCTATTTTTTTAAAAGTTGTTTTATTCGTAAAAAGCTCTGCTTTCTTTCTATGTTTCAATCGGTCGTAATCGTCTTCTTCATAATCAAAGTTTATTCTACTTAATACCTTTTTATGGTCCACCTCAAGAACCTCCTAAAAATATATATTTTATGTTTTCTTCCTCATTAGATGGGTAAAATAGCTTCATACTAAATAAAAATATATATAGCAGCTACAAACCAAGGAGGATTCACTTATGGAAAAAGGGTTTATTCATGTATACACTGGAAATGGCAAGGGGAAAACTACTGCCGCATTAGGCTTAGCTTTACGGGCCGCTGGAGCAGGAAAAAGAGTATTTATAGCCCAGTTTGTAAAATCCATAGCCTACAGCGAATGGCAAGCTTTAAAATATTTACAATCTCACATCGATATCAAACTATATGGTCATGGTTGTTTTATCACAAAGAATCCCGAAAAAGAAGACATTGCCGCAGCTCAAAAAGGATTGACAGAAATCCGAGAATACTTCAATGACAAAAGCTACGATCTCTTCATCCTAGATGAAATCACCATTGCACTCTATTACCAACTGATTTCCTTAGGGGATGTACTCTCCTTGTTACAACACAAACCCTATGAGACCGAGGTAGCCCTTACAGGACGTTATGCCCCTAAAGAAATCATAGAAATTGCGGATCTGGTTACAGAGATGAAGGAGATCAAACATTATTACCAACAGGGGATTTTAAGCCGTGAAGGATTCGACCGATAATATAGTGTAAAGCCTTAGATGCTTTCTTGAATTTTTTTACTTCTTTAAGAATATGCGAATCAGATAACTAGGCTCTTATTTACTTTTTTCTTCTTTTTTTACAAGCAGGTATTGTCCATTAGCATCAATAGCACTCAGCATATTTTCTTGGTTTTCCACAGCATACACTGGCGTTCCTTTGTTCAAGAAATTTGATTGTCCCTCCTGGGGTGCCTCTTGGATATCCACCTTACCTAAGACCGCCAGTACCTGCTCTCCTAATTGTATATCTTCTTGAACATCACGCCATACATAGGTTTCTCCTTTGAACATCAATATACCAGCATAGGAACTGCTAGCAGATACTTCGCTTTTTTTACAGCCACCAATTGCTAAGGTGCAAAAGAAGATTAGTATGTAAATCCCTACTTTTTTCACATATATACGCCCCTTTTTTTTCGATGTATGTAGTATACTACCAGGACCCCTACCAAATATACTGTCAGTCCCATTGTGATCATATATCGCTCTGGTCGTAGTATTTCATTGAGGGCACCTGCTATTAAGAATCCACTACCCAGCATTGCATCATATAGGCCCCTATATCTTCTATAGGCTTTCTCCTGTTTCTGGTTTTTGATATTTTTATCAGATGAAATCAGCCCTTTTTTATTATATCTCCTTAAAAGTCCTATAACCGTATTTCCTAAGCCCACAAGAATTAAAAATACAGAAAAATAATCCATTTCTATTGAAAAGATTGAGATATTCAATCTCAGCCCCCCTTTATCTGCATAGATTTGATTTTTTTCTTACTCTTAGCTTTTCTAACCTTTCTCTTTTCTTAAAAGCATAATAATTTCACATACATTATATAATAGAAACAAGACTATCCAAAACATAGGATCAAAGGTAATTAACCCTACGCCGATAGATGCAAAACCTAATATAATACTCGCAATCAATTGCAACAAAAATCTTCGAAGCATATTATTTATCTCCTCTTATATTTTATGTCTTGTTTTACATATTCTTCTTGCTGCCCTAATCTCCTTCCCATTTTGTAAAAAAGAAAGCATAGATTATATCAGCTTAAAAGTTTTCTATAAGGTTTACAAAAAGATGATTGACAACTAAGTTTCTGAGCTTTATAATTCATATTATAATCTTTAACCAAAATAATTATTGAATAAATTCTCTTATCCAGAGAGGTGGAGGGACTGGCCCTATGAAACCCGGCAACCGGCTTTTAAAGCAGCGGTGCCAATTCCTGCGATGCATTGCATCGCCAGATGAGAGAGAGCCGCAATGCCTGCCGCCTCTTTCGCCTAGAAAGAGGTTTTTTGAATTTAAAACAAAATATCGACTCATATCTAGAGAGGTGGAGGGTCTGGCCCTATGAAACCCGGCAACCGGCTTTTAAAGCAGCGGTGCCAATTCCTGCAGTATTGTCATACTGAAAGATGTGAGAGAAAGAAAAAACATTCTATCTCTGTCATCTTGACAGAGATATTTATTTATAAACATTGGATATGCCCATTGATTATGTTTTCTTAGAAGTAAGCAAATATTAAAAAATAAAAGGAGAGATATTTCATGTCAGAAAAAAAATTAGGCTTTGATACCCTTCAGGTTCACGGTGGTCAAAAACCCGATCCTACAACAGGATCTCGTGCCGTACCCATTTATCAAACTACCTCTTATGTATTTAATGATCCAGAGCATGCTGCTAATCTTTTCGCTTTAAAGGAATTTGGAAATATTTATACAAGGATTATGAATCCTACAAATGATGTATTTGAACAGAGAATCGCTGCTCTTGAAGGAGGTGTAGGCGCTCTTGCTACAGCTTCTGGTTCAGCAGCTATTACTTATGCCATTTTAAATATCGCCGGAGCAGGAGATGAAATAGTTTCAGCCAGCACTCTCTATGGTGGAACCTATAATCTTTTTGCTGCAACATTGCCTCGATTAGGTATACAAACAATCTTTGTAGATCCCGATGATCCTGAAAATTTTAGAAAAGCCATTAATGAAAAAACAAAGGCGGTCTATATTGAAACCATTGGAAATCCCAGTATCAATTTGATTGATATTGAAAAGGTGGCAGCTATTGCCCATGAAAATGGTGTACCATTGATCGTAGACAATACCTTCGGAACGCCCTATCTTATCAGACCTATCGAATTCGGCGCTGATATCGTAGTCCATTCTGCTACAAAATTCATCGGCGGGCACGGCACTTCTATCGGCGGCGTCATTGTAGATGGTGGCCAGTTTGATTGGGAAAAAAGCGGAAGATTTCCCTGGCTAACAGATCCAGATCCAAGCTACAATGGCATCAAATATACAGAAGCCTTTGGCCCTGCTGCCTATATTCTAAAAGCTAGAGTACAGCTGCTCCGCGATACAGGGGCATCTATCAGCCCCTTTAACTCCTTTTTATTGTTACAAGGCTTAGAAACTCTATCCTTAAGAATTGACAGACACCTATATAATACAAAACAAATTATAGATTTTTTGCAAAATCATCCTGCTGTAGCTTGGGTAAATTATCCAAGTCTCCCCGGAAACAAGTATCATGCCCTAGCAGAAAAGTATCTTCCTAAGGGAGCAGGTTCCATTTTCACCTTTGGGATCAAAGGCGGTACAGAGACTGGGAAGAAATTTATCGAAAGCCTTGAAATTTTTTCCCTATTGGCCAACGTTGCCGATGCAAAATCCTTGGTTATTCACCCAGCCAGCACAACCCATGCACAGTTGACTGAAGATGAGCAAAGAGCAGCAGGCGTTACACCAGATATGATTAGACTTTCTATTGGTCTTGAGGATGTTAAAGATTTAATTGAAGATTTGGATCAGGCCCTCCAAAAAGCTATAGGCTAATCCTATATTTTGTTATTCATCTGAGAAGGAGAGATAATATGCCGATTAAAATACCAGATGGCCTTCCAGCGGCTGATGTCTTAAACAATGAAGATGTATTTGTTATGTATCATACCCGAGCATACCACCAAGATATTCGTCCATTGAAAATAGCCATATTGAATCTAATGCCTACTAAAATAGCCACAGAGATTCAGTTTTTGCGCCTGTTAGGGAATTCTCCACTGCAAGTAGATATTACCCTGTTGCATGCCAAGAGTCACTTATCAAAGAATACGCCAGAAGAACATCTTACAAATTTCTATAATACCTTTGAAGATATCAAGGATGAAAAGTTTGATGGATTGATTATCACAGGAGCTCCCGTGGAAAATCTAGATTTTGAAGATGTAACCTATTGGAATGAAATTATGGAAATCATGGAGTGGAGTAAACATAACGTTTACTCTACCCTATATGTCTGTTGGGCTGCTCAAGCGGGTCTTTACTATCACTACGGTATTCCCAAATATCCATTGCCTCAAAAAATGTTCGGAGTTTTTCCCCATAAAATTTATCATAAAAGTCATAAATTGTTGAGGGGTTTTGATGATGTATTTTTTGCCCCCCATTCCCGGCATACAGAAATCCGCCGCCAAGATATTGAAAAGATAGAAGGTCTTTACATCTTATCTGAATCAGATGAAGCAGGGGTTTATATTGTTGCTTGTGCGGAAGGAAGACAAATTTTCGTAACAGGTCATTCAGAATATGATCCCTTAACTTTAAAGGGAGAATACGATAGGGACATGGCGAAGGGAGATTCCATTCAAGTTCCTCAAAATTATTTTGAAGCAGATAATCCACAAAACCCTCCTGTTGTGAGATGGCGCGGTCATTCAAATCTTTTATTTTCTAACTGGCTAAATTACTTTGTATACCAAGAAACGCCCTATGAGCTGGAAAGATTGAAGGACTTAAAGTTCTAACGAAAAGGAAAATAAAAAAACCTACAATTCCTATTAAGCCTCTGCTTAATAGGAATTGTAGGTTTTTATTTCTATAGTCCAATATATCTTGCATAGAGAGATTTGGCATGGGCAATATCAGAGGTATTTTTTAAAATGGCTCGACCATCATAGAAAAGGGTAACTTGTACTTCTTCAACTTTAAATCGTAAAAAAAAGGCATTTTTCTGCACTTTGACTCCCGCAGCCTCAAGCTTCTGAAGTATGCTTTCTGTTGAGATTTTATTATTGATAGGATTAATCTGAATACTATCCTGCCCACATAGGTATACAGCATCTTCGGTCCTATTCTCTAGGTATTCAAAATGATATTCTTGACAAGTAGGGCAGTCTTTTCTTCTTCTTTTCTCAAATACTTCAAAATCATTATGCCAAATGTCAATATATCGTACGCCTTTTATCAAATCCGTCTTTTTGCCAATGAGAAGCTTTATGGCTTCTACCGATTGAAGAGATGCAATCACATTGACGGTGCTGTTTAGTACCCCCACCAAATCACAGGTATCTACAGCTCCAGCAGGAGGTATGTCGGGCATCATACAGCGAAAACAAGGAGTCTCTCCAGGGATAATGGTATGGGTCATGCCTGTACTGCTGATGGCGCCCCCATAGATCCAAGGGATATTGAGTTTCACAGAGATATCATTAATCAAGAATCGGATATTAAAGTTATCTGTAGCATCTAATATTAAATCCATTCCCTTACAAATTCCTTCTATATTGCGAGCGTTTACATCCGCAATTACACTTTCGATGACAATGGAAGAATTGATTTTTTTTAACTTCTCTTGGGCAGCAACAGCTTTAGGAAGATTTTTTTCAATATCCTCCTCATCAAAGAGTATTTGGCGTTGCAAATTAGAAAGTTCAATATAATCTCTATCTACAATCTTAATATAGCCAACCCCTGAACGCGTCAAATTGTTGGCAATAACTGTACCCAATGCACCACATCCGATAATCACAACCTTAGATGCCAATAATTTTTCTTGTCCTTCTCTACCGATTTCCTGAAAAAGAATTTGTTTTGCGTATCTTTCCAATCCTTTCTCCTCCTAAAGCATCTTTTTAGAGTTATATTTTTTCTTCTTCACTTAGTACTTCATTCATACTTCCTGTTCTATAGCCTAGGATATCTATAGTTACATAGGGAAAACCAATCTTTTTAAGGTAATTTCCTATTTCATCCATTAATAGAACATCAAAGAATTTTTCTCTTTCCTGCTTGGCAACTTCGATTCTTGCAATTTCTCCATGATGTCTTACTCTCATTTGCCTAAAGCCCTTATCCAACAGAAATTGTTCTGCCTCCTCTACCATCTTTAATTTCTCAGGAGTGATTTCCTGTCCATAGGGGAATCGGGAAGATAAACAGGCAAAGGAAGGCTTATTCCATGTAGGAATGTTCATTTCTTTAGAAAGCAGACGGATATCTTCCTTTGTCAACTCCACTTCTTTTAGAGGACTAATTACTTTTAATTCCTTTGCAGCTTGCATTCCAGGCCGATAGTCTCCTAGATCATCATAATTTGATCCATCGAAAACATAATTCACTTGGTACTGCTTAGCAATCTCTTGTATTTTTGAAAATAGTTCATGCTTGCAATAGTAACAGCGATTGGTCGGATTCTTAGAAAACCCTTCTATTTCTAACTCTTCTGATACAATTACGATATGTTGCACGCCTATCTTTTCTGCGTATTGTTGGGCTTCACGAAATTCTCTCTCAGGATATGTAGATGAACGGGCTGTAACTGCTATAACTTTTTCAGCTAGTACTTCCTTTGCCACCGTAAGCAAAAATGTACTGTCTACTCCACCTGAAAAGGCCACTGCAGCACTTTCTAACTTCCTTATCATTTTTTTCAGATCCTCAAGTTTTTCATATGCTTGCACTTGATTCCCTCCCTCTATCTTATTAACATTCTATACAGTAGATAAATCCTTTAGATTATTACTTATAATAAGAATGATTTTTTAACAATAATTTTAATCGGAATACTTTGATTTAGTTTATCACAGTTTCCTTTGAGGGTCAATTTTCTTTGCCTAAAAATAAGGGATGAAGAAGCAGTGATGAATCCCATTTACTTGTTCAAATAGGTCACTACACTTTCTAAAGCCTTTAAAATCTGCTGAGAAGTCTCTGGATCATGTTCAAATACACTCTTGCCTAGAGAACCTGCTTCTGTAATCTTCACTCTTCTTTGAATGGGTTCTGTGACAATTACATGTGGTTTGCCTTTAAAATATTCATGGATTCGTTCCAAATTTCTTTTGGCATCAAGGAGCCTCACATCAAACATATTGGGAACAACAAATTTAACCTTCGTCTCCGGAAGGTCCAGGAGTTCTAGGTATTCGTATACATTTTCAACGGCTTCTACACTGGCCGCTTCTGTTTGAATAGGTAAAAGAATATGATCCACATAGGACAGGATGGCATCATTAATACTGGTTTGAGAGGGGCCGCAATCTATCAATACACAATCATAATTCATTTCCTCTAAATCCCGAAGTAGTTTTCCAAAGACTAGATCATAGCGTTTTGTCTCTTTGATATAGGCATCAATAATTTTTAATCCTCTATTGGTAAGAATGTCTACATTTTCTCTTATATTAGATATGATACAATGCTTCACCTTTATTTCATTGGCAACGACTCTTCCCTTTCTTTTAGCATCTTCTTGTTCAAAGATATCATTAATGGCCTTGTCCGTTTCTGTGACACCCAAAAACTTAGAAGTATCTCTTTGAGAGTCTAAATCTAAAATTAAAGTCTTAAATCCTAGCTTCATCCCTAATCCCGCTCCCAGATTACAGGTAAGGGTACTCTTTCCTACACCACCCTTATTATTGTAAATTCCCAGTCGTTTCATTGGTACTTACCTCCTTTTCCTATTTTTCTATTCTCAAGTTTTCTCTATTTTACATCCACATGCAGATTTTATTATAATTCTGGTTCTTTTAAGCAGATCTCATTAAAAGTATTCGATAATAATGTCAAATATCCTTTTATAGACGTGAAAAAGCCAAAGAAATGTCGTCTTTTATATTTCTCATGATTGTTAGTATCTATGGCCTCATACCC
>JBFNEZ010000173.1:0-8133 GCA_040797825.1 Thermotaleaceae bacterium | reverse complement strand
TTTTCCGACTCTCTTTGACGATGAAATCATGCCTACTATTCCCTTCATTACTTTTCGTTTTATTTTTCCTATATATAGAGTATAAAAAACATCCATATTTGTCAATATAAATCCGATTTTTTACTGCATTGGGAGCTTTTTTTATTATCGTTTTTATTCATTTTTATATAGTCATAAGTGGATATTATGATATAAACAAATAGAAAAGCTGCCAACTTCACTTGCGCCGGCAGCTTTTCTCCTTCCTTTATTCCTGTATTAAATTGTATAGCCTATAGAGCATCACTGCTGCCTGGGCTCGGTTGGCCTTTGCCTTCGGTGCAAAGCTTCCGTCTCCCATGCCGCTGACAATGCCTTCCTGCAGGCTCAGGCTTACGCCATCCTCTGCCCAAGGGGCAATGTCTTCCTTGTCCTTAAACCGGTTGAGCAGGTCTTTGGATGGGCTTTTGCCTTTTAGTACCGGGGCTATGATCACGGTCATTTCTTCCCGGGTAATCTGTCCCTTGGGATCAAATTCTCTCTCATTTCTTCCTTTGATGATTCCTTTTGTGTAGGCTTTGGCCACGTCCTGATAGTACCATGCTTGGGAATCCATGTCTTCAAATTCCATGGGTTGTTGTACTTCTTCGGCTTCTGTCAGCTTGGTGATCAGGGCTGCAAATTCTGCCCGGGTAATGTTGGCCCCCGGGTCAAAGACCCCTGTCCTTCTTCCGCTGAGGATCCCCTTCTCTGCCATGGCTTCGATGGCTTCTTCCGCCCATTCGTAGCCCCCTAGGTCATCAAATGGTTTTTGTTTGATTGCAGGCAGGACTTGTTCTGTTTTATCTGTCTCCATGGCCAGATATTTGCTAAAGTGACCGGTACTAAAGGTGATGGTCTTGCTTGGGGCATCATAGGTTCCTCCTACCCGCTCTAAGCTGCCGTCTTCTTTGAGAAGGAATACCTTTACTTCCTTTCCTTCTTCTATTTCTCCTTCATAGGGAAGGGTTACCTCTATGGGTTCCTTAAAGCTTTTCACTGCTGTTGCCCCTATCCTGGCATTGAGTTCTAATAGGATGCTGTTTGCAGGTACTGCTGTCCTTTGGGCTACGGATAGTTCTCTTGGCGACACCTTCTGTGCTGTTAGGGTGATAGACTCTCCTTCTGTTTTTTCAAAGGTGTTTTTGCCCATATGGAAGGTAGCCAGTTCTGTCTTTAAGGCCACTTTTTCGATTTCCAAATCAAAGGCTCTTTGCAAAAGCTCTTCTTTGATTTGCAGCTGGGCTTCTTCTATGTCTTTTGTTGGAAGGGTAATCGCAATTTCTCTGCTCAATCTTGCTGGGATGTCATTTTCCTTTAGGCTTTGTTCCAGCTCATGAATCTTTTTAAGGGTTTTTTCCGCCAAAGCTTCCAGGTTGTTTAGGGTTATTTCTGCGGTGACTTTGTTTGCTGTGGTATGGATTGCTTTTTCCTGCAGGCTGTAGGTGCTGTATTTTGAGACAATGGTTTGTGCCATTTGCAGGATGCTCTTTTCCACGGCTTTACCCATTTCTTCCCCTAGGGCTTTGATGAGTTCTGCTCCGACTTCTATGGCTTCTTTAGCTCCTTGATCCAGCAGTGCTTCTTTTTGGATTTTTTCAATGAGGGTGATACTGATCCTAAAAGCTTTGACTGTATCTGCTGTTAGCTCTTCTTTGTCTTGATTTTGGCTGAGTTTGCCTAAGGTCTCTGTGAGAGCTTTTATGAAGCGGGTATTTAGAGCCATAAGTTTTGCTGCGTTATCTTCGCTTTCTATTCTTTTTGCTGCTTCTCCATAGATGCTCAGCACATCTCCCATGTCTTTAAGGATGCTGTCTATATCCCTTTGGGTGCTGATTTTTTCCATGGCATCACTGTAGATCCTTAGAGTTTTTCCCACTGCAGTGAGGATGTCTTCATCGGTCGCTGCACCTCTTACGCCATCGTACAACTCCTTGTAAAGGGGGTTGTTGATTGCAACGGCTCCTCCGCTTGGGGGGGTGACGCTGCTTCCGCTGATGCTGATGCTCAGCGGTTCCGGCCGTATGATGTTTCGTATTCCGTCTTTGCTGAAGCGTTCGGCGCTGATGCTGTAGGTTCCCGGTTCATAGAAGATGAGGGTGGCTTTACCTTCCTGATCGGTTTTGACTTCTGCTCCCTCTATCACATAGGGTTTTCCATTGACGTAGATAACAGCATCTTTTATAGCTTCTTCTTTGCTGGCACCGGTATTCATGTCTGTGGTCATGCCCTTTAGGGTAAAGACTAGCTTCTCTCCTGTGGCCCCACTGGTTTTGTCAGCTTTCAGCTTGGTGTACCAGGTATCGGAGCCATAGGCACCAAAGTACCACAGGATATCTTCTCCCCCCCTAAGGTTATAGGCTTGGCTGCCATAGTTGGGCATCCCATCATTGACCCGATACATCCACCCGGAGGTTCCTTTAAGATCAAATTCTCTCTCTCCGGCAATCATGGCTACATAAAGAGACCAACCATAATCTTGAATATCGTATTGTGAAATACTATTTTGTTCTAATGCTGTTATCAAAGCATGGAGCACAGTGGGTTTTTTCAAAGTATCGGGATCCCATTTTCCTGATGAGCCTGCAGAACTTCCCGTTCCTTTACTCAGATAGGGGGTGATATCAAAATTTGTGGTACTTACCAACTGTCTCGGTACTAAAGTT
The DNA here is from genome assembly GCA_040797825.1 of Thermotaleaceae bacterium. Classification (GTDB taxonomy): domain Bacteria; phylum Bacillota; class Clostridia; order Peptostreptococcales; family Thermotaleaceae; genus Geosporobacter. The sequence continues at coordinate 5,449 of JBFNEZ010000173.1, read as the reverse complement.
CGCCCATAACCTTCTACCCGAATATAGGCTGAAACTCCGTCAACTCCTGGATTTTGGCTACCATCTCCTGGACCGGGCTGCCAGTCTCGGATTTTAAAGAGTGAAGATGCTGCATGCCCACCTTCTATAATCCCTTGAATATAGTAGTCTCCTATCGGCAGTGTCTCTGGGATATTTAGGATCAAAATTGCTTGGTTATTCTTAATTCTTTCTTTCACAGCTTCAATTTCTGCAATAGGCTTCCCCTTTTGATCTACCAGTTGTACCGTTACTTGGCTGTTGTCTTGCATATTCAGGGTATTCACTGTAACCTTTAGGCTAAGTGCTTTCCCTACTTGAGTTGAAGCACTATCTAATTCTATGCTGGAAATTTGAGGCTTTGTTGGTACTGGAGTATCCGATGCTCCAAAATAGTAGACAGAATTTTTTCCTTTATTGTAAAGGCCTTTACCTTCTAAAAACTTAGCATAACTCAGTAGCGCTAAATATGCCTGTTCTGTAGACATGCCTACATTATCCGAGTCTTCATGGGTATGCTGAATGGCTCCATCTTCTCTTTGAAATGACAGTAGTGCATCCAATAGATTCCTTTTATTTTTAGTGAATGCTTCTCCAGTTGGATCAACTCCATTAACACATAATGCCATGATGGTTTGAGAAACCCCTTCACTATTAATACTTCCAGAGGATAAATAGCCTCCATCTATGCGCTGTACCAAAGAAAGCCATACAATCCCCTTGTCTATAGCCGCTTTTACTGCTCCATTCTCATGATAGGGTGCCAGGGCTTGCAAGGTCATACTTGTAATATCTACATCACTGTTGCCTGAGGCTCCTAAGTCCCAGCCTCCATCCTTATTTTGTTTAGACAACAGGTAGTTGATCATGTATTCCCGGTTGTAGCGTGCTTCTTTAGGCACCTCATATTTCTTGGCATCCAGGGCAATCAGGCCGTAAATCACACCATTGAGGCCTTGAAAGGTAATGTCTCTAGGAGTTGTTAGGCCTTTAGTTTCATCCTTTGGTATATAGAAGTTATAGATCCGTTCCAATAGGTCATAGCCCTCTATATTTGTAGGATCTCCTTCTGCTGCTAATATAGCCAGAAGACGTCTTTCATGATCTGTAACTTTTTCAGTCTTGGTATTTACGTTGTTTTTAAAATATTCTTTTATTTCATTGGTTACATTGATTAGGTAATCATATGGTATTGCTTCTCCTGCATTTTTATAGCCTATGGCAATCCAGTCTGAAAAATAGCCGCTTTTCTTTATGTAAGCAGTAATTTTTGCAAGGGCTTCTGATATTCTTTCCAATCCTGGAATTTCTATTTCTTCAGGGGTATAAACAACCATATAGGTCTTCGCTAGTTTTTCTCCATCTTCATCTACAGCTATTATTTCTACTTTATTTTCTCCAGGTATTAATTCCCCGGTATAGGTACCGTTTTTACCTTCCATTTCTTTTCCATTTAATTTTACTTTTATGGTTATGGGCGCTCCCATTGCATCATAGGCTTCAATGGTAAGGGAATAAATATTTCCCACTAAATGCTCATAGACAATCTTAATATTCGATTGGGTATAATCCTCGGTATAATACCAATGAATCACATCTCCGTCTTGAGGGATATAGGCTCCCGCACTAACGGGAGGAATTTTTCCATTGACGGTGTACATCCATCCGCTATTGGGACCATTATCAAACTCAGAAAGCCCATCAATACCAGAAACATAGATACTGCTTCCTATACCTGTCTTCGTATGGGTTATGCCCTTCTCTTGAAGAATCTTTGCCAATACATCATATACGGTGGCTCCCTTCAGTACTTCTACCGATGTAGATTCTACAAGAGTACCCTTTTTGCTGTCTCCCACCACAGAAATAGAAACCCGCTTCGTTGTCAGATCTATTTTGGGAATCAAACTTTGGTAGGCTGCTATCAATGCTTCTACTATGCCATCAATCTGCTCCTGAGCTGCATCTGGTTTTTTTGCAATCTCTAGGGCACTGTTAAGAATATCCTGCAGAACTGCCCAGCCTTCAGGCTCATAATCGACTTCCTTTAAGCTTAGAGCATAGTCAATTGTCTGCTGTAAAAGGTCTTCTGGAAAAACTACAGTAGGGGTCTTAAAATGATCTTGGGCATTATAGATATTAAATGGAGCTTTTCCTTTCATTAAAAAACCTTTATAGGAAGCCAAAGCTCGAAACCCTTGCTCTGATGCCATCTCATTTGTTCTTCTGGAACCATCTTTTTCAATAATATGGCAAAGGAGCCCTTCATCGGTAATAAAGTTTTCCTCCAATACATCAATTAAGCCCTTGCCATCCCTTGTCAAAAATCGGCTATCACTATTTGCGTCAATTCCTAGAGCGGACAAAGCTACAATTACCATAGAGACACTTTCGGAACTGATATTATTGCTATCTCCCATACCAACTAAGTCAAAGGTTCCCCTCGTCTTATCCTGTCTTCCCGATAAATAAGCCAACCCTTTGTTTACAGCAATGGTAACGGGATTTTGTGAGTCATTAGCAGCATAATAGGGTGCAAGGCCTTGCAGTATCATGGCAATACCGTCTATATCCCCTACTACGGGAAAGCTGCCATCCGCTCTCTGGCTTCTTACTGTAGCACCAACAAGGTCCTCAATATCTGCCATTCCCTTTTGATTCGCAATTGTATTAAATTTAGTCCTATAATCCGGATTACTGGAAGCCCAAAGGACGGGAAAATTGACAGTATTGAAAGCTGCGCTAATATTGGTTTCATTTACAATTGCTTTGGAGGCCATACAGGATTTATCAATTAAGTTCACTGTAGTGCCCTTGGCCTGAAAGGTTGCAAGATCTTCTGCAGCATATCCTAGAGACATCAGATTGATCGCCGCCTTGGCATAGTCAGTTTGCGTAGTAGTCGTAGCGACTCCTGCCGCCTGACCGTTTATGTAATTTTGTACATTTATTTTATCTTTATATCCTAATGAAGCCAAATTCATTACCGACCATTCATAGGAATTGCCAATATAACCGTTAGGGGCTTCCGGCCGTGCATCCTTTAAAAATGCGAGCAATAACGGAAAAAGGAGTCTGTCAATATTTTGAGCATCTTTATCATGACCCAACAGGTTTAAGATATATATTCCTTCTTTGTAAGTGGGATTATCATAAGAAGGTTCAAGCCTTAGAACAATTTCTTTTGTCTCTCCTCCAGGCACTATCAAGTCAATACTATCGCCTGTCAATTCTACTTCACGATCTAATCCAATTTTGGAATAGACCTTATCTCCATCCTCTGCAGTTATCTTTAGAATAACATTTTCATTGGTTTTCAGGTTATACTCTCTTATTTTGGGATCAAAAACAAAATCAGATGCAGCTCCACTGATTTCAATATTTTTCAATTCCCTTGGGATTTTGATTCGCATAATCTCCAAGGTATAACTGTTGCTGATATATTCTATATCCTCATGGGGAGGCTCTACCTTTAAAATAACCTTTTGTGTTTGATCAACAACAAAACCTCCAATTTCCAAGGACTCTCCATTGCTTACTGCTTTTGGATTAGAATCATTTTCTCCTATCTGATAGGTAACTCTATCTATATCTCTAAAGGAAGGTGTGATAATCACAGGCTGATCATTGGCTACCTGTAACTGGTATATATTTGTTCCTGGTTTAAACTGAAAATTTCCTTGCAGGTTTTCTATTTTTAAATCCGTCAATGTAATTGGGTTAAGAGAAATACGGGTTATAGTGATTGAATAGGTAATAGGCACAACACCAAGTATTTCAGATGTGACCCTTAGATAAAGATTTTTACTTGTACCTCTTTCTCCAGTAGAAATTGTCAAAGGGCTATCCAAAATACCTTCCATCTCTAGCGTACCCTGATTATATACAGCATAACTGACGGAATAGTCTTCTTCTAATGATGTGAGCGCTGTAACCGTTACTTCCGGATGCGGTGTCTGAGTCACATAGGTCAGTTTATTAGCAGTAAAATCTAAATTTTTTATCAAGTTTGTAATCTCTAGGCTCTGAAGCATTGCTGATTTTTTACGATGAAACACGAAGGTGTAAGTACCCTCATCATAACCTGATTTATTGGCTTTATATACTACCGTAGTCGTACCCAAAGGTAAAGTGACAGTCACATAATTTATTCCTGAGGGTATAGAACCATGGTCGATTCCGTTAATACTATAGGTTACGGCAGCTCCTCCTGCAGCACACCGAATTCCTACTTCAGTGATGGACTCATCCACTTCGAATTCATAAGAACGCAATTTCCCAGTATTACTAAAGAATTTATAAAACTGATAATATGGAGATGATGCATCAGATATTTCTTGTAATTGAGTTCCACCAAGGGGTTTCCCCATTAAAATATTACTTACCGTTGCCCCTGTATCTACTGCAGCAAGCTGTTGAAAATCCAGAGGGACTAGCTGTTCACTTCCATACACAGAAGTGCTTACATTCTCTATCGATATATTCTCTTTTTCTAATGCCAAAGGCTGGATGGGGAAAATAGATATTAACATAATCCATACCAGCATCAAACAAATATTTTTTTTGAACTGGTTTCCAATCTTAGCTTCAAACAAGGCTATTCCTCCCTATCTATGAACAAAATTTTATTATTGATAACCTCCTTCAATTATTTAAACCAGTCTTTTATATGCTACTACTATGCTTCTCTCTTAGGTGGACTTCTCTCTTCTACTGGCAATCCCAACACCTCCCTCTTTACAGCTATTTTTCCTTTGACCTTCTAATACTAGCAGTTCAGCATTTATTTCCATTGGAACAAGTTGTCTTCCTATTCCTGAAAATACAAAAGGCAGTATCTTATTAGATACCGCCTCCAGTTTTCTGGTCAGCTGCTTCATTCAATTTATTCTATCTAAATTTAAAAACGAAAAACCCTTCAGATTCCATGGGGAACCAAGGGTTTCTATACATCAACATACATCTTATCAAAACATTGTACCTGTGTATCCCTTAATTTCCGGAAGGTCTATACTTCAGCAGCTTGGCAGGTTTCCTGACTTATGGCTCTTTGCTTCTCTTCCCCTTCCCAGAGGTTCTCCAGTGGCATCGGAAGAGCTGCTCCCCATTTACAGTGGCCGGTCCGCTCAGGATTTTCACCTGATTCCCTTTTATCTTCGGTAAAATACATGAAACACCAAAATGCTTATATTATGGAATTATTTGCTAGCTTGTCTTTATTGTATAGGAGCTGTTATATTTTTACAACCATTTTTTGAGAGGATTCATTGGCAAGTTCCGATAAATTTTCATAGTTTTACACATACCTTTTAATTGCTAGTACTCCAAACACCGATTTTTTCCTTAGAATAGCTTTATCTGCAGAAAACAAGGGTACAGGCTACAACGGAAGCAACCACAGCAGCCAAGTGGGAAATTAAACCGGCTGAAA
>JBFNEZ010000172.1:0-8163 GCA_040797825.1 Thermotaleaceae bacterium | reverse complement strand
ACGTAGCAACCTTTGGAGAAAAACACGGCATGCCAGGTTGGGCACCAACCCAAGGTCATATTCCAAGTGGGGTACCCTACATCGGCCATGCAAGAGAAGCCTTTCTAAACAAAGAAATCAAAAAAGCCATGATCGTAGGAAAAGGCAGCCTATTCCTAGCAAGAATGACCAACCAATTCGACGGCGTCTCCATCATTATAGAAGAAAACAACGGTCAGGGCAGCGAAGCAGCAACAGGCATATCCGAAGAAGACGTAAAAACCATGATAGCCGAAGCTATGAGAAACTTTGCGTCACACTTATTAGGAGAATAAGGAGTGAATACAATGTCAGAAAACAAAGCAGTTAAAGAAATGATCGGCAAAGTATTCAACAACATAGCCGATGCCATAGAGACCGGCGAATTCAGTAAAAAAGTAAAGATCGGCCTCACCACCATGGGCAGCGAACACGGGGTAGAAAACCTAGTAAAAGCCGCCGAGATAGCAGCCAATCGCGCCAGTGGATATGAAGTCGTCCTCATCGGTCCAAAAGTAAAAAGCCAACTAACCACCTATGAAGCCAACACAGAAGAAGAAATGCATAAAGTAATGGAAGAACTACTAGACAGTGGAGAAATAGGGGGCTGCGTTACCATGCACTACAACTTTCCCATAGGCGTCAGTACCGTAGGGAAAGTCATCACCCCCGGCAAAGGCAAAGAAATGTTCATAGCAACCACAACCGGCACCTCCTCCCCCCATCGAGTAGAAGCCATGGTAAAAAATGCATTATACGGTATAATAACCGCAAAAGCCAACGGAATAAAAAACCCAACCGTAGGGATCCTAAACGTAGACGGAGCACGACAAGTAGAAAAAGCCCTAAGAGAACTCAAAGCCAACGGCTACGATATCACCTTCACCGAATCCATGCGCAGCGACGGCGGCGCAGTTATGCGGGGTAACGACCTATTGGCCGGCACACCAGATATCATGGTACAAGACACCCTGAGCGGCAATGTCCTAATCAAAATCTTCTCCGCCTACACAACAGGCGGCGACTACGAATCCATCGGCTACGGTTATGGACCAGGGGTAGGAGAAGGACAAGAAAGAACCATACTAATACTATCAAGAGCCTCCGGTGTTCCCGTAGTAGCCAATGCTATCCAATATGCAGCAGAGGTGGTAAGAGGAAACATACAACAAGTAGCAAAAGAAGAATTTGAAAAAGCAAAGAAAGCAAAACTAGAAGAGATTCTAAAAGGATTAACCAAAGACAACAAAAAAGCAAAAGAAGAGCAAGAAGAAGAAGTAGCAGCCCCACCAAAAGAAGTAGTCACAGGATCCATATCCGGTATTGATATTATGGACCTAGAAGATGCAGTAAAAGCCCTATGGAAAAAAGGGATTTATGCAGAAAGCGGTATGGGTTGTACAGGCCCAATCCTAATGGTAAATGAAGAGAAATTAAATACAGCCCTAACAATCTTAAAAGAGGCAGGCTTTGTTGCTGGAGAATCTGCTGATTGTTAGAAATTTGTAAGGAACGCATTGCATGCGTTTTTTACATAATAAAACTCCAGACAAATAGAAGGCTATTTGTCTGGAGTTTTAAATTTGTGAACATCCATAGGCCTTTAAGGTACGTTGGATATAGTTCAAGGTTTTTTCAACAGCTTCATCAACGGTGTAATCAACCTGCTGGTGGAGAACTTTTAAAAACATTCCTTGGAAAACCAGTAAAGTCATTTCGTTGATGTCTTCTAGATACTTTTCTTCAATAAAGCCTTCCTTAACACAGGATTTAAGTAACATTTATTGAAACAAAGCTTAAAAGCTTAGGATTAACAAGTAAAATCATTCCACCTGAAGAAGTAATCAAGAAAGAAGAGAAAAAAAGCTTTAATATAAAACTTAGGGAAGAAGTAACCAATGAAGTGATTAAAAGGCTTAATATTGAAGAGATAGTTAGTAGCATCACGGAGGAGTTGATGAAAAATAAAAATGAATTAAAAAAAGAAGATATTAAACTGGAGCAGGAAGCAAGTTGGAGAACAGTTATAATGGAGAGAGCACAAAGTGAAGCTTTGAAATTAACAAAAGAAAATAGTAATTTGTTTGATAAATATCTGTGAGCTTAAAGTATAAGAAGGAGTGAAAAAATGAAAAATGGAAAAATAATTTGGTCAGATGTTGCAAGTGTATGTGGGATTCAACTCCCATTTATAAAATATCAGATGACACAGGATAGGATTTATACAACAAGGGGAATTGTAGCCCTTCAGGAAGAAGAGATACTCTTATATCGAATACTAGACATTAGTCTTACAATAGGACTAATAGAAAGACTAACAAAAACAGGAACCATCACATTACATACCAATGACGTATCCTGTTCAAAGCTTATTCTTTCAGGAATAAAAAATCCAAGAGAAGTACGAAAAATGATAAGTGAAGCTGTAGAAGGAGCAAGAATCGAAACTGGTGTAAGGGGAAAAGAGATGTTTGGAGCAGAGTTTAAGTAAAAGGGGGAGAGAATATTGAGAAACAAAATCATACAACATCACCCTAATTACATTGCTTACGGAGGACATTATATAAAAACCTTTATGTTTAAAGATTATCCAACAGTGGAAGCAGTAACAATTTTAAAAGACATATGGACAGATGAAAGGTTCCTGGCTTTAAACATCCATATGAGACACACCAAAAGAATGGCTCCCACAAAGCTTACCTGGAATTGGTCGGTAAAATGGAAATATAGAAGACTTTATGCTTCTATTAAGGAAAAAGAAAAACAAGTAGGGGAAGTTCCACGAATAGAAGAAGTAAAAGCCTTAAATGCGTTAGAGGATTTGAAAAATAAAACAGGAGGAAGCAGAGATAAATATTTATATGATATGTGGAACTTTATCACTATCTCCTCCTGCTGCCTGGAAAATTTAAATAAGGCTATAGAACTGCTGAAAAAGAAACTGGAAGCAAAAGAAATTCTACTCTACAACGGGCACTATGAACAGGCAGAAGCCTTTCAATCTTCTGGCTGGATAGGAGCTAGTGGTGCTAGTCAGGACTTCTATGAAAACAATTATGCAAGAATGGTGGATAAGGAGGCATTAGGAACCTTTTTTTCTTTCCATTTTGGCAGCAACAGCGATTCAAAAGGGATTTATAACGGTCATAGAGTTGAGGACTCAACCATTGATTTAATAGATGTTACCAATGGACCAGGAGGCCATAATTTTTTATATATAGGTGCAACAGGTCAAGGAAAGAGCGTAATCCTAAAGGACAACGGCAAAAATTTTTATTATGAAGGCCACCGTGTCTTCATTTTTGATGTGGATGGTGAATATAGAAAGCACTGTGAAGATGTAGAAGGTCTCTGGATTGATCATACGCTGCAAAGCGGAGCCTATACAGATCCTTCACGGATTGCACCGGCCATAGGAATTCCTGAGCATGATCAAGGTAGATGCAAGGAAGCGATTGACGGACTTATACGAACTATTTCCTTACTGGCAGGAGAAACTGCTCCTGGAGAAATCAATGCTATTGATAGAGCTATTATAAAAATGTTTACTGACTCAGACATCAATATAGATGACTCAAGGACATGGGATAGAAAGCATGGCGGTATTCATGGTTGGTATGAATACTTAAAAAAAGATACTACCGTCGGAGGAATTAAGCTTCAGGAAAAAATATGGCGATATTTTGAAGGCAGCATGAGACAAATGTTTGAAAGAGAGGATACCGATGACAGGATATCCAGATCAGACTATGTAGTAATCAACATAGGGCAGGGAATTGATGAGGATGCAGACGCCCATACAGCAATGGTAAAACTTAGCATGGGATTTTCGGCGGTATGGAATGAAATAAAAAAAGAAAGAGCAAGGGGAGAAAGATGGTCAGCTGTTATTAACGATGAGCTTCAGAGATCTCTGCCTAATCCCCATTTTGCAAAGTTTACCAACAAAGTAGTAAGTACCATTAGAAAATATAACGGTGTTTGGTTAGGTGGGCTCAATAACCCATCCGTCCTTTGGCCTGAGCCTACACCACATAATCAAGACCAAGTAACAGCTGGAGCAGCCATTTGGGAAAACACGAAATATAAAGGGTTTTTATGGATGGAGGAATCCGGTATAGAAACATTATCTAAAAAAGCTAAAATCCCAAAACAAGTAACTGAAAAACTATCAGAAATGTTAGATAGCAATCAATTTATTTTTAGAAGAGGCCTAAGAGAATACGATTTACTTCAAAAGATTATTCCACCTTCAGAAATCAAAAGAGGTTTATATAAAACCCGTGGTCTTAGAAAGGAATAAATAGCCATGATAAAAAAACTAAAATGGATTATTGCATTAGGAGTAATGCCTTTTTTTATGGTAGGAGCCATAACAGCAATAATATTGATGGCGATAGCTTCAGCTAATGGAGTAACACCAGAAGAAATTGCCATGAGCCATAATATGTTTCATGGAACGGATACTACTTTTGCCGGAATTCCAAATACCATTAATCAAGAAGAGATAAGTATACCAGAGGATAAATTTTTAAGACCAGTAGACAGAAGGTATCGCATCAGTTCGCCATTTGGATGGAGGATCCACCCAATTTATAAAGATCGGCGGTTTCATCATGGGATAGATCTGGCAGCACCACAGAACACACCAGTATATGCCGCAGCACCTGGAGAAGTTATTTTTGCAGCAAGAAAAGGGGAGTATGGCAATCTCATTATTATTGAACACTCAGACTATGGATATGAGAACTTCCAAACCTACTATGCCCATTTAAGCAGCATTGGAGTGAGAAAAGGAGAAATTGTTGAAATGGGGCAGGGTATTGGTAGAGTAGGAAGTACCGGTGCCAGTACAGGACCACATCTACACTTTGAAATTAGATTTAAATACCAGACGGTGGATCCAATACAGCTGTTAGCCTATTAAAAAAAGATACAAAAATTCAAAAAGATAAAGTAAAACCATAAAAATATAATAACGAAAGGAATGATTTTAATGAAAAATAAAGCAATTATATTAACAAGTATTTTGATTATTCTAAGCACCACCATGGTTTTTGCACTTCCTGAAGCAAATTTATTTACACCGGACTTGAGTTTTGCCGGGGATGCAGTGAGCCCTATTTTTATTGTAATCAATTGGGGTTTAGGTGTATATGGGCTATGGCTATTCTTAAAAGCTGCATTTAGTTTGTTGAAGATTGTGGCAAGCTTATTTAAAGGTGGAAGTTTAGATGGGTCCATGCAGCAATTAAAAAATTTAGGAGTAGGTGTGCTTATTTTATTAGTAACCATCACTGGAATGTGGTATAAGTTCATTATGTTTGTTTGGAGTAAGATGAGAAGTCAAGGGCTAGATGGATTTGATGAAGCAGCTCTTGTAATCAACAGCATAAAGCATTGGATTGGTTAAAAATTTTAAAGAGAGAAGGTTAATTTTAAAGTGAACAAAAGGGGGGTGTGAAATTTTCATGACGAAAACCAAGGCAATGGCTGTACTTCTGGTACTAATAATGCTGTTAACCATTAATATACAAACGGTATACGGAAATTTGGACGCAGGAAACGTAGAAGGATATACAGAAGATGCTTCTGGTGAATCAGAAGGTGGTGGTGGGGGTGGTGAAGATGGATGGCTAAGTGGCCTAATAAGCATTTTTAAACAAGTAGCAGATGCTTTTTTGGGTCTTCTAGATCTATTTCTGAATGTAGCTACCTTTGTAAAAGATTTTATCTTTATGATTTTGGCCTACTCCATAGGATTACTACTAGATGTCATATTAATACCAGTACTGGGGATATTCTCAAGTAACTTCATAACAAGTCAAACTATGTCTCAGACCCCCTGGGTAAGACCCATTTGGGGGTTTGTATGGCTTATTTCTCTAAGTTTTTATGGTATTGCCCTTTTATATATGGCAAGAAGATTTATAAAAGGAGAGCGTGTACCCGATGATACAATAAAATTATTCTTTATAGTATTAATAATAAACTTTTTTAGTCTATGGATTACAGAATTCGTAATAATCAAACTCAATGAAATATCGATAGGCATGATTCAAGAGGATGTAAAAAGCGTAGCTCAGGCATTGGGAGAAGGAAATGTAAAAGCCCCCTACAGCACTAATGTAATCCTAAAAGGGTATCTTGGCGAAAATTATGATAATGAAATTAGCACTAGTGGAACCTATTCACAATATTTATTGCAGGAGGACTATGGGAATACATTTACTATGATTCTAATTATGCTTTCAGTAATTATTAAAGGCTATCTAGCGGCCTTTCGATGGGTAGCCATAAGAATATTACAAATTATTAGTCCTTATTACCTTATAAAAACAGCTTTTAAAGGAGAAATAGAAGCATTGGTGGGGGTTGCGAACCTATATGTTAGAACTCACCTGGTACAAATCATTTTTGCTTTCACATGGAAGTTAAGCTATCAGATTAATAAAATTGCTGCAGCTGATCCTACACAGTTTGCCAGCATTACTCCTGAATTAATTACAGGTGTATTAATGGCAGCAGGTGCAGTTATCGTATTTAAGTTCTGGTGTGTGCCGACCTATCAAGCCGCAAGATATGCAGCTACCTTAAATGGCGGGGCAGTGATGGATTCCTTTGGGAAAGGGATAAGAGGCATGACTAATAGCGCTGCTAGTGTTGCGGATCACTTTGGACGAGCTGATTTATACAACAAATTTAAAAGTATGGCAGATACTGGTGAGAATATTAGCAACAGGGGAGAAGAGTTATCCACGCAGGCACAGCAGCAGCAAAGAGAGTATATGGAACCAAAAAAAATATTTGCTAACGAAAATCCTTTGTTGGAGGCAGCCTATAAAAGAGCTCAAAATTTCACCAATATGGTGGGAAATAACCAGCAAATGGACTTTAAGGATGGCAAATATGCATTAGAAACATACGAAATCAGTGATCCTAGTTTTGAAGATTATATAGCTGTTAAAGTAAATGAGGACATAGGAAATCATTTTTTAAAATTTATTGAAGAAAATCAAATTAATCTAAATATGAATAGTGACAAAAAGAATGAAGATGGCATTTTGTTACATAAAAGCCATATTCAAAAATTTGAAAAAGCCTATGAATATTTTATGCAAAACAAAATTTATTGGCTTCACCATGATGGAAGATATGTACTGATAAGAGATGGGAGACCTGTGTTATTTGACAATCCACCAGAAGGTGGAATCGATATGGGGCAGTGGTCAGGAAGTAGATCCATTGCATGATGTTTGAAGATTTATTCTGTTCTAATATACTCTGTGGCTTTAAAGAGAAAGGAGGTTCTTTCTATTGGATTTTAATTTTCCAAATGATAGACAAAAATGCCGTATTTGTGGATGCACCTGGTATACTCCATGTGAAGGTGGATGCTATTGGGTAGAAGAAGATCTGTGCAGTGCATGTGTTGAAAAATCGAAAATGGAAAATAAGAAAGAAAATGAATAAAAAATGAATAAAGTGTGCATTTTGTGCAAGAGGATTTAAGAAAGAAAAAAGCTTGCAAAGAATATGAAATGCAAAAAACAGTAAAAGTAATATGTAAAGAGGGGGTGTGAACAATACGTAACCGATACATACAAGCAGATGTGAGGGAAGATGCTCTATTAGCAGGTGTGGTTAAGATTCAACATATAAAATTTGTACTGCCAGCATTTTTATTGGGAGGGGCATGTTTTTTTATGCCAATTCCAGTACTTTGGAGAATAATTCTATTTATTCTTATCCCAAGTACTACGACAATCGTATTATATATTGAAATAGATCAGGCCTTTAGAAAATTTAAGAAATATAGAAAGATTACCAACTATGTGCCTGAAAAGCTATTAAAAGATATTGTCAAGCCAAAGGATGAAGAAGTTATCATTTCTTATGAATCCGGAGCGAAAGGGGTGTTGCTAAAGGTAACATCAATCTCCAGAGAATTGCTGAGTGATAATGAATATGACCATCATGCGGACGTTTGGACTCAAATAAATGGAATATTACATGAAAATGATGTAGTATGGGAAGAAATTACCGATTGGATGGAACCAAAAAAACAAGCAAGGGTTCAAGTGATGGAAAAGCAATTTAAAGAAAGGTTTAAAGATAACCCTAAAATGCTGGAAAAAGCTATGG
>JBFNEZ010000171.1:0-8165 GCA_040797825.1 Thermotaleaceae bacterium | reverse complement strand
CTTCTTCCGCTTCCTCATAGGTGCCATATTCATCACCCTCAAGAATTACATTTAAATCACTAATATCATCTTCTATGGATTCCCGAATTTCTATCTCAGCATCTTCTTCTGTAAGCACCTTAACATCCAGCGCCAAGCTTTGAAGTTCCTTAATCAGTACCTTGAACGATTCTGGTACCCCTGGCTCAGGAATATTTTCACCCTTTACGATAGACTCATAGGTCTTTACACGTCCTACTACATCATCAGACTTCACCGTTAATATCTCCTGCAGGGTATGGGCAGCTCCATAGGCTTCTAAGGCCCAAACTTCCATCTCTCCAAAACGTTGACCTCCAAATTGAGCCTTTCCTCCTAATGGCTGTTGTGTTACTAAAGAATAAGGTCCTGTACTTCTAGCATGGATCTTATCGTCTACCAAATGGTGAAGCTTTAACATATACATATATCCCACAGTTACACGATTGTCAAAGGGCATTCCTGTTCTTCCATCATAAAGTACCAGTTTTCCATCCTCTGGATAATCGCATTCCTTCAATACTTCTCGAATATCCTGTTCGTTGGCGCCATCAAATACAGAGGTAGCAACATGCCAACCTTTTTTCTTCGCAGCCAATCCAAGATGGATCTCAAGCACCTGCCCAATATTCATACGTGAAGGAACCCCTAATGGATTTAACACAACTTGAAGTGGTGTACCATCAGCAAGGAAGGGCATATCTTCTTCTGGTAATATTCTGGAAATAACCCCTTTATTTCCGTGACGGCCTGCCATCTTATCTCCTACATTAATCTTTCTTTTCTTGGCAATATAACACCTTACTAGAATATTTACGCCTGGAGGCAATTCGTCTCCATTCTCTCTCGTAAAGACCTTAACATCTACAATAATACCCGATTCACCATGGGGCACTCTTAAAGATGTATCCCTTACTTCTCTAGCTTTTTCACCGAATATTGCACGAAGGAGTCTTTCTTCTGCAGTAAGTTCTGTCTCTCCCTTTGGTGTAACTTTTCCAACCATAATATCTCCAGAATTTACTTCAGCACCAATTCGAATGATGCCTCTTTCGTCTAGATCCCGTAATGCCTCTTCTCCTACATTTGGGATATCTCTGGTAATTTCTTCAGGACCTAATTTTGTATCTCTCGCTTCTGCTTCATATTCTTCTATATGAATAGAAGTAAGGGCATCTTCCATCACGAGTCTTTCATTTAGAAGGATTGCATCCTCATAGTTGTAACCTTCCCAGGTCATAAACCCAATTAACAGGTTTCTTCCTAATGCAATTTCCCCTTTGTCGGTAGATGGACCATCGGCAATGGTCTCACCTTTTTCTACATGTTCTCCTTTTGATACAATAGGCCTTTGATTAATACAGGTTCCTTGATTAGAACGTTTGAATTTCAATAGTTTATACTTATCTCGGCCTTGACCGTCATCTCTCTTAATAATGATTTCATCGGCGGATACTCTTTCAATGATCCCTGGGTTTTTTGCCAAAATCACTGTTCCAGAATCCTTAGCAGCAACAAACTCCATCCCTGTACCAATGATCGGAGCATCGGTTTGTAGTAAAGGTACTGCCTGACGCTGCATGTTTGAACCCATTAAAGCACGGTTGGCATCATCGTTTTCTAGGAAGGGGATCATGGCTGTTGCCACGGAAACCACCTGTTTTGGCGATACGTCCATATAGTCTACTTCATCTATAGGAACAACATCAATTACTCCGTTTCGCGTTCTAGAAACTACTCTTCGATTGACAAATCTACCTTCTTCATCCAAAGGCTCATTCGCCTGTGCAACAATAAATTTATCTTCTTCATCTGCCGTTAGGTAGTCAATGGTCGATGTTACAATTCCTCTCTTTTTATCTACCTTTCTATAGGGAGATTCGATAAAGCCATAATCGTTAATCCTTGCATAGGTGGTTAAGGAACCAATTAGTCCGATATTGGGACCCTCTGGAGTCTCAATAGGACACATGCGACCATAGTGAGAATGGTGTACGTCACGGACTTCAAAGCCTGCTCTCTCTCTTGATAGTCCTCCTGGCCCTAGGGCAGACAGTCTTCTTTTATGGGTCAATTCTGCTAAAGGGTTGGTTTGATCCATAAACTGTGACAACTGGCTGCTTCCAAAAAATTCTTTAATAGAGGCAGCTACAGGACGGATGTTAATTAGAGCCTGAGGTGTTATCACATCAATGTCTTGGATCGTCATTCTTTCCTTTACTACCCTCTCCATTCTAGACAAACCAATTCTAAATTGATTTTGCAGCAATTCTCCTACAGAGCGAAGTCTTCTATTTCCTAAATGATCGATATCATCCACTTCCCCGATGCCATGGGCTAGGTTTAAAACATAGCTAATAGAAGCAATAATATCGTCAATAATAATGTTCTTAGGAGATAATTCTCTGCTTCTTTCCTTTAGTGCTTCTCTTAGTTCACGTTCTTCCTTATATGTATCTAGAATTTCTTTCAATACAGGATAATGAACCTTTCTTTCAATATTCAAGTCATCTATGGGGAAATTAATATGGGCTTTAATTTCTACAAAGTTATTTCCTATTACTTTTACAGGTTTTCCGTCGTCTCCGATTACATTTACTGCCTTAATACCTGCATTTTCAATAGCAACAGCTGCATCTCGGTCAATTTTTTGGCCCTCTTCTACATATATTTCTCCAGTAGTAGGATTCACAACGGTTTCTGCTGCTTTATAGCCAAAAATTCGATTGAGGATACCTAGCTTTTTATTGAACTTGTACCGACCAACCTTTGCGAGATCATATCTCTTAGGGTCAAAGAATAATGAATCCAATAGAGAACGGGCACTTTCTACAGTAGGAGGCTCTCCTGGTCTTAATTTTTTATAAATCTCTAAAAGCCCTTCTTCTTGTGATTTTGTATTATCCTTGTCTAGGGTGTGAATCAGTCTCTCATCTTCTCCAAAAAGCTGCAATATTTCCGTATCGCTGCCAAAGCCAAAAGCTCTTAGCAATACTGTCATAGGCTGCTTTCTTGTTCTATCTACACGTACAGAAATTACATCATTGGAATCGGTTTCGTATTCCAGCCATGCGCCTCGGTTTGGAATAAGAGTTGTTGCGTATAATCTCTTTCCTGTTCTGTCTACCTGTCCAGAATAATAAGGTCCTGGAGAACGAACCAGCTGACTAACGATAACTCTTTCAGCTCCATTTATAATGAAGGTTCCTGTATCTGTCATGAGAGGAAAATCCCCCATGAATACTTCTTGTTCTTTTACCTCACCAGTTTCCTTATTAATCAGACGTACCTTTACTTTCAATGGTGCTGCGTAGGTAACATCACGTTCTTTGCTTTCTTCCACCTCATACTTTGGATCTCCATCAAGAGAATAATCGATAAACTCCAGAATTAGATTCCCCGTGTAATCTTGAATAGGTGAAATATCTTCGAAAACTTCCCTCAATCCTTCTCTTAAAAACCACTCGTAGGATCTCCTTTGAATCTCAATTAGATTTGGCATGTCTAGTACTTCGTCAATTTTGGAATAACTCATTCTGTTTTTTCTTCCGACTTTAATAGGATGTGGCATATTATTCACCCCTTGTTGTAATATAAAAAGCCTCTTATTTGTCTTCTCAGAGGTATCTTCTATAAACATTGAACCTAACAACAAATTTATTTTGTAGTAATCTGCTGTTATTTCAATATTTTTATAAAACATTGTAAAGAAGCAGAATCATTGCCTCAATCGTTTCTGCTTCCATTTCACACCATTTTAAAATAATTTAATAGCATATTCCTAAGGCAAATGAAAGACTTCTTAAATATAGGCCACTATCAGTCTACGCTACTCTGTTTCATATAAAAAACATCCTATGTACAAAGCTTTAATCCAGTGCAAATAACAATAATATATAAAATATTTTTAGTCTTTGCAGCATATTTTAATAATAGGCATGAATAAAAGCTTTTGTTTTGTTTTAAAAACCTAAAGCTTTTAAATAGATTAAGAACTTATACATTATTATTGTGGAAATTTTCTTTGGTTTTGTTTATAATAAGAATAGGAGTAGTTAAACTTCATGGCATCACCGAAAGCAAGGCTATATTCATTATCTTTTATACTATTGCCATTATTTTGATTTTTTATACAATTGTTCTAAAACTTTTGACTTGTATGGCATTATATAATGCTATCACAATGCTTTTTTATTGTCAAGCCTTGATTTTTATTTAAACGATATTCTTTTTTATCTTTTTAATGTTACAAAATATGATAAAAAAATACTGCGAAACTTTCGCAGTATTTTTTATCATTAAATTATTTCACCTCTACAGTTGCCCCTACTTCACTTAACTTAGCTTTTACTTCTTCAGCTTCTTGCTTAGAAATAGCTTCTTTTAATGTCTTAGGTGCACCATCCACTAAATCTTTTGCTTCTTTTAATCCTAAACCAGTTAATTCTCTTACAACCTTGATAACTTTAATTTTTTCAGCACCAGCGCTTGCTAATACTACATCAAACTCAGTTTTCTCTTCTGCAGGAGCTGCTGCTGCACCTGGAGCCCCGCCTACCATAACTGGAGCTGCTGCAGATACACCAAACTCTTCTTCACAAGCTTTTACCAATTCATTTAACTCTAATACAGTCATACCTTTAATCGCTTCAATAATTTGTTCCTTTGTCATTTTATATACACCTCCGAATTATTTTAATTATGCTTCTGCACCATCTTGTTTATCTGCAATAGCTTGTAACAAGTACGCAAGATTGGACAATGGTGATTTAATGCTTCCAAGGAATTGAGCCAGCAATACTTCTCTTGGTGGGATATTGGCAATGGCTTTTATTTTTTCTTCATCGCAATACTGTCCTTCAACAAGTCCCGCTTTTAATTCTAATTTTTTATGATCCTTTGCAAAATCACTTAATATCTTTGCAGGTGTTACCGGATCATTGTATCCAAATGCAATAGCATTAGGTCCAGTCAAATCTCCTAGTAAAGCTTCAAAACCAGTTTCCTGAGCCGCCATTCTGGTCATGGTGTTTTTATATACCTTGTACTCTACACCAGCTTCTCTCATTTTCTTTCTTAACTCTGTTACTTCTTCTACGTTTAGCCCTCGATAGTCAACTATAACTGCTGACTGCGCTTTGCTAAATTTGTCCTTAATTTCTTCTACAACCTGTTTTTTTGCGTCTAATTTGCTTGACATCTAGGTGTCCACCTCCTCTACAATTTTACTATTACTCAGTCCGTTCTGTTAAAAATAACAGAACCTCTCTGCCGTAGACATAGAGAGGTTCACTAATTTCCTTAAATCTATAGAAAATTACCTCGGCAGGCATACTTTAAACCCATGGGGCACCTACTGTCTACGGTTACTATTCATATTCATATTTCATTTACAACTACAAAAGTATAACATTGTAAACTATATATGTCAACTTTTAAATATATATAATGCTAACCAACTATTCTTACTGGATTTATCTTAACACCAGGACCCATTGTGCTGGCAACAACTACACTTCTAAGATATTGTCCTTTTGCTGCAGCTGGCTTTGCTTTAATAATTGCTTCTAATAATGTTTGGAAGTTGTCTGAAAGCTTTTCTGGTCCAAAGGAAATTTTTCCTATTGGAACATGTATGATATTTGTCTTGTCTAGACGATATTCTACTTTACCAGCTTTGATTTCATTAATTGCTCTTTCTACTTCAAAAGTAACTGTACCCGATTTTGGGTTTGGCATTAAACCTTTAGGTCCTAAAACTCTACCTAGTCTTCCAACTAGACCCATCATATCCGGAGTAGCTACCACTACGTCAAAATCAAACCAGTTTTCACCTTGGATCTTCTGAACTAAATCCTCTGCACCAACATAGTCTGCTCCTGCAGCTTCAGCTTCTTTAGCTTTATCTCCCTTTGCAAAAACCAGTACTTTTTTCGTCTTTCCTGTACCATGAGGTAGTACAATTGCACCTCTTACTTGTTGATCGGCATGTCTTGAGTCTACACCTAATTTTACGTGTACCTCAACAGTCTCATCAAATTTTGCTTTTGCAGCTCCTACAACTAGGCCAAAAGCTTCGTTAGGATCATATAAATGCATTCTATCTATCGTTTTTGCACTTTCTTGATACTGCTTGCCTCTTTTTGGCATTTAATTTCCCTCCTTGTGGTTTTAACGGTGTTGAGAATACCTCCCACGCGATTTGCTGTTTGCTGATTATTCTTCTACAACGATGCCCATGCTTCTAGCAGTACCTTTTACCATACTGATAGCTGCCTCAATGCTACCTGCATTTAAGTCAGGCATTTTTTGCTCTGCAATTTCTTTTACCTTATCAATAGAAACCTTAGCCACCTTTGTCTTGTTTGGCGTACCTGAACCACTTTCAATTTTAGCAGCCTTTTTTAACAGTACGGCAGCTGGTGGTGTTTTTGTGATAAAAGTAAATGATCTGTCTTGATAAACCGTAATAACAACTGGAATGATTAAGCCAGCTTGATCTGCAGTTTTAGCATTAAATTCTTTACAGAATTGCATTATGTTAACACCCTGTTGTCCTAGAGCCGGACCAACTGGTGGTGCTGGAGTTGCTTTTCCTGCAGGAATTTGTAATTTTACTAATCCTGTAACTTTTTTAGCCATGACTACACCTCCTCATTTATCTATGTGTATTTCCTAATTTAACAGACTCCTCTGGAGTCTATAATATTTTAAAAAAGCAGAACCTGCCTTTTAAAAGCTAGCTATAACTTCTCAACTTGTACAAAGTCCAATTCTACAGGCGTTTCCCTGCCAAACATAGAAATAAGAACCTTTAGCGTATGTTTTTCCAAATTAATCTCTTTCACAGTTCCAATAAAACTTTCAAAAGGTCCTGATATGACTTTAATTGTATCGGTGACTGCAATATCGATATCTGGAGCAGAAATTTCAATGCCCATATTTTTCACTTCTTCATCTGATAGCGGGATTGGTTTTGATCCTGGACCTACAAAACCAGTTACTCCTCTTGTATTTCTTACGAGATACCAAGATTCATCGGTCATAATCATTTTGACAATGACATACCCAGGAAAAATTTTTTTCTGCTTTACTTTTTTCTTTCCGTTCTTAATTTCTACTTTTTCTTCTGTGGGCACTGCTACCTCATGGATAACATCTTCCATGCCTCTATTCTCAACGAGTTTTTCAATATTTGCCTTTACTTTGTTCTCGTGTCCTGAATAAGTATGCACCACATACCATTTTGCTTTTTCCGACATATACTAGAGAGTATCTATAATTATAAGGCTTATAGAATACTCTTCCCTCCCTCACTATTTAATGATCCATTTTAGGATCTGCCCAAAGCCTGTATCCACGACCCATATTCCTACTGCAGCAATACCGCAGGCAAGAAATACGATCCCGGTATATGAGGTTAGTTCTTTTCTGTTTGGCCAGTTTACTTTTTTAAGTTCTGATTTGACACCCTTTATAAACTTGCTAAACTCTTTTGTTTTTCCCAAACTATTTGCGTTCGTTTGTGTCGCCATATGTCCATTCACATCCTTATATATTAATATGGTAAACATACGTTCAAATGGTAAGGACTATTTTGTTTCTTTGTGAGAAGTATGAGTTTTACAGAATTTGCAGTATTTTTTCATCTCTAATCTGTCTGGATCATTCTTTTTATTCTTCATTGTATGATAGTTTCTTTGTTTGCAGTCTGAACAAGCAAGAGTAATCTTTACTCTCATTTTTTACACCTCCTAAAACTTATGTCTATCTCCATACTATTGCAAATCAACGCAGATATCTCATTATAATACCATTACCTAATAAAGCTATCATAATTTTTTATAGATGTCAATAAGGATTTTTTCGCTCAGACTTGAAGGTAACCGCCTTATCAAGATTCTATCCTCGCTTATATTGTTGATAAATACAAAGAAAAAAATACCATTTTATTTTTCTGGATTTTCTTCTTTGTATTTATTTCCACATTTTCATATTAGTATGCCCATTTTTTGCTGCTTCTATTACCCTGCGAACCAATAATCCTTTTTCATTTAAAAGGACTAGGCTTGGTGTACAAACCTAGTCCGACATTTCATATTATCTACTTAATGATAGAAGCAACAACTCCGGCTCCTACTGTTCTT
>JBFNEZ010000170.1:0-8261 GCA_040797825.1 Thermotaleaceae bacterium | reverse complement strand
ATTTTCCTATTATATGAAAAAGTGAATGTTTATATTTTTAACATTCACCTGAACATTTGTTTATATTATGAACTATTCTATTTCCCTTAATTTTTTCCATAAAGTAGTACGGCTTATTCCCAATTGTCCTGCAGTCATTGTCATATTTTCTCCGCATTTTTTATAAACCTCTAGTATAATCTCTTTTTCCATCTCTTTTATAGACTGTTGCTTCAGCAAGATCCATTCTTTTTGATTTTTCGGTAATTCTATTGCATCTACTCCTTCATAGGGTTCAATAAGATCTTCAAATATCTCCTCTATGGACATTTCTTCTCCCAGTAAAGAGACCCTTTCTATAAAATTTTCTAACTCTCTTACGTTTCCAGGCCAGTAATAGGCTTTTAGCTTATCTTTAAGTTTTTGGTTCATATTATAGGGTGTTTTGCTCATAAAATAGTCAAGCAGTTCCTCAATATCTTCTTGCCGCTCTCTTAAGGGCTTGGTTTGCAATCTTAAAACATTCAATCTATAATACAAATCTCTTCTAAATTCTCCCTTTTGAGCCAATTCAAATAAATCATTGTTCGTAGCAGCAATCACCCTCACATCAATCTGAATCACACGATTAGACCCCACCCGCCACACCTCTTTTTCTTGCAGAACCCTCAAAAGACTGGCTTGTAGACTTTGAGAGATAGAACCAATTTCATCTAAAAAGATAGTCCCCCTATGAGCCAGTTCAAAAAGGCCCATTTTCCCTCCTTTTTTAGCACCTGTAAAAGCCCCTTCATCATAACCAAAAATCTCACTTTCCAGTAAATGCTCAGGAATAGCAGAACAGTTTACAGCTACAAAGGGATAGTTTTTTCTAGCGCTGGCATTATGAATGCCTTGAGCTAAAATCTCCTTTCCAGTTCCAGATTCACCATGAATAAGGATAGTAGAATCAGATACAGCAAACTTTTTTGCTTTGGCAATGAGGTTTTTAACACTTTGGCTTTTTCCAATGTATTGCTCTAGGGTGTATTTTGCAACCAGTCCCTTTTTATAGATTTCCGAGCGGATCTTCATTTCAACATTTTGAATATGGGCAACTTCTTGAAAGGTTGTGACAACTCCTTCAACCTTGTTTTTTATCTTTATAGGGACTCTGTTAGTAATAATTGTATTGCCCTTATGCTGCTGTATTTCTCCAATCTGCTGCTCCCCAGTAGTTAACACCTTCATAATGCCTGTAGAGGGTATCAGCGCTTCCGTTTGCTTTCCAACAATGTCCTGTGCCTCAACTCCCATAATTCTTTCCGCCGCTGGATTGAATACCTGTACAATTCCATTTTCATTGGTTACGATAATCCCATCATAGGCAAAATTGATAATCTGTTTCATTCTTTCTGTTTCTAATATCCGCTGTCGTGATAGGGCTACTATTTCTGCTGCATTTTGAATAGCTTGCACCACTGTTTCCTCAGCAGTTTTTAACAAAACACCCTTTCTTCCCAAGGATTCTACATGCTGTTTTGTTAGAATTCCCCCAATAATTACTTCAACCCCCTTGTTCACAGCTTCCTCTACTAAAGATATAGCCTCCGCACTGTATTTATAGGATGTTAAATGTAGTAATTCTATATTAAATATCTCAGCAAGAGACTGACTATTAAAAGAAACCGGTTCATACAAAATCAACCCTATTTTCCTTGACAGCTTTCTAGCTTCTTCAACCGCGTATAATATGTCAAAGGAGGTAACACCACAATTCACAACTGGAATATTTACGCTATTCGTAATTAAAGAATAGGTTGCGCCGCGGCTAATAATGATATCATATCCTTCTTTTTCTAGCTTTTTTGCCAGCTTTGCGCCCTTTTCGAAAGCCCCTTCATATACGTCCACAGGAATATTTATTTCTTTCAATATGCGGGTGACCATTTCTATCAATTCTTTATATGGTGAAATAAATGCAATCTTCATCGGCACGCCTCTTCTCTTTAAAATATCCTCTGCCTTACTATATTATATTCTAATTGATAAGAGAATAATGGACAACCCTATGTGCACTTCTGAAAAAGAGAAAAGCTATCGAGAATCATCTCAATAGCACTTATCCATGATTTCTATTAAAATACTCCACAATAGCATCTCGAGCGGTTCCAATCATCAAGTCCATCTCATCTTCATTGATGACATAGGGAGGCATAAAATATAGGATATTTCCTAGTGGCCTTAGTAAAACTCCCTTTTCTACTGCAATTTTATAGATTTCATAGCCCACCCGTTTCTTCCAATCAAAGCCTTCCTTCGTTTTTTGATCCTGGACCAGTTCAATGGCGCCAATCATTCCTATTTGTCTAAACTCTCCTACATAGGGAATTTCACCTAGGATTGCCTCAACCTTGGTTTTGATTAATTTAGATTTTGCTCGATTCTTCTCAAGGGTATTTTCTTCCTCAAATATTCTTAAGGTCTCCACTGCAACAGCACATCCAAGAGGATTTCCAGAATAACTGTGACTATGGAGAAAAGCTTTCATGGCAGCATACTCATCATAAAAGGCATCATAAATTTTATCCGACATCAGTGCCAAGGACAAGGGCAAATATCCAGCAGTTAATCCCTTTGAAACACACATGATATCGGGAGAAATCTGAGCATGGTTGCAAGCAAACATCTCTCCCGTTCTCCCAAAACCAACGGCTACTTCATCAGCGATAAGGTTAATATCATAAGCATCGCATAACTTTCTAAGTTTGTTGAGATATTTTGCAGAATATATTTTCATTCCTGCAGCTGCCTGCACCATAGGCTCTATGATAATTGCCGTGATCTCTTCATGCTGCAATTCTGCCATTTGTTCCATATGCTCAAAACATTCTGCATCGCAGTTTTCTCTATGTTTTCCATAGGGACATCGAAAACAATCTGGCCCCTGAGCCCTTAGCACATCTAGAAGCAATGGTTTATAGATTTCGCTGTATAAATCCACACCCCCTACAGAAAGGGCTCCTATGGTTTCTCCATGGTAAGCATCGGTAAGGGCCACAAATCTTGTCTTTTTCCCTTTACCCACTTGCTGATGATACTGAAAACTAAGCTTTAAAGCAATTTCAATAGCTGAAGAGCCATTGTCTCCAAAAAAGACTTTACTTAATCCCTTTGGTGCTACATGGAGGATTTTTTCTGCCAGAGTTATAGCTGGCTCATGGGTAAAGTTTGAAAAAATGACATGTTCCAATTGATTGGCTTGATGATATAGAGCATCGTTGATACGCTGGTTAGAATGACCGAACAAATTCACCCACCAGGAGGACACTGCGTCTAAGTACCTCTTCCCATCCACATCTTCAAGAAACACACCCTTTCCCCTTTTTATTGCTATAGGTGGAAAAGCCTCATAATCTTTCATTTGAGAACAGGGATGCCAAATATATTTTAAATCCTTCTCTTGCAAAGCTCTCATCTGACTCATGCCATCTTCTCCTTTATTCTTTAAATTGGATATCTACTAAAACAAGGATAATAGGTTATCTATCTTTAAGTTTCTTTCAAAGCCCTGTCTTATATCTAAAACATTACCATGCTCTTCTTTTATATCCATTTTATCAACCATCCCAAACACCTTTATCCCCGTGATTTTTTGAATTACTTCTATATTGTCCTTTTCAAAATAGCTTCCACTATACTGGTTGATGATACAACCCTTTATTTCTATGCCCCTCCCTTTAAGATATGCTGCAGTAAGTGCTGTATGATTAATGGTCCCTACTCCAGCCCTGGCAACAATGAGTACAGGGATATTTAACTCTTGGATTAGATCATAGATATAGTACCGTTCACGAATCAAGGGTACTACAATTCCCCCTGCCCCTTCTACAATCACATAATCATAGGCCGTCTTTAGCCTTTGATAGTCATCTATAATTTTGTCAACATGGATTTCAACCTTTTCCTTTTCAGCGGCAATATGGGGAGATACAGCTTCTTTAAGACAATAGCTGTTCATCACAACATCCTCTTCTCTAATATCTGCTACCTGCCTTACGAAGTCCACATCTCCAGAGATTAATTTATTGTCTTTTAAAATCCCACCACTCTGTATAGGCTTAAAGCTAATTGCCTTGTACCCATTTTTTCTTAGAATATATGTAATGCCAGCTGTGATAAAGGTTTTCCCCACATCTGTATCTGTTCCAACGATGAATAGTCCTTTACTCAAATCGATACCTCCTCTATGTCAAATGGTTTTAAATAGGATTAGATAATCCCTAGGTCTGTTCCTGCTTCTTTTAAACTGTCTAAAAAATATTGAAGATCCTCTTTATGATGGGTGGCCATCAGTGTAATCCTCAGTCGACTTGTATTTTGAGGTACACTGGGAGGTCTAATAGCTGTAATAAAAATACCTTTTTCAAATAATTTTTCACTTAATTTTAATGCTCTTTCGGGGTCCCCCACAATCAATGGGATAATAGGGGTATCACTGTTCAAAACATGAAAACCAAGTTTTCTAAGTTCCTGTTGAAGCCATCCAGCATTCTGAAGAAGCTTAGATCTCTGCTCTCTTTCATTTTTTACAATATCTAAAGCACGTAGGGAGACCGCAATGGTGGCTGGAGATAAGGCCGTAGAATAAATAAAACTTCTGGCTTTATGTCTCAAATAAGTTATCAAAGCACTACTCCCTGCCACAAATCCCCCTTCACCAGCCAATGCTTTGCTGAGGGTTCCAAGTTGTATATCTACCTGTCCCTTTAAATTAAAATATTCAACACAGCCCCCGCCATTTTCTCCTAGAACCCCTGTACCATGAGCATCATCCACCATAGTAAAGATATTATGTTCCTTGGCGATTGTGACAATCTCCTCTAGAGGCGCGATATCTCCATCCATACTAAATACGCCATCAGTCACAATCAGTCTCTTATTTCCTGGATAAATCCTTATTTTTTCCCGCAAATCCTCCATATCACAGTGTTTATAAACCACTATTTTGGCACCACTTAACCGACAGCCGTCAATGATACTTGCATGATTAAATGCATCACTAAATATAATCCATTCTTTATCTGCCATGGCTGTTAGGGTTCCTATGTTTGCCATATATCCTGTATTAAAAATAATCGCTGCTTCTGTATTTTTAAAATCAGCAATTTTTTTCTCTAATTCTTCATGGAGTTTATAGCTTCCCGTGGTCAGCCTAGATCCTCCTGCCCCGACCCCATAAAGCTCGATCGCCGCTCTTGCTGCCTCCTTCAATCGGGAATCATCACATAACCCTAGGTAGTTGTTCGAAGCCATCAACAGCATCCGCTTATTCCCTATCGATGTATATTTACTTTGAGGGCCAGTTAAAAATTTGAATTCTCTATATAAACCTAGATCCTTTATATTTTTTAGATAATGGTCTATAAATTGCATCCTTTACGCCTCCATAAATCTTTCATAGGAGATTTTATTTTTTATTTTAGGAATCCCCTGAACTAAAATTGCTTGCCCTTGTAAGTATTCAATGCAATCTTCTATAGACGCCTTGGAAGAATCGAAACAAAATACTCGGCCTCCCATGTCATCTCCCAAGGATTTTAATTGTGTAATTCTCATATATCCTATGGCTTTAGAAGCTACATATCCAGCCGTATAATCTGGATCATCAGACCAGCACAACTCTGCCACAATACCAGGAGCATTGCATACCTTACTGGCCAATGCAAGGGCTTCTTTTACATGTTCATTATTTAAACCCGTTTCTTCTAAGGCTTCCTCCAACTCCTCTCTTATTCTATAATCCCAATCCAGATTAGTAACTCTGATCCCCCTCTCTCTATTTGGTTCAAGCCTTTCTAAAGAATGAATATCTAAAAGAATAGCCCCCCTCATTCCGTAACAGGCCCTTAGTGTCGCAAGAACAATCTGAGAAGTTTTTTGAGAAAGACCACTTCTTTTCAGTGCTTCTATGGCGCATGCCCTTCCTTTAAAATAATCCTCTACCTCAATGGTTGTTATACTTAGGGGATATATATATTCGACTCCCCTATGACCTATATTTTGTATACTGATATTGATAAAGTCAGGTTTTCCCTTGCTGTGATCCATTGCCCTTTGTGACAGTTGTTGTACCAATATTCCAATTTCCTTTTCTATGATCATTCGTTCCGCTCCTGAAATATGCTTTTCTCCCTTTGAGGCTCTCATCTTAATACTATATAATTCTTCCTTCATAGGATATCTCACTCCAAGGTGTATAGTATTTTATTTTATTGAATACCCTGCTCAAGGGCCAAGCAGATAGGGCTGTATATATCATGCCTGGCAGGCTTGCCATCAGCATGACGGAAATAGGTGTTTTAAACAACCAGCCCAATACGATTCTGCCGGCTATGGTTCCCAGTGGTCCTGCAATAACAACCACAAGCGGCTTAGGTCTGAAAAAATGGATAATCCCTCCCGCTACAATTCTAAACACCATGGCGATCAGTACATTAATAATGGTATGGGTTCCTAATAAAAAATTGATGGAGCTGGCTACTATCCCTGCTGATATGTATCTTCTAAATCCAAAGGATGCTGCAATGGCTACCGCTATAGGCGCGGAAAGCTGAAATTCTGTTCCAGGCAAAGGTCCAGGCAGTTTAATGGATCCTGAGATTGCAATCAAAACCGCCAACAAGCTGATCAATGTTAATTCCTTTGTTCTATTCACCCTATTCCCCTTCTTTCTGTCCAGTATTATATACTACTGGATACTTTTACAACCCTCTGAAATGTTACTAATTTCCCTATCGTAAACCTCGATTTACAGGTTTGGTTAACTATAGTATATCTATACCTTTTTTAATTGTCAACTTTATTATTGAAATGGTTTACTATAGTGGTTTCAGCGGCTTTTCTCTATTTTTGTGCTATGTGCTTATGTGCTATCAAAGTATCCAAATATCGCCATACCTTGTTTTGCCCTCTATTGATTCATACAGACTGTGATGATATAATAATAAAACATTGATAAATTTGTCGTTTTATTGGGAAATCTGCGCCCCTACCTGCTGCAGCTTTTCTAATGATTATCTTTTGGGAGAATGTCATCATGCGTTTAAATCATAATACCCAAGTAACAACATCCAGTGCAGTTAAATCTGAGAAGCGCTATATTCCTATTGTTCAAAAATTTGTCTTTAGTCATACAATTGCTTTTATTTGGATGATTTTTTCTATCTATCTTTCTTTACCTTGAGTATCCGCTACATTGTAGGGCGTTTATTCAGTGCTCCTTCTGATGTATGTGCTGTGGCAGGAACAGTTTTGGTCCGTAATAGCCGTGGAAATTTTCTTGCTCGTATCCAGGAATGGGACTATTTTTTGGGAATTGCCAGCATTAAGCGTCTTCAAGGAATGTTCCAAGGCACATTGGTTGCTCAAGGAGCTTTCTCCTTGTATAAGACGGAGGCTGTGAGAAAAATTCATGGATGGCCCGATGCCATAGGAGAAGATATCGTTCTTACCTGGAATTTACTATCAAATAATTGAAAGGTTTATTTTGAGCCCCTTGCAGTTGCTTTTACTGAAGTTCCTGAATCCCTTTATCATTTTTCAGACAGCGCAGCCGATGGGCCAGAGGTATGGTAGAGGGCATTGAAGGTAGTAAAACCATGGGATCAGCCTTTGCTCTATACAAAATATTTGACTAGCTGTATCGGTACAATAAAGTTGGAAAATAATTCGAGCTGAAACCTTTGATTCTTCGTCGAGGTTTATTTTATTGTTCAAATTAAAGTTGGAAAACGAAATTAGAGATTTAAGAAAAATGACCTAAAAGTAGTAAAATAAAGATGGAAAATGAGAAGGAAAAGCAAACCATCTTCATTCAATGAATAATATTTTGAAAATGAGCCATGAGTGTACTCTGTGAGAGCCACGTTGTGCATCAAATAGAGCCAGTTGTTTCATTTAGAGAGCCACTAGCCAGTAAATAATAATATATATCCTGCATTTATTCCACGGTCTTCTTTACAACGAGCCTCTAACGCCATGTTTTGAGGCATTATAGGAGTACACCATTGCTGAACAAGAGGTAGGTCTCTGTGAGGATGTTGATGCCTGGCATATAGCCTAACATGACGTTCCTCATTGTAAAGAAGCTTTCGCGGCATAAACGCTATGTCATACAGCAAGAAATAGATTGGTGGATCTACGAGTACCATAGTGGCTCTATTTCATGCACACGATGGCTCTAAAAAATCACACAACTGGTTCTTTCGGAAGACAATATTCAATTCAATTTCTCATAGATT
>JBFNEZ010000169.1:0-8269 GCA_040797825.1 Thermotaleaceae bacterium | reverse complement strand
CCTATTTTTGATAAAGTAGCTTTAGAATATTTTAGCATTATTACACAGTCTGCCGGACCTAACTTGCCACCATTAGAATGAAAGTAAGAGTAAGGCATATCTAGAAATGTCAAAAACCATATCATTATACTTAATAAGCACATCCGAAAGTAAAGGAAAGCGAGGACCGTCCCAACTTGACTTTATTTTACATATTCCTCAGCCTCATGAATTGATCTAGCTATAAAGCTGGCGTATAACAGGACGCCATTACCTAATCCAAAGCTTAATCCATACAATGAAAAAAATGGCTCATAGGGCGGGTTGCAGGGTCTGCAATCCCTACAGAAACGTGGCATTGCAAATGTAGGGGCAGCAGACCCTGCTGCCCGTCCTGTGTATCATTCTTGACGGAACGCATAAGATGCGTTCCCTACGGTAGATATTGCAATCCGCGGCTTTAGCCTGTGGTTTTGGAGAACGGTTGTAAAATTGTCCCCATTGACCCAAAAGGAATACCCGGATAATTTTGCAGTTTATTTCTTGATTCTAATTTTTTTAATAAGCTATCCTCTTCTTTGCTAATTCAATATATCCTCAATATGATTTTATAATTGAAATCTTTTTAAGAGCCTACTTTCTAACTCCATTATTTTATTTTCTAATATACAAATATCTTGTCTTCCTTCGATTTCTGTCCATACTTTATCCAAAATAATACGATAAATAAAATCAAAGTCAACGTTCACGCCAGCAATTTCATTATAACCATCCAAAACGGCATCTAGAACATCCATTGGAATCATGTAAAAATCTATTGCTGGGTCTCCCCAACCTGAATCACCCCAATCAATAATAGATAATAATTGATCATTTTTTGAGCATAAAAAATTAAACGCATTAGTATCTCCATGGACAAAACATTTTTTGTAGGAAAAAGTTTTATCCGTATATTTATTTTCTACTAGTTCTAATAAATATAAAGATTTTCTATCTTTATTAATTAAACCCCGAATTATCATACCTTTTGTGTAGTCTCGATTAGGATTATCAAGCCATCCTTTTGGGTCATCACAGCTTTTAATATGAATATGTAATTTTCCAAGTTCCAAACCTATTTCCTTCCATGTATTATAATAATGCAAATAATTATCTATTTCACCAAGAGTTACTCCATGAATCCTTTCCCAAATAGAATATGTTTTATTTAATATTGTATAAGAGTCATCAAAGCAAATTAATTCTGGTGTTTTTATTCCATTTAACTTAGCCAATGGAGCTGCTACAGATTCCGTAAAAGCGTCAGAATTCGCTTCTGGATGATCTGTAGGAATCCTTAAAATAAAATTCGGTGTTGCATATATGTCATTTGCAATACCATGGGTAGTTAGTTTGATAAATCTTTCATTTATTTGATTTTTATTTAAAATTCTCCGAATAATATCATCCATATTTTTCACCTCCAGTTCCAATTATAAAAAGATAGAGTGTATTAGCATTCCATCAATATCATCTATCTTTAGTCTTACTGCTTCGCCGACTCTAGGCCTGCTGAATAAGTTAAGAACAATATTGATTTATGCTTAGTGTTAAATGTAATAAAGTGTCGTATACGCCCTTTATATGCCTTTTTAGTTTTTGAGCTATATCCTATAAGTGTTACATTTCTAAGAGATTTCCTTAAATATAAATTTAAACTGCTTCTATAATTCTATAAAGCCTATATAACTCCTTTGATCTTTTTACAAATAATAGCAGTTTTTGCATTATAAAATCTAGATAAGAAAAAAGCCGAGAGTTTAGTTCTCGACTTTTTATTGTAGCGATATATATTCAACCTTTTTTTGCTCTCTAATAGCATTTAATTCATTCAGAGAGAAGTTTACGTACCCACTAATACAGCCTTCCGCTGGTTTTAAGATAGGCTGAGAGCTTCTATTTCACCAAGGGATTTCAAATACAGAATCAATGAGTCTTTTTGTGTATTCATTTTGTGGATTCTTGATAATTTCGTCTGGAGATCCCTCTTCAATCACCTGGCCCTTATACATGACTAATACACGGTCACATACTTCCTGTACCAATGCTATATCATGACAGATGAACAAATAAGCCATCTTCATTTCCTCTTTTAATTCTTTCATAAGTTTTACAATTTGTTCCTGTACGGTAACATCCAATGCACTCGTTACCTCATCACAAATTAGCAGCCTTGGCTCTATGGCAATAGCCCGGGCAATGGAGGCTCGTTGACATTCTCCTCCGCTAACCTGATGGGGGTATCGATCAGCAAATTCCTTTGGCAGCCCACATAGCTTTAAATATTCCCCTGCTTTTACCTTTGCTATTCCTCTTGAAACCCCATGATTGATCATACCTTCCATAATTGATTCACCCAACTTAAGTCTTGGGTTAAAAGAATCCACTGGATTTTGAAATACCATCTGGATGGATTTGTAGATCTCTCTCAATGTTTTTCCCGATGCATCCGTAATGTCTTTGCCATTTAAAAATATCTCACCGGAATCTACGCTTTCCAAATGGGAAATTATCTTGGCAATGGTACTCTTTCCACAACCACTTTCTCCAACCAACCCCACACATTCGCCTTCATAAATCTCAAAGCTTACATTCTTAACCGCATGAACCTTTCTGTTTCTGCTCATATAAGATTTGTTTATCTTCTTTACTTCCAAGGCCGATTCCATAACTCATCCCCTTCTGATCTTAGGTACTGCCTGAATCAATCTCTGTGTGTAGGCCTCCTGTGGATTGCTTATGATTTCCTTTGTGGCTCCGTATTCCAACAAGCGCCCCTGATACATCACAGCCGCTTTATCTGCCATATAGGAAACAAGTCCGATGTTATGCGTCACAATTACGATGGCGGTACCGAATTCATCTCTAAGCTTCATCAATTCCTTTACCACCTGTGCCTGCACGATTACATCCAGGGCAGAGGTAGGTTCATCGGCAAATAACAAGGCAGGTTTAAGCATCATAGCCATAACAATACCTACCCGCTGATTCATCCCTCCTGATAATTCAAAGGGGTAGCTTTCTAATATATTTCTTCCATCAGACAAATTCATTTTTTCAAAAAGATCAAGTGCCCTATCTATAACTTCCTTCCGATTTCTTTGATTATGTTGTTCCATCAATTCAAATAGCTGATCGCCAATCCTTCGTATAGGACACAGGGAGTTGGCACAGTTTTGAAAAACCATGCCCATTTCTGGTCCTCGCATTTTTCGCAGCACTTCAGGCTGCATATGCAGAAGGCTGTTCCCCTTATAAAGAATGTCTCCTCCGGTTATTCTCCCCTGATTTCCCAACAGACCCATGGCAGCTTTAATCAAGGTGCTTTTTCCACTACCTGATTCCCCAACGACGCCAATAATCTCCCCGGGTGTCAGCTTTAAATTCACATCCTGTACAACAGGTTCACCACCATAGCGAATCTCAACTTGGCGCATTTCCAACAGTGATTGCTGCATATTCTCATCCTTTTCCTTCATGTCAATCCCGTTAATTCTTGTCTAAATCCGCTGTTATTTCATAATAATCCGATGGATGTGCCGTAAAACCTGTTACCCCTTTCTTCATGACAAATGACATTTTTAAGTGAGAAGCATAGATGTATGCGTTATCATCCAGTACCTGTTGTGCGATTTTTACAGCCAGATCACTTCGTTTATTCAAATCAAACTCATTACGAAGCTCCGCCACCCATTGTTCAACCTTATCATTGTGGTAATGTCCTCTGTTGTAGTCAGAACTATCTAGCAAATGGGTTGTAAAATAGTATTGAGGATCTCCCGTAGGGGCAGCAACAAAGGCACTGGCATATACGTCATACTTTCCAGCCTTGAGAAAATCCTTATGGTTCTCTGTTGCATTCACCTTCACCTCAATACCAGCTTTTTTATAGGATGCCTGAACGGATTCAGCCAATAATGGTAATTCCTGTCGGGATGGATAGGTCAGCCAGTCAATGGAAAGCTTCTGTCCATTCTTTTCTCTGATTCCATCTCCGTCGGTGTCCACCCATCCTGCAGATTCTAGAACTTCTTTCGCCCCTTCAATATCATAGGGAGCTTCTTTGACAGCCTTCCCTCCGAATTTAAAGTTATCCGGAAAAGGCCCAACAGCAGGAGACCCATTTCCCTGAAGCAATACAGAAGTGAAGCTCTGTTTATCTATACACATAGCCATGGCCTTACGCACTGCACTGTCTTGAATAATCTCTGAATGATAATTCATGGTCGCTTGGTAAAGTCTTGAGGTATTTGTAGAACTTATGCTATATTTATCATCATTTTGGAACAATTTAAGACTTGCATAGGGAAGACCTTGGGCTGCATCGATTTCTCCGCTTTGCAAAGCCATGGTTAAAGTATCTCCGTCTGGAATACTTTTGATATTCACCTTATCAACCTTTGGTTCTCCATTCCAATACTTCTTGTTGGCTTCCAGATGAATCTCCGTATCAGTAACTTTCACTGCCACATAGGGTCCAGTCCCCACCACATTTCTATCTTCACTTACCCCTGCTTCCATATCAATAATTGCTCCGTAGGGGTCACACAAGTAATTCACAAGCCCCGGAACCTTGTTCTCAGAAACAATTGTTATGCTTTGACCCTCTGCAGCTATGGATTTTATCTGCAAATCCTTAGGCGCACGATCATGGACAGCTACAAGGTTTTCCAAACACGCTTTCACCGCTTCTCCAGTCACTTTATTTCCATTGGAAAAAAACACATCATCCCTTAGGTTTATTTTAATAGTATATTCGTCTACCTGCTGATAATCCTTTGCAAGCCAAGGCTCCAACTCCATAGCGGCATTGAACTTGAAGAGGGTTTCTCCCACGCCGTAACGAACCGTCGACCATCCGCTGTATCCTTCATGTGGATTTAAACCAGCATTCAAATGATTAACCCCATAAGCCATGGTTCCATAGTTAAATACCTTTTCCGTTGTGTTTGCAGCTTTATCTGCTTTTGTATTTGAACATCCTGTCATACTACTAACCACCAATGCCACGGCCAGCAGCATTCCTCCTATTTTTCTAAATGGTTTCATTTCCCTTCCCCCTTTTTTTGAATGATTCTAGGATCTAATAGATCCCGTACAGTATCCCCAAATAGGTTAAACAGCATCACTGATATAAAGATTGCACAACCGGGAGCTAAAATTACCCAGGGTGACGTTTGCAGCATACTCCTGCCATTGCTCATCATGGAACCCCATTCAGCAGTAGGAGGCATTGCCCCTAAACCTAAAAAGGAAAGCCCTGCCAGCTCCATAATCATTGTCCCAATATCAAGGGTAGCAGTTACCAGAATGGTTCCGATAATATTCGGCATAATATGTTTGAAAATAACCTTTAATGTTCCCGAGCCGCTCATTTTAGCGGCTGCAATATATGGCATGGTTTTAACAGATAATACCTGTCCTCTTGCCAGTCTTGCGTATTTCGGCCAAGATATGCAGGCCAAGGCTATCACGGCGTTCATGATTCCTCCGCCAAGGACCCCGGCAACAGCTATGGCAAAAACCATTCCTGGAAAGGCCAGGAAAATATCGGACACCCGCATAATGAAGGTATCGATTTTTCCCCCTATATAGCCGCAAGCCACACCGATCCATGTCCCTATGATCGAAATGATGGCTACCAGCAGTAGGGAAGTGAAAATTGTGGACTGCCCCCCCATCATCACACGGGATAGCATATCTCTTCCATAACGGTCTGTCCCAAGCCAGTGAGTACTGCTTGGGGGCTGTAGTGCTTTTGATAAATCCTGAGCATATGGATCAAAGGGTACTAACCGAGGGGCAAAGGCTGCTATCAGCAGTAATCCTCCTACCAATGTCAAAAGAATATAAAATTTTATAAGGGTGTAGTCTTGATGATGATTGCTTCCTATCTTTACCGATTGTCCGACTGCAGTATTCATGCTTATTCCTCCTGTAAAATGCGAATTCTCGGATCAAGATAGTGATAGAATATATCAGTTGTTAAATTCACGGCTACATAGATGAGGGCCATCCAGATCACATAGGCCTGAATCATTGGATAATCTCGCATTGTGATAGAATCTACAGCTAATTTTCCTACACCATCCCACATGAATATGGATTCTATGATTGCCGTTCCCCCAAGCAGTGATCCAATAGATAAGGCTAACAGCGTAAGGATCGTCAACATCGCTGTCTTTAAA
This sequence comes from Thermotaleaceae bacterium, assembly GCA_040797825.1. GTDB lineage: Bacteria > Bacillota > Clostridia > Peptostreptococcales > Thermotaleaceae > Geosporobacter. The sequence continues at coordinate 2,063 of JBFNEZ010000169.1, read as the reverse complement.
ACACTGGCATAAAAAATCACTGATTCCCTTATCCCGCGGGCCCTGGCTCCCATGACGTAGTCTTTATTGAGCTCTTCCAGTACAGCGGCACGCACTTGTCTTGTATATTTGGAGGACATAGCGACTACAAGGGTAAGCATAGGTAAAATAATACTTTTCCATCCTTGGCTATTTCCAATGACAGGTAAAATATTGAGTTTCAATGCAAAAACGTATATCAGTAAAAGAGAAATGAAAAAGCTTGGCATGGAGTTTCCAACAAAACTCATCATACGAATAAAGTAATCAATAAACCGATTTCTCTTTATCGCTGCTATAATACCAAGGGGAATAGAGACTAAAAGGGTTACCAAAATTGCTGCCAGTGCAAGATAAATCGTTGCCGGCAATTTGGATATGAATGTTTCAAATACCTTTTTATTTGAAATATATGAAACGCCCATATCCCCACGAACAACACCCCTTAGCCAATTCAAATACTGCACCAGAAAGGGCTTGTCTAAGCCCAGCTCCGCTCTTTTTTCCGCTTTGATTTGCTCCGATACTCCCCCTGTTGTATTATCATAAAAGGCATCCACCGCATCCCCTGCTGCCGTTTGCATAAGGCCAAAGGATAAAAAAGTAATTCCAAAAATAATCGGTATCAATTGCAGCAATCGTCTTCCAATATATTTCTTCATCTTGCAGCAACCCTTCCTTCCTCAGTTGATTCTCCTTGCACTGGTGCTGGAACAGAATTTGCTTACTTTGATTTCCCTGCACAGACCATAAACAGCGGCGTCTCAGCATAACGAATTTTTTCCTTCTCTTCCCACACCCATTCACCAATATCCTCCTGAAGGGATATCATTCTCAGTCCACAATCCACAATCGCATTCCTATCCCATTGAGGGCGACATTGCCGGGACAGCGGCAGACTATAAGCGATCTTTTCCATATTCATCCCTATGGCTTGGGCTGGATCCTTCTCCTCGGGAAATAATCTCTCTGCTTCCTTCTTAGCTGCTTCTACGCTTATGCGCAGTCCTTCGTCAAATAAATATAAATACCAGTTTGCATCAAAATAAATTAGATGGCCTTCATCCTTCAGTACACGGGCCCACTCCTTAAGGGCCCTTTGAGGATTTTCCAGATTCCATACAACGTTACGGGAGACAATTAAATCAAATGTACCCTCATCAAAAGGGAGCTCATCTGCATTGGCCTGAGCGAATTCAACCTTTACGCCGTAGTTTCTGGCATTTTCCGAGGCTTTATCAAGCATCGCATATGTACAATCAACCGCAGTCACATCATGACCTAAAAGCGCAAGATTTATGGCAAAAAAGCCAGGTCCTGTACCCACATCCAATATTTTAAGTTTTTCTTTGGCTGGGGCATTTTCCAATATCATTTTCCGCCATGCATCTCGTTTAAAACTGTGCAGTTCTGCTATATTCTGCTTTGAATAGCTCTCTGAGCGTATATTCCAATAATCCTTTACCTCTTCAATCATTTCTGTATTTCTGTCCTTTAAGCCAGTCATATACACTCCCCCTTATTTTTCTGCCCCTACCATAAACATAGGCGTAGAGCCATAATTCACGCGCTCTTCTTCGTCCCATACGCGGCTTCCAATTTCTTTTACTGTCATGATCTTTCCAAAACCGATATTAAGTAACGCTTTTACATCCCATTCTGGTCTGTGCTCCTTACTTAATGGCAGCTTCCTTGCAATTTCCTCCATGGCCTCTGTATCTGTATGGATATAGTGATCTTCGAAGCCTCTTTCTGCACAATTTATCCTATCCTGTTCATAGGCTTTTCTCTTTTCAGCATCATGTACATGGAGGTACCAATTGGCATCAAAGTTCAATAATCTCCCCCCCTGGGCCAAAACCCTGTGCCACTCTCTATAGGCTATGTCTGGTCTTTCCAAATTCCAAGTCAAGTTTCTTGTTACAATCAGATCGAAAGTGTTCTCTTCAAATTTTAGATTATGCGCATCCATTCTTTCAAAGTGAATTGCATTTCTATAGATCCCTGCGTTATTCTTCGCTTTTTGAAGCATCGTTTCTGTATAA